>JAZKEM010000054.1:0-3317 GCA_040387055.1 Pseudomonadota bacterium | reverse complement strand
GACAGCTATCGCGATATCGTTTTTGCAGGCGGCCAGACCAATGTTGGATTCATTCCACTGTGGCTGCTGTTGGTTACAGGCCTGAGCGCAATCGATACGACGTTCTATAACGATCCACAACTTTTCCTAGACACACAGCTAACGCACATTTTGGCTGCAGTGACCAACTTCCAAGTGCCAACGCTGCTCAATGCAGTGATCGGCGATCCCAATACAGTTTACGACGGTCCTTTCTGGCGCGTGCGTTCACCTGTTGAATTTGCAGACCAAATTAAAGTGCCGACGTTTATCGTTGGTGGCTTGCACGATATTTTTCAGCGCGGCGAACCGCAGCTTTACGATGCGCTGAAAGGACACACCACAACCAAACTACTAATCGGCCCTTGGACGCACGTTGATGCCGCAATGGGCGCTGGCCTTCCAGCCGACGGCGTTCCATCGATTGATCACATCGCGCTGCAATGGTTCGATCAATACGTTAAAGGTATGAACGTTGGTGCAGGCAATCTGCCCAATGTAACGCAGTACGTTTGGGGAGAAGGACATTACGTCACTTCCAAAGACTGGCCGCACCCACAAGCCAAAGTTGAGCAACTCTATCTGCGCGGTGACAAGAGCCTGACCGCAGAAAAGCCAGCTGCAAATGAAACTTCGAATGTTGTTCTGCAACAGCCACTCAATGGCATTTGTACCTCAAGCACATCGCAGTGGACCGCAGGTCTTTTAGGCGCATTGCCATTGTCATGCTTCTCAGATGACAGCCTCGCGCAGGCGCTTGAAGTGGTCTATGACACCGCGCCAATGACCGAAGATTTCTATATCAATGGTCCGTTAATGGCGAACCTGTGGATCTCCACCACAGCGGCTGATGCAGGCGTCGTGGTGCGTGTCGACGACATCGATAACAGCGGCGGTTCTTTAGCTCTGACCAATGGCATACAAACCGCATCGATGCGTGCAGTAGATGCTTCACGCTCACGCTACATCGGCGGCAAGATGGTTCAGCCTTGGCACAAGTTCACGCAGGACGCGGTTCTGCCTGTGGGCAGTGGCAATCTGGTCGAAGTGCAAGTTGAGATTTTTCCAACCAGCGCGCTGATCAAGAAAGGTCACTCACTGCGTGTCTCAGTCGGCGCCAGCGATTTCCCACATGGGCTGCCGCCATTGCCGAATCTTGTGCAGTTGGTAGCGGGAGTTCTGACCATTCACAGCGATGCCGAGCATCCTTCCAGCATCTCATTGCCTGTCGTGCCGGCTAAAGTGATTCAGTAGCGCAATCGCGGCAAATAAAAAACCCGCCATTCGTGGCGGGTTTTTTATTGCGCATCAAACTTTATTGTCTCGCTGTCTCACCACTCGCAAGCCCGGCTTATTCGGCAAGCCCACAACTTTTTCGCTTTCGTGTTCGCGTTCCAAACGATCCACGCAACGATCCAATGTCGAGCTGATCATGGTTTGCGTACGGATCATTTCAAGACGCGGCCAGGTGGCACGTTCGCCTTCGAGGATGAAGCGTTGCACGGCCTCAAGATCCGGATTTTTGGCGATGTTGGCGTAACGCCACAGACTCACATCCGGGAAAATATTGATGTTGCCGCGATAGTCCTGATCCAGAATGCTGGCGGCGGTATCCAATGGCTTGTTGAAATCGCCCAGAGGAATACTGGCGCGTGCAAAATTGATAATACTCTTGGCCTGCTGACGCACGGTCGAGGTTGCATAGTCACGCGCTGAGTTGGCCAAGCCCTTACTGCCGGGTTCTCGTTTGGAAACGAACGGCAGAACATGTGGATTGGTCTGGCTGACAATGAAGTGATTCACATTGTGCAAGCGACGAATACGCAGCGTCGGCAAATCAGATTTCAGCGAGCCATCATTCCATTTCAGCAAGGGCATATAAGGCACGCGTCCATCTTTTTCATCGCGTGTCATCAACATGACTGGCGGGAACAGGATTGGAACTGCGCACGATGCCATCACGGCTTCGTGCGCATAGAGATACGGGAAAGTCAGATAGTTGAGCAAGCGCGGCGGTTGGTTCACGCCCGCAGGTGACACGGTGATATTGATGATGCGGCCAGAGTGTTTATAGGCCTGTTCAAACGTCATGTCTTTAACGTTTTCAGCAATGGCGCGGCGCAGCTGATCCTGATCCATGATTGCGCGACGGCGAATCATTTGTGCAAACGGCAGTACACGCCAGAAATGGTAGTAGGCGTTCTTGGGATCCAGCAGTTCTTCCAGCTCATTGTCGTTACGCGTGCCAACGGTTGCGGCCACAATCGAGCCAGCGCTGGAACCGGTCAGCACTGTCGGCAAGATGCCTTCACGGTACAAAGCCTTGACCACGCCGACATGAAACAGGCCTAGCGTCGCACCGCCTGAGAGCATCAGTGCAGATCGACCAAAGCTGAGCGCTACTTCATGGAAGAAACGCAGCTTGTCCGCATGCGGAAAAATGCTGCGATCCAAATGACTCAGCTCTTCCAACACTGCGCTCACTTCATTGACGTATTCGTTAATGAGATGTTTGGTGCCGATATTGGTACGGGTATAAAGCGCGGGATTGCCGATATTGCCGAGATTCCAATGCAGGCCCTGACGCAGGTGATAAATCAGCTTGGCGATATCACCTTCATCGCGGCACTGACGAATCTGCCGCAGTCGGCTGCGAATCAAGCGCCAGTCGTAGTCATCCGATGTCTCGTTCTGCTTCCACTCTTCCAGCCCGCGGTGGCGGTCCATGAATTCGGCCGCTTCACGCCAGCTTTGGTAATCGGTTGCGTTGCGCATCTGCGCGACGCATTCACGGCTAATACGGTCCATTCCGGCATCTCAAAATATGACTGTGTCTATGTTCCCGCAAAGGGCATACCACCGCAATGATTGACCCCAAATTACTAGGACTGGGCGATACCGCTCCGGCAGCCGTACCAGTAGACTCAGGGATCGAATATTCATGTGACGGATCACAGACCTTCATGAGCAATCCCATACACTTGGCGCTGACTGGCCTCAACCAGATCGTGCTGGGCAAGCCACAGCAGATCAAACTCACCCTCGCCTGTCTGTTAGCACGCGGACATCTGCTGATTGAGGACATTCCCGGCGTCGGTAAAACCACACTGGCACTGGCACTGGGCAAGGTGCTTGGCCTGCAGTTTCAACGCGTACAGTTCACCAGCGATTTGTTGCCCGCCGATATTCTCGGCGTGTCGATTTTTGAGCAGAACAATGGTCGCTTCCGTTTCCATCCCGGTCCGATTTTTTCGCAGCTCGTACTTGCCGACGAAGTGAATCGCGCCAGCCCCAAAACG
>JAZKEM010000053.1:0-14773 GCA_040387055.1 Pseudomonadota bacterium | reverse complement strand
CGCCCTGCCCACGCATGCGCTGGCCCCATTCCGAGTCGTAATCCTTACCGCCGCGGGACTGCTGCACCAGACTCATCACGTGCTCAGCCTTTTGTGGAACATGGGCTTGCAGCCACTCTCTGAAAATTTCCTTTAACTCGTGCGGCAGCCGCAGGAACACATAGTTGGCGCCCTTGGCCCCGGCCTCGGCAGCCTGTTTGATCACCGCTTCCAGCTCCGAGTCATTCACAAATGGGATAACAGGGGCGAACAGGACAAACACTGGGATCCCCGCATCGCTCAATCGACGCACCGTTTTGAAGCGAGCCGCGACAGACGCAGCCCGGGGCTCTAGGGTTCGTTTAAGGTCATCCCGCAGGGTGGTGATGGAGATGGCGACCGAGACCAGTTGTTTCTGCGCCATCTCCGCCAGCAGATCAATGTCTCGCTCCACCAGCGCCGATTTGGTCAGCACCGTCGCCGGATGCTGAAACCGCGCCAGCACTTCCAGTAGCGAGCGCGTCACCATCAACTTTTTCTCGATGGGCTGATACGGATCAGTATTGGACCCGAGATTAATCGACGAGCACACATAGCCGGGCTTGCTCAGCTCCTTCTCCAGCAACTCCGCCGCGTTGTCCTTGTAGAACAGCTTGGTTTCGAAATCGAGGCCCGGAGAGAGATTCAGATAAGCGTGTGAAGGCCGCGCAAAACAGTAGACACAGCCATGCTCGCAACCACGATAAGGGTTGATCGACTGATCGTAAGGAATGTCCGGCGAGTCGTTGCGGGAGATGATGGACTTGGCCGTCTCACGACTCACCGTGGTTTGCGGCGCAGAGGAAAACTCTTCCAGCAGATCCCAACCGTCGTGAACACTTTCAACACGCAGGGACTCAAAGCGCCCTTCAGAATTACTGACCGCGCCGCGTCCTTTAATGGGCTGGTCAGGAATCCGATTCATAGTGCCCGACTAAAGCCCCAACACATCCCGCATTTCATACAAGCCAGGCGCTCGCCCGCTCAACCATGCCGACGCTTTGACGGCACCGTTGGAGAAATTCATGCGGCTGGTCGCCTTGTGGCTGATCTCAACGCGTTCGCCATCGCCAAGGAACATGACCGTGTGATCACCAACGACGTCGCCGCCACGAATCGTGGCAAAACCAATCGTCTTGCCATCACGCGCGCCGGTGTTGCCGTAACGCTCATATACCGCACAGTCATTCAGATCACGACCCAAGCCAGCAGCGACAGCCTCGCCCATACGCAGCGCGGTGCCGCTCGGGGCATCGACCTTGTGCTTGTGGTGCGCTTCAACAATCTCAACGTCGTAGTCATCGCCCAAAGTCTTGGCCGCCAGTTCCAACAAGCGCAGCGTCACGTTGACGCCGATGCTGTAGTTAGCGGAGAGACAAATCGGAATCTGCTTAGCGGCAGCGCCGAGTTCCGCCTTCTGCTCAGGCGTGAATCCCGTCGTGCCAATGACCAAACCCTTGCCATGCTTGAGACACAGCGGCAGCACGGCCAGAGTGCCCTCTGGGCGTGAGAAGTCGATCAGCACATCGAAGTCATTAATGACGGCAGCGAGGCTGTCCGTCACTAGCACGCCAGCAGCAGGCAAACCCGCAAGCGCGGAAGCATCCTGACCCAGTAGCGGATTGCCCTCGCGATCCAGCGCCACAGCAAGTTTCACCTGCGAGTTCTGCGCGGCAGCTTGAATAATGGCGCGGCCCATACGGCCGGTGGCGCCGAGTACGGCGATGCGAATTGGATTGCTCATAAACGTCACTGACTTTTGAAGGCGCACAGGATAACCGCCCCGCCCGCATAACGGGATAGGCGCTTAATAAATTCCAAGGAAATCAGACGTCGAGTTCGTGCGGCTGCGCCGCAAACGCAAAGGCCAGCGAGCCTTCGCCGACATTCACGCCACCGGTGATGCTCATGATGCTCTTGAAGACCTCAACCCCATGCTCGCGACAGAGTTTCATCAGCTCGTCGTAACCCGGCAGCTTTTCCATTTCGGTCAGCTCACCGCCATAGCAAAGGCTCAGAACGGGCGTCAGTAATTGGTTTTGAGTAATGCGCCGACCGATATAGGCAAAGCAACGCTCGGCGCTGTCATCGAAATGGCGCAGCTTGGCGACTGGCCCGGTTTCGTTTCGGTATGCACGCAGCAGCGGTTTGATATCCAGGGCCGTACCCAGAACAGCGCTCACCCAGCCCACGCTGCGATCACCCTTTTTCTGTGCACGCGCACGGATGTAATGGAGATTGCGCGGGATCATGTAGCCGTAGGTGTTTTGCACGAGAGACTCAAGCCGCTCACGAATCTTGTTGGGATTCGGATTGGTCTTGATCATTCGCACGGCTTCAATTGCCAGCAAGCCTTGGCCTGCAAATAAATTTTGCGTATCAATCACACGCAGCGCGAACGGCCCGGAGATACCGGCCTGTGATCGTGGCGCTTTGTATTCACTGAGAATGGCAAAGGATGCCTTGACTGCGTTCTCATAAATCGGGCTGCGACTGCTGGCAATTGTCAGACAAAAAACGTAGTCGTAATCCAGCACGAGTCGCGTTAGGAAGACCTGCTTGATCTGCTCGACTGTGAACGGCGAAGTGCCAGCGTCACTCGTACTGGTTTGATGTTGCTTATAGAAATTAAGCGTTGCTTCTGGGTCGCGCGTGTCCACCAGGTCCTGCTGACCAAGATGAATCGTGATCGGCAAAATCTGGATATTGTTTTCACGGATGAAGTCCGGCGGGAGATCGCACGCCGAATCCACGACGACACCAATACGCATTCTTCTCTCCCGTAATCGTTATATCGCCGGAGGAATCACTGCGATGCGGCCCCTATTTTGGGTCCTGCGCTCGCTCGCGCATTTTGGCTTTCTGCCAAAGCGCCTCCATAGCGTCCAAGCGCTGAGGATGGCCGATTGGGGGCAGTTGTTCAACACTCTCAAGAATGAAGCCAAAACGACGGCTGAATTTCGCATTGGCCTCGGTCAACGCACGTGCCGGATCAACATTGAGATGCCGAGCGAGATTGACGGCCATGAACAGCAAATCACCCAACTCGTCTCGCATGCGATCAGGGCCTTCAGACACGGCCTGCTTTAGTTCGCCAATTTCTTCAGCCAACTTGTCCCAAAGCTCTTGAAGCTCACGCCAGTCAAAGCCGAGCTTGGCGGCGTCCAGCTGTATACGCATTGCATCATTCAGCGGCTCAACCATTGAAGGCAGTCCATTTTTGAGAGAGGTTCCACAACATACCCGCTGTTGCACCCCAGATACGGTGCGAGCCAAAGTTGAGCTCGAAGAACGGCACCTTGAGCCCACTCTGCATAAAGAATTTACGTTCGTAGCTATCAGGCGACAGCACCATTTCCAAAGGCACTTCGATGAGTTCGGCCACTTCAGCTTCATGCGGGTATAGCGGCGGCTCGCCACTGACAATGCCGACCACGGGCGTAACCAAATAGCGCGTGATCGTCGGATAGTCATCCAGATAACCAATCACTTCAACGCTCTCAGGCGGCAGTGCAACTTCTTCCTGCGCCTCGCGCAGTGCATTGGCCGCGACGGAGACATCCTCCTCATCACGACGCCCGCCGGGAAAACTGATCTGGCCTTTATGTGAACGCAGATGATCTGCACGACGCGTCAGCAAAACTGTATATCCGCTTGGGCGCTGTATCACTGGCACCAGAACAGCAGCAGGACGCAGGCTGCGCATCAACGCTGGCGTCAGGATTTTTTCCATTTTGAATGGCAACTCGAAAGCCGACATCGGACGCGGTGCGGCGTCACTCGTATCGGCTAGCGCTGCACGTAGTTTTTGTTCCAGAGCCTCAGACATCAACAAATCCCCAAGCACGTGCGCCAAACAGTCACTTCGTTGTTTTCTTGCACGGATCAATATTTAATCGGCTGATGAGAGTGTACGCGATGAGCGTGCCGCTTCCTCTACAATGCAGGCTCTGATCTTCGGCCATTCATGTCCCTAACGCCCCCTTATCACCAAGCGCTTACAGAACGCTTCTTGCAAGTGGTTCCGCATGTGCGCGAACTCGGCATGAGCATTGTCGACCTGCAAACTGAAGGCATCCATATCCGCCTGCCCTATCGCGAAGAATGGCTCGGCGATGTTGTGCACGGACTGATTCACCCCGGCATCATCAGCACGCTTGTTGATAGCGGTAGCGGCCTTGCCGTATTGGCGCGCCTCGAAAATCCCGAGCCAATCGCCACGCTCGATTTGCGCATGGACTACCAGCGCCCCGCACTCAAGGATCTTGCCTTGGATTGCCGCGCGGAAGCCTACCGCGTGACACCACATATCGTCTTTGTCCGCGCCACAGTTTGGCAGACAGATGAAAGTAAGCCTGTCGCATTGTCACAACTCGCCTTCATGCGTTCATCCACCAGCAAAAAGCGTGTCGTATGAGCAACGCATTCTCTGAAGCACGCCGCATTGCTCGCGAAAGTAAAAACTACAACGCACTGACGGCACTGATGCCTTATGCACGTTTCATCGGCGTGAAATTACTCGAGGTTGACGGACAACCACGCGCACAGTTGCCATATCGTCCTTCGCTCATTGGCAATGCTCAAATGCCCGCCTTGCACGGTGGCGTCACTGCAGCCTTTATGGAAAACGCTGCATTAATGCAGTTGCTGTTACAAATGGACGAAACTCGCGTGCCGAAAAGCATCGACTTCGCCATCGACTATTTAAAACCTGGCCGCCCGGAGGATATCTATGCGGATTGCAAGATTTCACGTCTAGGCCAGCGTGTTGCACACGTGGCGATCAACTGCTGGCAGCGTTCGCCAGATCAAGTAATCGCTGTCGCCCGCGGGCACTTCTTACTGACATCAACAGAATGAGCACAGACCCTAGGTGGTACACCGTACGCGAGATCGACGAACTGCTCGATCTCCCCAAAGGCAGCGCCTTTCGCCGGTTCAGAAAAATCGAAGCCTTTCTGGAAGAAGGCGAAGATTTTCTGGTTCTGCACCATGAGCATGATCGCGCAGCGATTGAGCCCTTACGCGCGGCAGATCGTATCTATGAGGCCAGCATCAATATTGTGCTGATCGACAAAGAGACCTATCAACGCAGCATGAAAGTCGAGCCACAGTAAAGGCTTGGAAATGGCATAGCCGTAATCGACATTTCCTAATCCGTTTTTCGTTGCTATGACACGGCAGTGGGGGTACGATCCCGACTCCACTTTTTAGTACTAAGGTAATTCCAATGTCCGTCGCTCTCGACCTGATCAAGAAACTCCCTGCCGCATTCAACGCCGACGGCGCCGCCGGCACCAATGCCACCATTCAGTTCAACACCTCGAAGCCGGCTTACGTTGCTATCGCTAACGGCGAATGCACCGCCACCGAAGGCACCGCCGCTAACAGCGACGTCACCATCACCATGGAAGACGACGATTTCGTTGCCCTGATGAAAGGCGAACTCAACGGCATGACCGCATTCATGACCGGCAAACTGCAGCTCGACGGCGACATGATGCTCGCTCAGCGCATGCCTGCTTTCTTTGATGCCAGCAAGCTTGCCTAAGACCGAACACGTCCGCGTGATCGAAACCCTGGGCCCAACAGCCCAGGGTTTTTCATTTGCGCTAGAAGAATCCGAAGAGCGCGTGCAAATACGCGCGCTGCACCTGCCCGACTACGGGCCGATCTACGCCGACTGGCTCGGCAATGAAGTAAAGCGCCGCATCGCTGCGGGTCGCAATCAACTGGTAGCGCGCGCTGTGGGAATGCGCAAATCCGTTGACCTGAAAATTCTCGATTGCACTGCGGGCCTTGGACGCGACAGCTTTACGCTCGCTGCGCTTGGCGCTCAAGTCACCATGACTGAGCGACACCCAATGATTTTCGCTTTGCTACAAGACGCGAAGAAACGCGTTGAAAGTAGTGACCAATATGCCGCTGCCATCAAGCGTGTCGAATTGCTGAACTGTGATGCAGCCGATGTGATCAATCGCGAAGCCTGGGACGTTATTTATCTCGACCCCATGTATGAGCATCAAGGCAGAACCGCGTTGCCACAGAAAGAAATGCAGATCTTTCATGACCTGACAGTTGGCGCACCTGATGCAACGCCGCTTCTGGTTGCTGCACGCAATAGCAACAGCAAACGCACCGTTGTAAAACGAGCTGCAAAGGCGGAGTGCCTAGGCAATATCAAGCCCGATCTTGAACTCGCAGGATCTCAAGCGCGCTTTGATATTTATCTAAAAAAAGAACCCATTGGCATGGGCAAATTTCTTATCCGCTAATTCTCAATGCGAACGCTCACCATCATTCGTCATGCCAAATCTTCCTGGGAACAGGAGGGTCTAAGCGATTTCGAACGTCCACTGAATGAACGTGGACGACGTGATGCGCCAGTCATGGCCGCTCGACTTAAGAAAGATGCGGCCTTGCCCAATTTACTGGTCTCAAGTCCCGCACTACGCGCAATCACCACCGCGCGCATGTTCGCAGAGGTCTTAGGGATTCCAACAGAAAACATTCAGTTACAAGCCAAGATCTACGATGCTTCTCTCGGCACGTTGCTGAACATTGTTCAAAACCTAGATGATCAGTATCCGCACATTGCACTGTTTGGGCATAACCCCGGCTTCAGTCAATTAGCGCAGCGCTTAGCGCCATGTAACTTTGATGAGTTACCCACCTGCGCCATCGCACAAATTTCATTGCCTGTGAAAAATTGGCGTGACGCAGGGGCCGACATGGGAACTTTGAGCTTTAGCAGCTGGCCCAAAGATCAGCGCTAATTACACAAAGCCTTGAGCTGTGTTCTGTAGCGCTGCGCATTCTCAACATAATGCGTCGACATGATTTTGATCACCTGCACTTCCTGCGGCGTTAGCTCACGCACCACCTTTGCAGGCGCGCCCATGATCATGGAATTGTCGGGAAATACTTTACCTTCGGTCACCAAAGAATTAGCACCAACAATGCAGTTCTTGCCAATGCGCGCGCGATTCAACACGACGCTTTTAATGCCGATCAAAGTGTTGTCGCCAATTTCGCAACCATGCAGCATCACCAGATGGCCGATGGTGCAATCACGACCAATCCGCAATTTAAGTCCTGAATCGGTGTGCAGCACAGAACCGTCTTGCACATTGCTGTTTTCGCCAACGATGAGATCATCGTTGTCACCACGCAGGGTGCAGTTGAACCAGACGTTGGCATTTTTTTCTAAGATAACGGATCCAATCAAGGTAGCGTTTTCAGCAACCCAAGCACCCTCTTTGATCAGTGGCTCGCGTGGCCCTAGGCTATAAAGCATGATGAACTCCCAATCTCAAAAGATTTTTAAAAAGATTATGCCTACGACTATGCAGCTCATGGCGAGGCTCATGCAAGCACTCATCGTGCTGCTGGCACTCAGTGCTTGTGGCGGAGAAAAAGTGCCGCAACTTCCACGCCTTGCTAGCGATGCAACCGTGCTGGCTTTTGGCGACAGCCTGACCTATGGCACCGGCGCCAAAACTGAAGAGGCCTACCCCGCACGCTTGGCCCAGATCACCGGACGCAACATCATCAACGCCGGAATCCCCGGCGAAACAAGCGCAGAAGGACTCGCACGCCTCTCCTCTGTTTTAGACGAGACAGAGCCTGACTTGGTAATTCTCTGTTTGGGCGGCAATGACATGTTGCGCAAGCTGGATCCGCAGAAAATGCAGAGCAACCTCAGCCAAATGATTCGCGAAATTCAGGGCCGCAAGATTGCGTTGATTTTACTGGCCGCGCCTAGGCCGAGCATTTTGAATCTAAAGGCTGATCCGGTTTATGCGGCACTCGCCAAAGAAAATAAGCTGCCGATTGAGAATGAAATCTTTGCCGAAGTCATTGGAGACAGCAGCACCAACTCCGATCACATTCATCCCAATGCACGCGGCTATCAGGAAGTCGCTGAAGCGATCGCCGAACTAATGCGTAAAGCGGGCGCGATTTAGAACTGATAGCCAACCGTGAACGTTGTGGCGAACTGAAGACGATCCAGCGTCAACGGACTATCTGCGGCGTCAGACAATAATCTCTGACCACCCGCCAGAACATTGATCACCCAATGATCCGTGACCAACCAAGTAACGCTGCCGCCCGCATTGACTGATTTAAGCCCAGCATGCGCGGTGTAGGTCGGATAACCCGACGATGCTGATTGCGCTGGCGTCACACCGAAATAGCGCGACATATATTCGTCATCCGCCAAGGTCACGCTGGGGCCGATAAAGACAAAGAATGTTTTTTTGCCATAGACCGGCATATACGCACTGACGTCAGCGATCCAGCCATTGTGTCCGCCCAAACCACGACGTGCATCAACGCGCAGTACAACGGGAAAGAATAAATACTCGCCAAAGAATTTGATCTCTGGCGCAATATTGACGTTGCCCAAACCGTTGGTGTCGTCGGCATCAACAGCGCGACGCCCAAGATCAAAAGTCATCGCCACACCGGCACGATAATTTTTGTCTCTCAGAAGATTCACGCCAATGCCTTCGCCTGTCGAGGCAAAAGCGATATCACGATATCGGATGGAAATCGTTGGGCCACCCATCACATGCTGTTCATCCGAACCGTCATAGCGCGGACCGAAAGCAATGCTGGCACCGCCAAAGACTGACCACTCGGGAATCGTCGGGCTCATGCTGGTTCGCATTAACTCGCCAGCGGAGTATGTCCACTCCGGCAATGGCGAAGGAGTCTGCGCCTGCACAAGCTGCGGCAAACACAACAGCAGCAAGCCAAGAACGGGACGAACGATTTTAGTCTTGAGGAATTTCAACTTCGGGTACTGACGCATCCAAGCCTCCCGAGAAAATTACGGCGCGGTTTTCTGTGGCACAGCCTTCTGTTGTTTCAGCAGATTAAGAATGCGCTGTCGCAGGTCCGTGGTAAAGCCCGGGCCGTAGCCGTGGTAGATGTAATGGATATGCCCATCCTGCTGAATCAGAAAAGTCGCAGGCAGCCGCCAAATGCCATAAGTCTTGGTGGAAACACCCAGCACATCATCCACCACCGGATAACTCACTGGCACGCGCTCAAGAAAACGCTTGGCCAGTTTGACGTCGTTATCGATGCTCACGCCCAGCACTTCAAAACGATCGCCATAACCTTCGCGCACCAGATCGTTACGCATGCCATTCAGTTCGGGAATCGCTTCAATACAAGGCCCGCACCAAGAAGCCCAAAAATCCACGACCACCACGCGGCCCGGCGTTCTGAGCTTGCTGAGCTTGATGCCTTCCGGCCCTTGCAACACAACGCCCGCGGCCTCAGGTGCCAGCTCACCCGGATCAATTGCAAAAGCAGGGAGCGGCAACAAAGCGACACAAGCGAGCAGTAAACGCGAAATCAACATGGGAATTTCTACTTTAAGCGGCGACAGGCACGCGCGGGCGCTGCGCCATACCAAAACCATGACCACGCTCAATCAAATAATCCAACCATTTGCCGAGCATTAAATTACGTCCCCACTGATGGTTGAGGAAACGACCCACTTCCGGATCGCCGCCCTCCGCCGCCAGCCACGGTGGCCGGTGACTGCATTCCAGCGCTTCAACAACCTCAGCATCACGATACACCCGTATCCACAGGTCTGGATGGTGCTTTACACCGTCCTCGCCAATGAATTCATAGGTTAATTTTATGTTGAGCGTATAGCGGTCACGCGCCAGCACAGTCAGATGCAATGGCGGATCGGTTTCGCTAGTAGAAATTGCTTTTTCGAACGGCGGGTTGAGTTCCGGCAACAACTGCTGCAACAGACGGAAATTACGTTCGTAAATTTCCATCAGGTGCGCCAAGCGTCGCGGCTTGCCGCAGCAGGGACAGAGATAATCGGTACTCGTGATTTGCATGCTCGGACTATAAGATATGAGAAGGCGCCCCTACAACGAAGAATGATCATGGCCGCACGCGAAATTGCCACGAAAGCTTACCTAGACCAGAAATCCGGTACCGCTGGCTTACGTAAAAAAGTTGCCGTCTTTCAGCAACCACACTATCTGGAAAACTTTCTGCAGTCAGTTTTTGATTGCGCGCCCGAACTTAAAGGCCAAACTCTTGTACTAGGCGGTGACGGTCGCCACCACAACCGCGCTGCAATCCAAACCGCAATTGCAATTGCCGCAGGCAATGGCATTCAACGAGTCATCGTCGGACAGGGTGGATTGCTATCGACCCCTGCGGCCTCACACCTGATTCGTCTGCGCAAAGCTGCAGGCGGATTGATTCTCACCGCCAGCCACAACCCTGCAGGACCAGATGGGGACTTTGGCATCAAATTCAATATCGGCAACGGCGGTCAAGCCAGCGAAAGCCTGACCGATCGTATTTTCGAACACAGCAAAGTGCTCACCCGCTATCGCACGTATGAAGGCAGCTATGTCGATATCGACCGCCGCGGCCTGCAAACCATTGGCGACATGGAAATAGAAGTCGTCGATTGCGTTGATGATTACGCTGCGCTGATGCAAGAACTTTTCGACTTTGATCGCATCCGCGAATGGCTGCGCAAAGGCCACAGCATGCGCTTTGACGCCATGCACGCCGTGACCGGTCCCTACGCACAGCGCATTTTTGTCGAGATGCTTGGCGCCCCGCTCAACTCCATCGTCAACGCCAGTCCACTGGAAGATTTTGGTGGTGGACACCCAGACCCAAATCTAATTTACGCAAAGCCACTGGTTGATTTGCTGTTTGGCGACCGCGCACCCGATTTCGGCGCCGCATCCGACGGCGACGGTGATCGCAACATGATTCTAGGCCGCGGCATCTTCATCTCGCCCGGAGATTCACTGGCCATGCTCGCCGCACACCTCAACAAATTGCCGGGTTACAAAAAAGGCATCAGCGGCATCGCGCGCTCCATGCCAACCTGCCGCGCAGCTGACAAAGTCGCCAAGGCGATGGCCGTACCGATGTACGAAACACCAACTGGCTGGAAGTTCTTCTGCAATCTGCTCGAGACCGACCGCATCACTATTTGCGGCGAAGAAAGCTTCGGCACTGGCTCCAGTCATGTTCGTGAAAAAGACGGTCTCTGGGCTGTGTTAGCTTGGTTGAATGTGCTCGCAGTTACTGGTCTGTCAGTGAAAGAAATCGCTGAAGCGCATTGGAAAAACTACGGCCGCCACTACTACGCGCGCCACGATTACGACGAGCTTTCAGCAGCAACCGCCACACAGGTCATGCAACACCTCGCGGGCCTCGGCACAGAACTGCCTGGTCAGAAATTTGGCGACTGGACGGTGACGCAGGCGGATGAGTTCAGCTACCAAGATCCGCTCGATGGCAGCATCGCCGCCAACCAAGGTCTGCGCATTGTGTTTGGTGATGATGCACGCATCATCCTGCGACTCTCAGGCACCGGCACCAAGGGCGCAACGCTGCGTCTTTATCTGGAACGCTATGAGCAACATGAATCTTCACTCGCATGGAAAACCAACGAAGCACTCGCTCCGCTGGTCAACATTGCAGACAAGATCATCAAGATCAGCGAAATCACTGGGCGTAAAGCACCCAGCGTTGTGACCTGAGCAGACGCGTAACGTTAGTACGCAAGCGTACTGACGTTTCAATAACTCTCACATAGCATGCTCAATCCTGCCCGTGTGCCGATGCTTGATTAAGAATGTGACCGACACATTGGAGCTTTAAACTTGAAGGATCGACAGCCTCGCTGGGCAGGATGCCTATTGCTTGCGTTTATAACGCTAGCGATGAGTGGTTGCGTGATCACATCGATGCCACGCGTTCATAGCGAAACCAAGCCCTTCAACTTCGAGCGCGATGCGCTGTCGTATGCCAACGAGTTGGATTGGATTTATCGCAAGAATGCTGAAACCGGCAAAATGGATTTCACTCAGGTTGATCCAGCACCGGATTACATTCATCACTGCTTTGTAGTCGTAAGAGTCGCCAAACAATTTTTTCTTCACGCCCGTTTTGACGCTAGCGCAGAGATGGTTGATCAGAAAACTTATCACGACTTGGTACGTGAAGTTTTATCGCGCAGCCCTCGTGACCTTGAACCCGACCCAAAGCGCGTCGTCATCCCCGGTTTTGCCGATTTACGTAGCTTTAGCACTGCCTGGAAAACCTTGATCAAGGATGAGGCGGGCGGCTCCTGGCAAAGTTATGTACAGCTCGGAAACTGGCGCATGATTCTGCCGTTTACGCGCAGCGGCCATCAAAGAACTGTCGATCAGTTGCTGACAGAACTAAAGGCAGATTGGCCACCCATCGTGCATATCGTGACCTTTCCCATCATCACGATTAATCACGCCTTACTGATTTACGCCGCGCATGAAACGGACAAGACCATTCTGTTTGACGTCTACGATCCGAATAATCCAGCCGAGCCCGGCAAACTGACTTATGACCGTGCCAGCCGTACCTTTATCTTTCCAGCGACGAATTATTTTATTGGGGGCCCCGTCAATGTTTACGAGGTCTATCACGGCATTTATTTCTGATGCCGTGCTTGCACTGAAAGTTATAGCCGCTTAGAACGACTGACGGCGCAGGTCTTTTTCCTGCATCACGAGTGTTGCCATTTCTTCAATCGACATGGCAGCAGAACTGATGAACGGAATATTGAAGCGCCGATAAAGCTGCTCAGCCTGACGCAGCTCATAAGAGCATTGCGCCAGCGATGCGTACTTGGAACCTGGACGACGTTCACTACGGATTTGCGACAAACGTTCAGGGTCTGACGTCAGTCCAAAACACTTGCTGGCCAAGCCATCGAGGGATTTGGGCAGCTTCATTTGCTCCAAATCGTCTTCCGTCAGCGGAAAATTGGTGGAGAACAGACCGTGTTGCAGAGCCAGATACAGACTGGTCGGCGTTTTGCCGCAGCGCGAAGGCGCAATCAGGATCAGATCGGCACTCGAAAGATCACGCGTGGACTGACCATCGTCATGCTCCATCGCGTAATTCATAGCGGCTATACGCGCACTATAACGGCGGGCGTCGGCGACACCGTGAGCACGTCCCTGGGCGTGTGTCGATTTCTGCTGCAACTCCTCTTCAATGGTGTGGACAAAACCATCGAACAGATCAAGGAACAGGCAGTTACAGGCACGCAGGATCGCTCGAATCTCGTCATTAACCGTGGTGCTAAACACCAAAGGACGCGCCTCCTGACGGGCAGAAAGCTGGTTAATCAGATCCACCGTCGCCTGCGCTTTCTCGGCCGTATTAATGAATGGCAGGGTCGTTTTCTTGAAATCGACGTCGTCAAACTGCGTCAATAGGGTATTCCCCAAGGTCTCGGCGGTAATGCCGGTTCCATCAGAAACAAAAAAAACAGTTCTTGGTTGCCCCATCGATGAATCCCTTACAATTTGCGTCGAATTGAGGCGATCTTACCGAATCGGCCGCTGCCCATGCTCCGTTTTAATGAGGCGGGCGGAAAGCGTCTCAATCATCATGGATAGATAACCCCACGGCGCTCCGCTTTCCGGCAGAGTGGCCATTGGGACAAATGAAACAAAACCGGGAAACAACGTGAGCAATAACGTTCTGTGGTACTCCGAGCTAGGCATGCACGACGTCGAAATCGTCGGCGGTAAAAATGCTTCTCTGGGCGAGATGATCCGCAACCTCGCCGCCTCTGGCGTCAAAGTGCCAGATGGCTACGCCACAACCGCTTCGGCTTATCGCGAGTTCCTTGCGCACGAAGGTCTGGCCGATCGCATTAACGCCATGCTCGATGCGCTGGATATTGAAGACGTTCAGGCGCTCGCCAAAACCGGCAAGACCATTCGCGAAGCCGTAATCAAGGCCCCGTTCCCTTCCGCACTGGAAGCTGAAATCCGCAGCGCCTACGACAAGCTGGTCGCCGACTCCGGCGCGGAAATCTCGGTTGCCGTGCGCTCCTCCGCCACTGCAGAAGATTTGCCGGACGCATCATTCGCTGGCCAGCAAGAAACCTTCCTCAACGTCAACGGCATTGAGAATGTTCTGCACGCGATCAAGGAAGTCTTTGCATCGCTCTACAATGATCGCGCCATTTCTTACCGCGTTCACCACAACTTTGTGCACTCGGCTGTTGCGCTCTCCGCAGGTGTGCAGCGCATGGTGCGTTCTGACAAGGGCGCATCGGGCGTGTTGTTCACGATGGACACTGAATCCGGTTTCCGTGATGCCGTGTTCATCACCGCCAGCTATGGCCTCGGCGAAGCCGTGGTGCAAGGCGCCGTGAACCCTGACGAGTTCTACGCTTACAAACCGAATTTGCTCGCTGGCAAACCCGCCATCCTCAAGCGCGGCCTTGGCGAAAAAGCCAAGAAGATGATTTACACCGCGGATCGTTCACTCGGCAAAACGGTTGAATTTGTGGCTGTGCCACAAGAACAACGCAATCAGTTCTGCTTGAGCGATGCTGATGTCGAAGCACTCGGCCGCCAGGCGCTGATCATTGAAAAACACTACGGCCGCCCGATGGATATCGAGTGGGGCAAGGACGGTATCGACGGCCAGCTCTACATCCTGCAGGCGCGTCCGGAAACCGTGCAGTCACGCGCTTCCGCCAACACGCTGCGTCGCTACAAACTCAAAGGTAAGAGCGAAGTACTCGCCGAAGGCCGTGCCATTGGCCAGAAGATCGGCGCAGGTCCAGTACGCCTGCTCAAATCGATCAGCGAAATGAATCGCGTGCAGGTCGGCGACGTTCTCGTCACCGACATGACGGACCCGGATTGGGAACCGATCATGAAGCGCGCCAGCGCCA
>JAZKEM010000052.1:1585-3858 GCA_040387055.1 Pseudomonadota bacterium | reverse complement strand
AGTGCAATCACGTCACACCGGTGTCGATCGAAGAAAAAGATTTCTCTCCGAAGCTGGGCGTGAAATGGACACCGAGTAGAAACACCAGCGCCTATGCCACGTTCTCTCGCGGCTTCAAGAGCGGTGGCTTCAACGCATTGCCACTGGCGCCAGACAATCTTGAGTTCAAAGCGGAGCGCGCGACCAGTTATGAAATCGGCGGCAAGACGCGCTTGATGGGTGGATCAATGAATATTTCGGCGTCGGCATTCTCCACCGACTTCGACAATCTTCAGATCTCATCTTTCCAGAACAACAGCTTCGTGATTCTCAATGCTGCAGCTGCACGCTCACGCGGCTTTGAAGTCGACAGCCGCTGGCTGTTGCCGATTCGTGGCCTCTCGCTGAGCAGCTCACTAGGTTTTGCTGATGCACGTTACAAGAGCTACCCGAATGCGCCGGGCATCGCTGGCTCCGGGCAAAGCACGCAAGACCTCACCGGCAAGCCTCTAGCCTTTGCGCCACGCTGGACCGGAAGCCTGATTCCGTCTTACTCCCAGAACGTAGATCCGCTGGGTCTGGTCGCAACCTTTGCCGCAGATGTTCTGTATCGCAGCAGCCGTTATCTCGACGTTGATGACGATGAGCGCAAACAACAACCCTCCACCACCATCCTCAACGCACGCGCAATCATTGCTCGTCCTGACGACAGCTGGGTGATTAGCGTTGCGGCTCAGAACATCACCAATCAGCTGATCTACGATCAGATCGTTGGCCAACCATTGGCACCGGGTAACTTAGCTGGCGTGCGTACGGATCGCGGTCGCTTCTACACAGCCAATCTGACGATGAATTTTCAGTAAGCGTTCTGTTAAATAAAAAAGCCGGCAAAAGCCGGCTTTTTTATTGGGCTTACGCAGCCAACAGCGCGTAACTTTCTTGTAGCTCGTCGTGAATATCGCCACCCTCAAGCACATCAGCTTCGGGACTGATATCGAGCTTCTGGAACGCCGGCACTTTTGTGCGATCAACCTGCGCCAGTGCGGTATCGCGTCCAACGTGACTCTGCAGATTGGCGACTGTGACGACATCCGCGTAATCCGCAGGGCCATCGTGACGACGCGAAAAATCCAAGTGCAGCATCGGCACGTCAACAATTTCTGGCGGGAAATTCCACACACGCAACACGAGACAACCGGTGCGCGGATGTAGTTGTTGCAGCACGCGCTCTAGCGCTGCCGGATCTTCGCTGATCTCGGGGAACTCATCTGCGAGTCGTAGGATCGGTAACACGCCGATCTCATGCGTTAGCCCCGCCAACATTGCGAGCTCAGGCTTGAGCACGGTGAAGTGCGATGCCATCACATGTGACATCGCCGCTATTTCCTGACTACGCACCCAACTCGCTTTCAGAAAACGTCCAACAATCTCAGACCGCGCACGAAAAAGCTGCGACATGGTCAGGGTTGTGACGATACTGTTGGTGAGATCAATGCCAAGGCGAGCAACCGCCATCTGCAAATTGTCGATCTTGCGTATAGAGCGCTGCGCGGAGCTGTTAGCAATTCTCAGCAGACGCGCCGCAGTTGCTGGATCGCGGGAAATTTCAGCCGCCATCCGACTGGCGGTGACGTTCTTATCGCGCGCCAACTCCTGAATGCGTAATGCCACCTCGGGCAATGTCGGCAATGGCAGGCGATCTTTTGCAATGCCTTCACGCACTGCATTCATCAAACGCTCTTCGATTTTCGACATACGTTCCCCCGGTATATTTGTTACAGCAGAGTGCCGTAAATCAAATCACCGCAGAGACACGGTCATCGCGCCAATGCTGTCGTCTGTCGGCCACGCGTCGGACGACAGCTCAATCTCAACTGAAGAAATTTTTAGCGCTTGAAAATCTTGCCCAAAACATCATCCGCGATACTGCTGACATTGTATTTTTCGAGCAGCGTGGTCACCGCAGCGAGTGGGTTGTTGCCGTCTTCGGCTTGAGCACCGCCGCCCAGAAAGCCGCCGACCATCTTGCCCAGCGGGCTGTTCAGCGCAGTGTTCATCAGGTCACCGACTGGCGAGGCCTGCACTTTGGCCAGTACGCCCATCACCAGATTGGTCATCGCGGGCAGCACTTGGGTGATCTTTTCGGCAGCAACGCCGGTCTGGTCGGCCAGACGGGTCACGATCAGGTTCACCGCTTCATTGCTGCCCAGCAGCTGTTCGATGGTTTTCTGTCCCTTGGCAATCCCCTCAGCGCTGAAGGCCTGCGACAGGTTTTGCAGATATTCCTGCTGACC
>JAZKEM010000052.1:0-1575 GCA_040387055.1 Pseudomonadota bacterium | reverse complement strand
TTCTGCACGCCGCCTGGCTGGGCAACGGCGCTTTTGGCGGCATTGATCAGAGTCGGCACCAGGTTTTGCACGGTTTCCCGGGCCTGTTCGGTGTTCAGGCCAAACTGGCTGGCCAGTTTTTCGACGGTCTGGCCGCCTTCGGAATTGAGATGGGAATTGAGAATGGTGTCGACGATATTCATGTCTGTCTCTGCATGATTGACGCGGGGGAGCCGAGGTTATCGCAAAAAGCTGTCTGTAAAACCACTCGCAGGTGATAATGGGCACATATGTCTAGCTTCCCTTTATTTGCGACCTGCCCTAAGGGCGTGGAACCCCTGCTCGCCGCCGAGCTGGCGACCTTTGGCGCGACCGATGTTAAAGAGCGTAATGGCGGCGTCTCTTTTAGCGGCGAACAGCTCGTCGCGTATCGCACTTGTCTGTGGTCGCGCCTCGCGATCCGCGTGCTGATGCCGCTGACGACCTTCCCGCTGCCCGATGCGGATGCGCTTTACGCCGGCGCCAAGGCCATCGACTGGACGGATCTGTTTGACCTCACCAGCACTTTTGCAATTGAAGTGGCAGGCAACTCGCCGAATGTTACGCACACGAATTACGCGGGCCTGAAGGTTAAGGACGCGATTGCTGACGTCTTCCGCGAGAAATTTGGCGAGCGTCCTAACGTCGATCCCGATAGCCCGAACATCCGCGTGCATCTGCACATGGACAAACTCAACGCGACCTTAAGTCTCGACCTTGCTGGCGACAGCTTGCATCGTCGCGGTTATCGCTCACGCAGTGTTGAAGCGCCGCTGAAAGAAAATCTTGCTGCCGCAATCTTGATTCGCGCCGGCTGGCCCGCGTTGATGGAACAGAACGCGCCGCTGCTCGATCCGATGTGCGGCTCCGGCACGCTGGTGATTGAAGCCGCGATGATGGCGATGGATATCGCGCCAGGTCTTGAGCGTCTGCGCTGGGGCTTTGAGCATTGGCTCGAACACAAGCCCAAGGTTTGGAACGATCTCGTCGCTGAAGCACGCGTTCGCAAAGCCAAAGGCCGAGCAAAGAAACTGCCGTTGATGATGGGGCAGGATCTCGACGTCAGCACAATCAAATCTGCACGCCTCAACGCCGAGCGCGCTGGCCTCGATAAATATCTGCAATGGCAG
This sequence comes from Pseudomonadota bacterium, assembly GCA_040387055.1. Classification (GTDB taxonomy): domain Bacteria; phylum Pseudomonadota; class Gammaproteobacteria; order Nevskiales; family Nevskiaceae; genus Stenotrophobium. The sequence goes on along the minus strand of JAZKEM010000052.1, from coordinate 427 downwards.
GTAATGGACGCATCTGAAATGCGTCCGATCGGCGAAAAGCCGGGGCTTGTCGTGGTCAACCCGCCCTATGGCGAACGTCTTGGCGCAGAAGCAGAAATCATCAAGCTGTATTCGCTGTTTGGTTCTGCACTGAAGATGCGCTTCACCGGCTGGAAGGCTTCCGTCTTCACCGGCCGCGCTGATCTGGGTCCACGCATTGGTCTGCGCACCAGTTCGATCTACGCACTGTTCAACGGCGCCCTGCCCTGCAAGCTGCTCAACTTTGATCTCGCACCACGAACGATGGCGGCACCGGTTGCTGTCGAGCCTGAGATTGTAGAAAACAGCGTTGAGCGCGAAGTCGAAGAAACCGATGAAGCGCCTGTCGCGCCCTTGAGCCCATGGGCCAAAGCAATGGCCGCGAAGAAAGCGGCAATGGCTCCAGCAC
>JAZKEM010000051.1:5860-6967 GCA_040387055.1 Pseudomonadota bacterium | reverse complement strand
TGTGGGATTCATTGTATCTAGGGGGGCTGTTCAAGGCTGCAAATGGCGCGATCGCGTGGCCCTGCTATCAGGGCTGGGCGGTCATTGCGCAGTGTTTGGGGCGACGGCACACTGAGCGCACTAAAAATTAGGGAGCGGTCTATGTTGAAGAAACTCTTAGGGCTGTTGGTGGTGATCGCACTTGGCGTGACAGGCCTGTATTACGCCTGCCCAGAAAAACTCGTGAAGCTTGCGGTTGCAGGCGAGCGCGCAGCGGCCAGTTTGAGTCGCCATGAAGTCGACGTGGCAGGCATTAACTACGTCTATCTCGAAGGCGGAAAGGGCGAGCCGCTGGTGCTGATTCACGGCTTTGGCGCTGACAAAGAAAACTTTACTCGCGTAGCTAAGTTTTTGACGCCGCGCTTTCACGTGATCGTTCCTGATCTGCCTGGCTTTGGTGAGTCTGGAAAACCAACGGATGGGATTTACACCGTCGCTGCGCAGGTAGAGCGCATCCATGCTTTGGTGCAGGCCTTGGGACTGAAGACGGTGCATTTGGGCGGAAGCTCAATGGGCGGCAATATCGCGGCCTCCTATGCGGCGAAATATCCGACGGAGACGGGCAGCATCTGGTTGCTTGCGCCGGCGGGTGTCGCCACTGCGCCGCCTAGCGATGTTGAACTTAGCATTCGCCAAGGTGGGCGCAATCCGCTGATTGCTAGCAATCCGGATGAGTTTGCTTCGGTGTTCCAGTTTGTGATGGCGGATCCACCGTTTTTGCCGCGCCGTTTCATCGATGTGATGGGACGCACTGCAGTGGCAAACCACGAACTCAATGCCAAGATCTTTCAGCAGATCCATAGTGAGTTGCCACTAGAGTCACGAGTGACGGGTTTGACGGTGCCAGCACGTATCGTATGGGGTGATAAGGATCGCGCTCTGAATGTTGGTGGCGCCCAAATTCTTGCAGGCTTGATGCCGAATGCCAGTGTGCTGATCCTGCCGGGTATTGGCCATTTGCCGATGCTGGAGCGTCCACGTGAAGTGGCGCAGGACTATCTGGCTTTCCGTGATGGTTTGAAGGCGAAGTAAGTCGGTTGTTTTACGAAAAAGCCCCTCGGTTGAGGG
>JAZKEM010000051.1:0-5850 GCA_040387055.1 Pseudomonadota bacterium | reverse complement strand
TTTGGGCTGATCTGGTCTGCCGGAGTGCTGCTGGTTTCAGACGGCATTCGGTTGGGATAACGGAGGGTGTGTTTGCCATCCGTGGCGCAACAGTCGTTCTTATCGCTGACCCATGGGCAGGCATCCTGCCTGCCCGTTACACACGGCAGGCGAGTGCCACTGGCACTCGCCTAGCTAACCGTGTGTAACCCACATTCCCGATTGTCTTCAACCTTGGTCGGATCAAAGTAATCAAAGTTATTCGGCAGGCCATGCTTCTTGCAGTATTCGTGCATGTCCTTGCTGCTCCACTTGAGCAGCGGCGCTACTTTGATCAGGCCATTCTTGGTGATGCTGACCGGCTTCATCGCTGCGCGTTCTTCGGTGTCTTCACCGCGCACAGCTGTGAACCAGATCTCTGGCTTCATCTCGCGCACGGCGCGTTCGAAAGGTTCCAGCTTCACTTCTTGAGTAAAAGGAACCAGTCGGGGATCGCCGACGCCCGGGGTTTCTACGCCGTCCACTGCTTCGCGATGCGCGCGCGAACGGCGGGGGTGGTAGATGTGCAGATTGAGTTTGAGCTGTTTGGTGATCTCGTCGGCGACTTGATAAGTCGCAGGCGTGCCGTAGCCATTGTCCATCCACAGCACCGGCATATCCGGCTGCTCGCGGGTGCACATGTGGAGGATGACGGCGGCAAAGGGGCGGAAATTGCTGGTAACGACCGACTTTTTGCCAAGACCGACAGCCCAGCGAATCAGACCCTCAGGGTCATCGGCGTACTGACTGTTAATGGCGTCCAGATCAAAATTCACGTGAAACTCCGCCTCTAAATCGGGCGCGCATTATAGAGAGTCCGTGGTAGATTTTCTGACCTAGCAGAAACCCTTCAGTAATCATTCGTCTACATGCCTATCCAGCCTTATAGCGACCTGTCCCCATGGGAATCCAATGCGGGAACCGGGCCCACCATCCGCGGCCGACGGAGTGAAAGTGGCGCGCCGCTGATTCACTTTCTGCATGGCAATGGCTTCTGCGGCGGTGTTTATTGGCCAATGCTGCGACATTTTCTGCCGCAATACGGCCTGATCACGCACGATATTGAAGGCCACGGCGATAGCGATAATCCGCCGAAGTTCTCTGGTGTTGAGGCTGTGATTCAGCGCATTCCGCAGGTGATGTCGGATATCGGTCTGCCCGGACAGCCCTTAATCGGCATGGGCCACAGCTTTGGCGGTGCACTGACCCTGCGTGTGGCGGCGGACAATCCGGGCTTGTTCAAGGCGCTGGTGCTGCTCGATCCCATCGTTATGCCTGCACCTTTCTTTGTGGGCGTACACATTGCATCGATGCTGGGCCGACACCCGTTGGCGAATGCTTCGCGCCGTCGGCGTCAGTCTTGGGCTTCGCGTGCAGAAGTGGCGGATCGTTTGCGTGGTCGCGGTACATATAAAGGCTGGACGCCGGAAGCGCTGCATTCCTTCGTTGAATACGCCACGCGTGATGAAGGTGACAAGCGCGTGCTGAGTTGTCCGGCTGAGCTCGAAGCACAAATATTTGAACGGCCGGTATGGCCGTGGGCTGCATTCAAAAAAGCGCAGCTGCCGATTCTGTTTTTGCGTGGCAATCAGAGTTTCAGTTTCTTTCCGCGCGCAGAAAAATTGGCACAACGTGCTAACCCGCAAGTCCTTGTTAAAACCTTGCCGGGTGGTCACTGCTTTATGCAGGAAAATCCAGAGGCAACGTACAAGGTTGTTGCAGAGTTTTTGGCTTCGATTCAGTCGTCAGATCGTGCGTACAATCAGTTATCGTCAAAAAGGAATAGAGCATGAGCACAGTCGTTCTCCATCAATGGGAAATGTCGCCGTTCTGCAACAAGGTGCGGCGTCTGTTGCGGCATAAAGGCCTCGATTATTCGGTGGTCAACTACAACGGCTTGCTCGCGCTCAACGCTGCCAAGCTGTCGAAAGTAGGCCAGCTGCCCGTTGTGGATTTTGACGGCCATCGCGTGCCGGACTCGTCGGCCATTGCGCAGTATCTCGACGAAAAATATCCAGACAAATTGCTCTATCCACGCGACCCTCGCGCCTTGGCAGAAGCGCGCATGTGGGAAGACTGGGCAGGGCAGGTGTTGTACTTCTACGAAATCTATTTCCGCATGCTCGATCCGATTTCTTTGGAACGAGGTTTGGATTTGATCGCCGCGGGTCGTCCGAGCTACGAGCGTGCAATTCTCAAATTGGTGTTCAAGAGCCGCTATCCACGCAAACTTAAGGAGCAAGGGCTGGCGCGGATGTCGCGTGAGCAGGTCGAGCGCACGTTCTTTGATCGTCTCGACGATATCGAAGCCCTGCTTGAAGGCCGCAACTATCTGGGTGGCGATACGCCCAATATCGGTGATTTCTCAGTTGTGGCCCAACTCGACGAACTCGTCCGAACCAGTGAGCTGAAGCCGAGAATCCTCAGTTATCCTCGAATCTCAGCGTGGTTGGCACGCTGCTGAGCATTATTGGACTAGAGAGAGTTCGTCATGAAGCTACCGATACACATGTTGTTACGCGATGTCGTAGTACTTGTGGCGACGCTGGCCTTGTGGAGCTGGAGCCGTGAGTTGGACGCGGTGCATAGCGCGCTCGCAATTCCAGTCGCAATTCTTGCAGGTGCATCGGCTGCGGTCGCAGGCTTCTTATTGCACGAATGGGGTCATCTGCTCGGCGCTTTGATTGCCGGCAGCGCGGTGGGATATCCATCAACAATCCGCTCGATCTTCTTGTTCAAGTTTGGCGAGAGTAATAATCGCCGCCAATTTCTGTGGATGTCCGGCGGTGGCTTTGCAGCGAGCATCGTTGTGATTGCAGTGATGGCCGTCACACTCAGTTTCAATGCAGTGGCGGATTGGATTGCGCTGGCACTGGTTGTCGCGGGTGTTCTCGCTACCTTCATCCTGGAAATCCCGCCCGCGTGGCGGGTGTTGCGCGGTGCTCCAGTAGAACCTGATCTGGTCAAGTTGCCGCAGTGATCGTCTAGGTTGTACGTTTCGGTTTGGCGACACGAGATCGCCGTCAAATCGGAGCGTTGAATGTCTTCAAGTCAGTCGGATCAGCCGAACCTGCTCACGCAGCGTCGTTTCCTGCCTTTCTTCATTACGCAAACGCTCGGCGCGTTTAACGACAACATCTTCAAGAATGCCTTGGTGATTCTCGTCACCTTCGGCATCGTTGGCTTGTCGCCTGATCAGGTCAATCTCTACGTCAATCTCGCGGCGGGAATTTTTATTCTGCCATTCTTTTTGTTCTCGGCGACCTGTGGTCAGTTTGCTGAGAAGTACGAAAAGTCACAGCTGATTCGCTACACCAAGATTCTGGAGCTAGGAATCATGGTGGTGGCGGTGATTGGTCTCTACCTTAAGAGCGTGCCGCTATTGATGGGCCTGCTGTTTCTCCTAGGCACGCAGGCCACGATGTTCGGGCCAGTGAAGTATTCAATCCTGCCGCAGCATCTGAGAGAAAACGAATTAATTGCAGGTAACGCATGGGTGGAATCGGCCACCTTCCTTGCCATTCTTTTAGGCACGCTGCTCGGCGGATTTCTAATCACGCTAGATGGTGGCTGGATGATGGTGAGCGCCGCGGTGCTGATCGTTGCTGTGGCTGGATATCTTGCGTCTCGCGGTATTCCTAATGCACCTGCTACGGCGCCAGATCTCAAGATCAATTGGAATCTGTTTAGCGAAACCTGGCGCAACTTTAAGTTCATGCGCGGCAACCGCACCGTATTTTTATCAGTGCTAGGTATTTCTTGGTTCTGGTTCTACGGCGCCACTTTTCTGTCGCAGCTGCCGAATTACGCCAAGCTTTATCTAGGCGGTGACGAACATGTGGTGACGGTGCTGCTGACAGTGTTCTCGCTCGGCATCGGCGTGGGTTCGTTTCTCTGCGAAAGACTGTCGGGCCATAAAGTTGAAATTGGCTTAGTGCCCTTGGGCTCTATCGGCCTGACATTCTTCGGCATCGACATTTACTTTGCCGCACCGCATTTAGCTGTGCTGCAAGATCAGACCGTCACGCAGTTCATTAACAATATCGGCAATCATCGTGTGTTGTTTGATCTGCTGATGATCGGTATCTCAGGCGGTCTCTATATCGTGCCGCTCTACGCCTTGATTCAAACGCGTTCAGAAGCTTCACATCGCTCGCGCATCATCGCGGGCAATAACATCCTCAATGCCTTGTTCATGGTGGTGTCGGCGCTGCTGGCGGTGGTGCTGTTGAAAGTGGGTCTGACCATTCCGCAGCTACTGCTCACCACTGCAGTGCTCAATGCATTGGTAGCATTGTTTATCTATTCGCTGGTGCCAGAGTTCCTGATGCGCCTGCTGGTATGGGTGCTGGTGAATACGATGTACCGCATCAAAACCAAGGGCCTTGAAAATATTCCAGATGAAGGCCCAGCCGTGGTGGTCTGCAATCACGTCAGCTTTGTCGATGCACTGATTCTTGGCGGCTCCATCCGTCGTCCGGTGCGCTTTGTGATGTATCACAAGATCTTCAAGATTCCAGTGCTGTCTTTTATCTTCCGCAACGCCAAAGCGATTCCGATTGCGCCCGCCAAGGAAGACAAGGCGATGATGGAACGTGCGTTCAATGAGATTGCGCGTGAGCTGGAAGAAGGCAATGTCGTTGGCATCTTCCCGGAAGGCGCTATCACTCACGATGGTCAGATGGATGAGTTCCGTAGCGGCATCGAGCGCGTGATTCAACGCACGCCAGTGCCGGTGGTGCCCCTGGCGCTGCGTGGCCTGTGGGGCAGTATCTTTAGTCGGCGCGACACTTTCTTAAAGCGTATGCGCTTGCCGCGCCGCGTCTGGTCGAAGATTGAACTGGTGGCTGGGCCAGCGGTGCCTGCATCTGAAGTGACGGCAGCGTTGCTTGAGGAGAAGGTGCGGGCTTTGCGAGGGGATGCGGTGTAATAAATATGTAACGGGTCTGTCATCTTTGAGCAACGCGCATCGTAAAAAATGCGCGCGTGAAAAAAGACGACAGACCCGCGATGAAAAAACAAAAAACGGAACGCGCGACCAACCGGTATAAGACCATATGGATTTCTGATGTGCATTTGGGCACGTCTGGCTGTAAGGCAGAATTCCTGGTCGATTTTCTTAAGAACAATGAGTGCGAAAAGCTCTATCTGGTCGGTGACATCATCGATGGATGGAAGCTCAAGTCCAATTTCTATTGGCCGCAGGAACACACCAACGTGATCCGCAGGATTCTCACCAAATCCAAGCGCGGTACTAAGGTGTATTACGTCACTGGCAATCACGACGAATTCTTACGCAAGTTTGTCGAGTACAAACTTGAGATGGGAAATATCCAGGTCGTGAATGAAGCGATTCATACGACAGCAGACGGACGAAAGCTTCTGGTTACACATGGCGATCAGTTCGACGTGATCACGCGTTATCACAAGTGGATTGCGCTTGCGGGCGATGCGATCTACGAAAGCACTATGAGCTTTAACCTCTGGTTCAATCGTGGACGTGCGTTGATGGGTATGCGTTACTGGTCACTCTCCGCATTTGCCAAACAGCGCGTGAAGACGGCTGTGAATGTGGTTTCCAACTTTGAAGATAGCGTTGCACGCGAGTGCAAACGTCGCGAGTTGGATGGTGTGATCTGCGGACACATTCACCACGCTGAGATTCGTGAGCTACACGGCGTGACGTATCACAACTGTGGCGACTGGGTCGAAAGCTGCACAGCGCTAGGCGAAGATGCCAATGGCAAGATCAGTGTCATCCAGTGGGTGAGCCTTGATCACCTTAATCAGAGTCCTAAGGTTGCTCAGTTGCGGCGCAAGGTTGCTGCTTAG
>JAZKEM010000050.1:6934-8025 GCA_040387055.1 Pseudomonadota bacterium | reverse complement strand
TGCGGTGACGAACAAGGCACGTGGCCTTGCGTAAACGCGCTGCTGGCAATCTCCCGAAAATTTATATTTAGTGCGGCTCTACGGCCGTTCGCGGAGATTACGCCCCTCTTTTGTCAGTGGGTGTCTCGGATTTGACAGCCATGACGCTTGGGCACGGGTGCAAATGCACTAGTGGTAGCGAGTGTTTTAAGTTTTGAGTGATTCGGGCCGTAAAGCCTGATGGTGGAGCTTTGCGCTTATTTTTCAGTCAGTAGTTTCTTGATTTCATGACTCGAAACCGCAATGCCGCCGAGTGACCAGCCGCCATCGACGGGCAACACCACACCAGTGACATAACTGGCCATTGGACTCGCAAGCCACAAGCAAGCATCGGCAATATCCTGTTTGCTGCCATAGCGACCCATCGGCACGCTGGCGCGTACGGCTTCCTGCGTTTCTGGTGTCGGCGCTAAACGCGCCATGCCTTCGGTGCCTTCAATCGGGCCGGGCACGACGGAGTTAACGCGTACACCGAGTGGGCCCCACTCCAGCGCCCCAACGCGCGTCAGCATGTCGACGCCCGCTTTGGCGGCGCAAACGTGCATCTGGAATTCCATTGTCGTGTACGCCTGCGGCGCTGAAATTTGAATGATGCTGCCGCCGGGCTTTTTCAGAAATGCATGCGCTGCGCGCAGCACGTGAAAGCTGCCGATGAGATCGATGTCGACGACCGATTTAAAGCCATTCGGTGAAATGCCCAGTGCGGGCGCTGGAAAATTTCCGGCAGCGCCGGAGATCAGCACATCAATCTCGCCAAACTTGGCGTGTGTGCTTTTGAGCGCTGCTTCAACGGAAGCGTAATCGCGAACGTCAGCAGAAAATCCGATGGCTTCGCCGCCGTTCTTTTTGAGTTCGGCTACGGCTGCATCAACCTTATCTTGCTTGCGCGAAATCACCGCGACCTTGGCGCCAGCGCGTGCAAATGCGTGTGCGATGCCGAGATTGATGCCGCTGGTGCCGCCAGAGACAAAGACGGTTTTGCCGTTGTAGTTAAAGGGCGAGTTCATGGTTGCTACCTCTACTGATGGAGTTTTGTGTAGGAGCGCCTCTTA
>JAZKEM010000050.1:4884-6924 GCA_040387055.1 Pseudomonadota bacterium | reverse complement strand
GACAACCGCTCCTGCGTTGTTCTACCTCGGGTATCCATACCCTCGTCTTAGGCGCGCGCGATGGCTCCATCGCCAATCGCGCCTAAGAGGCGCTCCTACAACAGCGCTTGTCTAAGGTTCCAGACGTTCGACAATCCAGCTGCCGTTCTTGCTGCGATATTGCAGCCGATCGTGCAGACGTCCGTGCCGTCCTTGCCAAAACTCTACTAGCGTCGGGGCCACCGTGTAACCACCCCAGAAGGGGGGAAACGGGACTTCAGTCGCGCGATAGCGCTGCTCATTCGCGTCGAGTCGCGCATCAAGTTCTTCACGCGTGGCGACGACGCGGCTTTGCTGCGAGGTAATGGCGCCCAACTGCGAGTCGCGGATGCGCTGATAAAAGTAGTTGCGAGAAACTGCTTCCGGCAATTTCTGCGCGTGGCCTTCAATGCGGATCTGGCGCTCCAGCTTGTCCCACCAGAACACCAGCGCAACTTTGGCGTTGGCCGCGAGGTCGAGGCCCTTGTGGCTTTCGTAGTTGGTATAGAACGTCAGGCCGTCTTCATGAAAGCCTTTGAACAGCACGATGCGCGCAGACGGCGTGCCATCAGCACTCACCGTGGCGAGTGTCATCGCCGTCGGTTCCTGCATGGGTACGGCCACGGCATCTGCCAGCCAACGCTCTAAGAGCGCGCGTGGCGCGGATGGAAGGTCGGACTCATTCAGTGGCGGGTTTTTAGTGAACTGGGCCATTCGTCGATTGCTCTGGCAAACTTAGCGTCTCGATATTCTGCCGGAAGATTGCCATGTCCACCTTTAAAGCGATGCGGATTCACCAAATTGAGAAAGTCACCCAAGCGCGTTTGGAGACGCTGACGCTGGACGATCTCAATCCCGGCAACGTGGTTGTTCGCGTGGCGTGGTCTGGTATCAACTACAAGGATGCGCTGGCCGTCAGCGGCAAAGGCCGCATCATGAAGGGCTTTCCGAAGGTCGCTGGCATCGATATGGCCGGTATTGTCGAAAGCAGCGAAGACTCGCGCTACAAGGCGGGCGACAAGGTGCTGATCACCGGCTGCAATATCGGCGAAGTGTTTGATGGCGGGTTTAGCGAGGTCGCTCGTGTTGATGCCAACAGTATTGTTCCGCTGCCGCACGGCCTGAGCATGAAAGAAGCCATGGCCATCGGTACGGCAGGTTTTACCGCAGCACTGGCGCTGCGGCGCATGCTGGAGAATCATCAGCATGCATCGATGGGCCCGATCGCAGTGACGGGACCAACGGGTGGCGTGGGTTCGATTGCGATCGATCTGTTCAAGCGTGTGGGTTTCACCGTACACGCGATCACCGGCAAGGCCGGTGCGGCAGATGATTATTTAAAAACACTCGGCGCAGACGAAGTGATCTCGCGTCAGTCGCTCGACATGGGCAAGAAGCCGCTGGAGTCTGCAACCTGGGGCGGTGCGGTCGACAACCTCGGCGGCGAAACGCTGACTTGGCTTACGCGTACAACCAAGCCTTGGGGAAACATCGCCAGCATTGGCCTCGCGCAGTCGCACGAACTCAACACCACGGTGATGCCATTTATTCTGCGTGGCGTATCACTGCTCGGCATTCACTCGGTCGAATGTCCACGTGCCTGGCGTGAAGACATTTGGGCCCATCTCTCCACCATCTGGAAGCCGCGTCATCTCGACAAACTGATTTCACGCGAAGTGAGCCTGGAAGATCTGCCTGCAGTTTGCGATGAATTCATCGCAGGCAAAATCCAAGGCAGAACGCTGGTTAAGCTTTCTGGGGCGTAGAAGCTGTGCCGAGCATCTGCTCGGCAAGTTGTCCGAACACTTCAATGATCTGCGCGCGGCTGATATGCGGCGCGGGATCACTGACGTGTCGCACAATCGTGAACAGCACGCTGTTGATCAATACATAAATTTTGGTTGGCAGTTCCGACACGGGCGCGTTGCTAGGGTGATGCATGATGTAAACCGCGAAGGCGGTCGTCATGCGATTTTGTAGCTCGTTTATAAAGCGCACGAAATCCATCTGCGCCCAGTACTT
>JAZKEM010000050.1:0-4784 GCA_040387055.1 Pseudomonadota bacterium | reverse complement strand
CCTCCGTTCTTAACGCGAATTGTACGCGAATAATCATTCGCATTACTGTGTGGCTTAGGATTACGCAGAGGTGTAGGCCATGAGCCGACCGAGCAGAACATGGGCGCGGGACGAGATCGCACAGTTGGATGTCGCCAGCGATGCGCACCGTATTGCGCATCTGTCATTCGTGGTGCGTTACGGCGAGCCGATTTTTCTGCACGCGCTGTTCTCAGTCGCGTTTGTCTACAACGTCGGCCTGCCGGGAATGGCGAAGATTCTGTACCGCGATGGACGCGGCCCGATTCTGCGCGATACGCGCAAACGAAATTTCGATTCGCTCACCTACTTCGGCGAGATGTATCGCCATGGTGATGGCCCGGCAACGCGCCAGATCACCGATCGTCTGGTGAAGATCCACGGCAATTTTCCGATCAACAACGACATGTTCCTTTACACGCTCTCGACACTGGCCTGTTTGCCGCGTCGCGTGTCAGAACGTTTCATGGGCGATAAAGGCCTCACGGATAAGGAGTGCGAAGCGCAGTACCGCTTCTGGTGCAGCCTGGGCGAGCTGATGCAGATCAAGGATATTCCGCAGACGCAGGAAGCATTCATGGAGTGGATGCTGGCGTTTGAAGAAAGAACGTTCAAGCCTTCAATGGAATGCACTGCAATCGCAAATGCACTTGCAGATGAATGGGCGGATTACTGGATGCCCAAGCCACTGAAGAAATTCGGCATCGGAATTTTCTACGCACTGATTGATCCGCTGATGCGTCAGCGTTTGCAAATGCCGGAGCCAACGTCCTTGCAGTCATGGACTGCGGAGACGGCAGTCAAAGTTTATTTTCTGTTGAAGCGACTGCTGCCTGATCCACGTGAGCGCCATATGTCTGATTTCTTCGGTCGCGCCTATGGCAAGAACGTCAACATTAATCAGGTTGGTTACAAAGGGAGCGCAACATGAGTGACGGTGCTGCTGCGTCAGACTACGGCTTTCGCACGCAGGGCGTGCCTGTTCTGCAAATTCCTTTGGATAAAGCGGTGGCAGGCCCGGCAACGCTTTATCGCTGGCGTCGCACGGCGTTCATCTATGCGCTGGTCTTTGCATTGGGTGGCGCACTGGCATGGACCGCGAGCGCGTACTGGGCCAGCTTTGGCTTGGGGCTGATGTTTCCGGGCGCAGGATTTTTGTATCACGTCACAGGATCTGCGACGCAGATTGCGCTGCATGTGGGACTCTTCATCGGCTCGATCATTCTTTTCTTGATCGGGCTGTTTCTCTGGGTCGCCACCGGCAACATCATCGCACCAGTGCTCACATGGATAGGGCCAGCTTGGGCGGCAGCGCAAATGACGCGTTGGCATGAACTATCTGATGTGGCATTCAGTACTTATTGCCGCTCTGGCGTTTTAGCAGTTGCCAATCAATGGCAAGACGCACGTCTCTATGTGCCTGCATTAATCTTAATCGCCGCCGCAGCATGGTTGATGCAAAGTCGTCGCAAGATCGCGTTTATGCAAAGCGAGCGCCTGCGTATCAATGATTATTTGAAAGAACGCACAACGACAGTAACCGTTCTCGATCAAAGCTCCGGCTTGCCGAAAGTCACCGCGGTTTCAGAAACAGATTTACAGCTGTGGCGCTTCATGTTGGATCGTGCGCTGCAGCCTGTTGATGAATTCAACGGTTTTGATCGGATCGACGAATTCCGCGAAGCCGCCAAGCGGTATCAAATCTGCAATATGTCTTACATGCTGGGCATGCACACGTACACGCATACGCCAGCGTTTCGCGGATACAGCGCGCAGGCGCAAACCAATCTCAGCCTCAAGATGATGGATCACCGCTGCTGGAGTTACTGGCAGATGGAAAACGTCTGGGGAAATTTCCGCACGAACCCCGATCCTTTCGCGCGCGACAACATCATGTATTACGGCTGGTATAGCGGCATGCTGGGAATCAATCTGTGCAATACCGGAGATGAGCAGTTCAACAAACCGGGCTCGATTCGTTTGCAGCATCCGAATGGTAGCGTCTATCAATCCAGCTTCAGCGAAATCTGCAACATCATCCGCAAGAATATGGCGAGTTCTGATTTTTGCCTGTTTCCTTGCGAGCCGCGCTGGATCTATCCAATCTGCAATAACTTTGGTGCGCTCTCACTCAAATGCCACGACCGCGTTTACGGCACCAGCTATTGGGAAGAAATTCGCGAGCGCTATCAAGAAAGTCTTGAGCGCGAGTTCGTCACCATCAATGGCCGCATCACTGCGATTCGTGACTATCACACCGGCATGACGATTCCTGCGCTCACCGCAACGATGGCGGACGCGGTTACTGCACTCTTCATCCACCCTGTACTTCCAGAACTCGCTTGCCGCAGCTGGGAAATTGTTCGAAACGATTTGATCAAGGTTGGTCAAGGCAAGATTGAATTACTGACCAATGGCTGGGACAAGATCGACTTCGGTAACTATCGCCGTAGCATGCTGACGACTTATGGACTGGTTGCTGCATCCGCACGCGAGATGGGCGACGACGAAGTGGCGGATCTGCTGCTGCAGCGCATGGATTCTGAATATCCCAGTGAAGTGATTGGTGGCGTACGTCACTACAAAGGCGGCTCAACCAGCGCGCATGCGGTGATTCACGCAGCGCGCACTTTGCGCGCCAATGCCTTCCATGACCTGGTCGATGTCGGCATGCCCAAGCCTTGGAAAGAAGGTCCGATGCTGGAAAGTGCGGAGTATCCGCATGTGCTTGTCGCTAAAGCCGTGTCTGATGGACGCGCACTCGACTTGCAGTTGTCACCTGGTAGAGGTGGCGGCAAACATCGTCTGGAATTGTCGCAGTTGTTGCCAAACCAAACGTATCAGGCCAGAGGCACAGTCGAAGCGAACATCATTGCTGATGCACAGGGTCGTGCGTCACTCCACGTTCAACTCGACCGCACACTCAATGTGCTGGTTTCTCCCAGGAGTTAGTCATGGCCTGCTGCGTGATTGGTTCGATGTTGATGGTCGCCGCGATGGCGGTCACTCGTTGGGTCAAGGCCAAGATTCTGAAGCAGCCAGAGGCGCGCCCAGAAGTCTGGCGTCTGTCTTAAGCCGATTTGCGTGCGCGGTACAGCGACATCGTTCCAAACACGGTGGAGTAGCGCTCGGTTTCGCACACGTCCACAAAGCCTGCTTCAAGCATTAGTGTTGGTAACAGACCGCGAACGTTATCCGCAGTGGTGACAAATCCATCCAGCAACTGAATGCCGAAGAATGCGACGCGCATTAAAGAGTTGTGTGCTTGTCCCCAATCCGCAATATGCAGCTCGCCGTTAGGTTTGAGTACACGATGCAATTCAGCGAACGCAGCGCGTTTGGTGTCGCGTGTCAGGTGATGAAAAAATAAGCTACTCATTGCGCGATCAAAGTGCCCGTCGGCGTAGGGCAAGGCATTGGCGAGTCCTTGCTGTAGTTGTATCGACAATCCTTCACGCTGCGCTTTGTCTGCCGCGATTTTTAAAATACTAGTGTCGCCGTCAATGCCATGAACTTCAGCCGCAGGCTGTGCGCGTTTGGCGAGCAGCGTTAGCGTGGCTGTGCCGCAGGCCAGATCAAGCACGCGTTCACCTGCTTGCAGATTGGCTTGCGCGATCAGTGCAGGCTTGAAAGTCGACTCTCTCGTAGTGAGTTGTACCACTGGATCGTAAAGTGAAGTCAGCCAGTGATAGCCCAGCGCAGGAATGTAGCGTTCGTTTTCCGTCGTCATTGTATTTGCCTTAGTGACAGTTCTTCATATTTCGCGACAGCATCCATTTGTTCACTGGCAATGCGGCGAAGTAGCCCGCAACTAATGCCGCACCAAAGGCTTCCCAATATTGCGCCGCGAAGATGTGAGCAGCCCGCATGCCGCCCATGTGGTAATCGATCAGGTTCATCATCAATTCCATGACGCTGATCGAAATCACTTCGCCCAGCCATACCGTTTTAAACGCGGTGGAGAAATCAACGCCGCGCCGCATCATAGGAAAAATGGTGAGCGCAAAGCCGCTGATGAATGACAGTACAACTGCAAGCGTGATGGTGACGTGTACGGGCAGCCCTAGGGTCACGCCAATCGCCAAGCCTATGAACTCACCGATCGCACAGCCGGTTAAGCAGTGAACGGTAACGCTCGCCGCTGCGCGCCAGCTACTGCCCTGACTATGACCTTGGTGCGGACGATGGTTAAGACTCGCATGCGGCACTTGCACTTCTTGCGGCTCTGCATGGCAGCAAGGTGCAGACGCCCCTTTATGTGATTCTTGTTGTTTTTGGGTGTTCATGATCAGACGTTCTCATTCAAAGCATTCAGGATGGGGCAATCATCTGCGCTGCCATGGCCGGGGCAATGTTTCACCAGTTGTTGCAGGCCAGAACGCATGCGTGTGAGTTCTGCAATTTTCTCGTCGAGCAATTTCAACTTGTCTTGTGCCGCGCTCTTCACTTTGCGTACATCAGCGCGCGGCGCAGACAGCGCCAACAACTCGCCAATTTCTGGCAAAGAAAAACCGAGTGCTTTTGCACGACGGATAAAGCGCAGACGTTTCACTGTGTCTGGCTGATATTCGCGATAACCTGATTCGCGACGAGCGGGTGCAGGCAACAGCCCTGCGCGTTCGTAGTAACGCACGGTGTCGATTGCGACGGCGGCTTGCTCGGCGAGCTTGCCAATGGTGATTCCGGACATGGTGAATTCCTCTAAACCATGCACATCCTAAACCCTGGAGTAAGGTCCAGAGTCAAGAATGCCGCGCCAGAAGTAA
>JAZKEM010000049.1:0-2778 GCA_040387055.1 Pseudomonadota bacterium | reverse complement strand
GCCCGAGGAAATGGTCGAGCGTCTCATCATCTGTTTCGTGTAAGGGCTTGGGGCTGCCAATACCGGCGTTATTGATCAGAAAATCAATTCGGCCCCAGCGCTTCAAGGCCAAGTCCACCACCTGACGTGGTGCCGTATCGCTGCTGAGATCCACCGCCAGCGTCGCCACCTGCTCAGGCTTGCCTATCGCAGCAGCGAGTTCAGCCAGCTTTTTTTCGTCGCGGCCAACGCCCACCACCGCCATGCCCATTTCCGCGAGCTTTACGGCGGTGCCGAAGCCAATTCCGCTACTTGCGCCCGTGACGATCGCTACTTGCATGATGCGTTCCCTTTAATCGATTCGCTTAGGGATCATACTGGCTCAAAAACACCAAACGCATCTCCCCCTGATATCGGAAGAATGTAGAACAGTACGGCCTGATCTGTATTGATCGACTCGGTCACGGCCTTTGACTGCACGTGACATTTTGGACACCGTAAGAAACCTAGGCTTTTGTCCTGCGCTATAAAGTAGCTTGTTTGCCTTGCCTGAGCGGTCGTAATGCCGAATGAAGTAACCGCCAACCGAAAGACCATCTCCGGACGCTCGATTCGTTGGGATGAAGCGCGCGCCACGCACGCCTATGCCAAAGGTCACTGGATACATCAAACCTTGGCTGATGCACTGCAACATGCCGCCAAGAAGACCCCAGATCGCGTCCTGTTAGTGGACGGCGATCAGCGCATCAATTGCGCTCAATTGCATACCCAAGCCACACAACTGGCGCGTGCAATGTTGAGTCGTGCGCCTACCGGCAGCGTGGTGTCGTTCCTGCTGCCAAACTGGCATGAAGCCGCCGTGATCTATTTGGCGGCAACCATCGCTGGCATGGTCGTCAACCCAATCCTGCCTTCGCTGCGTGACCGTGATCTGCAGTTCATCCTCAAAGATGTAAATACCCGATTCGTGTTTGTACCAGCGCTGTTCAGGCAGCACGACTATGTCGAGATGCTGAGTCGTGTGGTGGCACAGCTTGAATCACCGCCAGAAGTGGTGGTGCTACGTGGCGATGCAGGCCCGCACATCGCGTACTCATCTCTGTTGCAGCAAAGCGATTCAAGCATCGGCTTGCCGCTGGTGAACCCCGATGCCGTGCGAATGGTGCTCTATACCTCCGGCACCACCGGGCGCCCAAAAGGTGTACTGCACACGCACAACACACTACATGCACTGCTCTGTCAGATTCGTGAACATTGGCTCGTCGAGCCCGGTGACAAGTTCCTGGTGCCCTCGCCGATTAGTCACATTGGCGGCTCGATCTACGCTTTTGAAAGTCCGCTATTGCTCGGCACTACCGCCGTGCTGATGGAACGCTGGGATGCCAACGATGCCGTGCGCATCATGGAATCCGAGCACTGCACACACATGGCTGGCGCCACGCCTTTTCTTCAGCAATTGCTGAACGCCTGTGAAGCGGCCCGGACACGTCTACCCAATCTGAAAGCTTTCATATGTGGTGGCGCATCTGTTCCACCCACGCTCATTCGCAAGGCGACCGGTTATTTTCAGAAAGCCGTCGTTACGCGTGTTTATGGCTCCACTGAAGTGCCCGTAACCACCGTCGGCGCAACGCGCGGCGATGAAACGACAGCAGCAGCGGATACGGATGGCCGACGCGGCTTTGCAGAAATAAAACTTGTAAGCCATGGCGCTGCGCCTGCCAATGAAGGCGAAGTACACGCACGCGGCCCGCAGATGCTGGTGGGCTATCTGCATGCAGAAGACGAAGCCGCATCATTTGATGCAGAAGGCTACTTCCGCACCGGCGATCTCGCACGCATGCAGGACAACACTTATCTCGTCATCAACGGCCGCGCCAAAGACATCATCATTCGCAACGGTGAGAACATTTCGCCGAAAGAAGTTGAAGACATTCTGGTCAGCCATCCATTGATTGCTGAAATCGCCATCGTTGGCGTGCCCGATACAAAAACTGGCGAGCGCGCTTGCGCTGTCATCGTTGCCAAAGGCAAAGACACGCCCGATGTCGACGCACTCCGCAGTTATCTCAAAGCGCAAGGCGTCGCCAGCTTCAAGGCCCCCGAACAAGTCGCAATCTGGGATGCACTACCGAAGAACGATGCCGGAAAAGTTTTGAAACATCAGATTCGCGCCACGCTCGCACAAAAATCATAAGGAGATAGAAGGATGTCGATCCAGACTGGACGCTACCCGACCGAAACATTACCGAGCGCTGCAGATGGTTGGACGCTGCAACGACTCACCGCGCCGAGTCGTCTGTTTGGCGCTAATGGTTTACGGACCGGGCCGGATGGCCGCATCTATGTCGCGCAGGTTTCAGGTAGCCAGATCAGCGCGATTGATATCGCTAATGGCCAGATCGAAACGATCAGCGCCAAAGGCGGCGACATCATTGCGCCTGACGATATTGCTTTCGACGCCAACGGCAATCTCTTCGCCACTGAAGTCATGGACGCGCGGGTCAGCATGCGCAGCAAGGATGGCAGCACACGCATTCTTCGTGACGATCTGCCTAGCGCCAACGGCATCACCGTGCATCAGGGCCGCCTTTTCGTCGGCGAATGCCGCATTGGCGGACGCATCATGGAACTCGATCTCAACGGCGGCGCTCCACGCGTGTTGGCAAGCGATGTGCCGATGCCCAATGCGATGGAAGTTGGACCAGACGGTTTGCTGTATTACCCAGTGATGGGCCTCAACGAAATCTGGCGCATCAATCCTGCAGGCGGCGCGCCGGAGAAAGTTGCTGGCGATCT
>JAZKEM010000048.1:0-20944 GCA_040387055.1 Pseudomonadota bacterium | reverse complement strand
ATGAGTGATGCTCCGGATTCACGGCGACGCGAGGTGTGGGTGGCCGCCAGCGTTCCACCGCCCCTTGAATCAATACATAGAACAGCGGCACCAAAAAGATGCCGATCATGGTCGCGGCCAGCATGCCGAATACAACGGTTGTGCCCAGCACCTGACGTGAGCCAGCGCCCGCGCCAGTGGCAATGACCAAAGGTACGGTGCCGAGGATGAAGGCGAAGGAAGTCATCAGGATTGGGCGCAGACGTAGACGCGCTCCTTCGACGGCGGCCTCGACCAGCGACTTGCCGTTTTCATGCGAGAGCTTGGCAAATTCGACGATCAGAATCGCGTTCTTGGCAGCCAAACCTATCAGCATCACCAGACCGATTTGGGCATAAATGTCGTTGGCCATGCCGCGCCAGGCCAGCGCCGAAAATGCGCCGAACAGGGCAAAGGGAATAGACAGCAACACCGCAAACGGTACCGCCCAACTTTCATACTGTGCGGCCAACACCAGAAATACGAACAGCAGCGCGGCGGCGAAAATATACGGCGCTTGTCCGGCGGATTTCTTTTCCTGGAAAGTGCTACCCGTCCATTCATAGCCATAACCGGCAGGCAGATCAGCGGCGAGACGTTCCATCGCTTTGGTGGCGTCGCCGGAACTCACGCCGGGCTTGGGCGAACCGTTGACCGTAATCGAGCGGAATACGTTGTAGCGCTCAATATAGTCCGGGGTTGGCTTGGTCTTGATCGACACCAAGGTCGACAAGGGCACCATCTCGCCGGTTGCTGAACGCACATAGAGATGATTGACGGCTTCTGGCGTCGCGCGCGCTGCGCCTTCAGCCTGTGCGGTGACACGGAAGGTGCGGCCGAACAGGTTGAAGTCGTTGATATAGCTGCCACCAAGAAAGGTTTGCAAGGAAGAAAAAATATTGCTGATCGGAATGCCGAGAGTCTTGGCGCGTTCGCGATCAATCACGTATTCAATTTGCGGTGTGTTGGCATTGAACTGGCTGAACACACGCGTCAGCTCTGGCTGCTGATTCGCTGTGCCCAGCAGGTTTTGTAGTACGGCAACAAAGTGGTTGAGATCGCCGCCGCTATGGTCTTCCAGTACAAATTCAAAGCCACCGGCCTGGCCAATGCCGGGGATCGGCGGCGGATTGAGCACCAGAAGATTGGCTTCACGAATGTGCGAGGCCTTGGCGGAAAGTTCTTCAACAATTTGTTTTGAACCGCGATGACGCTCATGCCAGGGTTTCAGCGTGAGAAATACCGTGGCTGCCGATGAGGAAGTAATGCCGGCCAGCAGATTGAAGCCGCTGATGGCTACGGTGTTCTCCACTTCAGGAATCGTGCTGGTAATCGCGCGGTATTGCGTCAACACATCTTCAGTGCGTTGCAGAGAAGCGCCGGGCGGCAGGCTGATCGCCGTAATCAAATAGCCCTGATCTTCATCCGGCACAAAACCGCCAGGGCGATGAGCCATGAGATACACCGCGGCACCAGCAATGATGACAAACACCAATACCGACAAGCTTGAGCGGCGAATGGTGCTGCGCACCGTGCGCGTGTAGCTCGCAGTGAAGCGCGAAAACAGGCGGTTGAATCCGCCAAAGAACGCGCCCAGCGGGCCGCCCCAGCGCGACTCTGCCGTCGGCTTCAGCAGCAGGGCACACATCGCCGGCGTAAAGGTGAGTGCAACGATGGCGGAGATGATCACCGACACCGACAAGGTCAAGGCAAACTGTTTGTAGAACTGGCCGGCAAGGCCCGGCACGAACGCGACGGGGACAAACACCGCGCAGAGCACCAAGGCAATCGCCATCACCGGGCCGGCTACATCTTTCATGGCCTCGCGAGTGGCTTCTCGCGCTGAAAGATGATGCTCATCCATTTTTTCAGTAACGGCTTCGACCACGACGATGGCATCGTCCACCACCAGACCAATGGCTAGCACCAAGGCAAACAGGGTGAGCGTGTTGATCGAGAAGCCCAGCAGCAAAAACACGCTGAAGGCGCCAATGATGGAAATTGGCACCGCCAGCATCGGGATCAAAGTCGCGCGCCAGCTTTCAAGGAAGATGAACACCACCAGCAAGACCAGAGCGGCTGCGATATAGAGTGTGAGCTGAACCTCGTGCACCGATTCGGAAACAAACAGCGTGGTATCGAAAGGAATCGAATATTGAATGCCGGCCGGGAAATTCTTGGCGAGCCCATCCATGGTTTTGCGGATGCCCTTGGCAACATCCAGCGCATTAGCATCGGGCAGTTGGTAGATGCCGATGTTCGCCACCGGCTGGCCGTTGAGGCGGCTGGAGCGGGTGTAGTCAGTGGCAGCCAGTTCTACGCGAGCGACGTCCTTGACCTGCACCAATGAACCATCGCTTTGTGCACGCACAACGATGTTTTCGTATTCGGAAGGCTGGCTCAAGCGACCGCGCACGCTGACGGCGTAGGTTTTTTCCTGACCCTTGGGCGCAGGCTCGGCACCGATGGTGCCAGCAGGCGCCACCACGTTCTGTTCATTCAGCACGCTGGTGATGTCTTGAGTAGTGACACCTAGGCGCGCCATTTTTACTGGGTCGAGCCAGATACGCATGCCGTAATCGCGGCCACCCAACACCACCACCTGGCCAACACCCGGCACGCGGGCGAGGGCGTCATAGATATTCAGCGTGGCGTAGTTGCAGAGGAACAGATAATCAAACTTGGGATCGGTTGCGCTCAAGGCCACCAGCAGCAAAATCTGCGGCTGGCGTTGGGTTACGGTGACGCCTTGACGCACAACCTCTTGTGGCAATTGGCGCTGTGCAATCGCAACTTTGTTCTGCACGTTGACGGCAGCAATGTCTTGGTCAGTGCCGACGTCGAAGGTGACATTCAAGCTATAGGAGCCATCATTGCCGCTCTTCGAGCTCATGTAGAGCATGTGCGGAACGCCATTGACCTGTTGTTCGATCGGCGCAGCAACCGATTGTTCAACCGTCGCAGCATCGGCGCCAGGGAAACTGGTGCTCACGACAATTGATGGCGGCGTGATGCTGGGATAACGCGCGATTGGCAGCTGCGTGAGTGCAATGGCACCGGCAATCGTGATGACGATCGACAGGACCGAAGCAAAGATCGGTCGATCGATAAAGAAATTGATCATGGCTTAGTGCCCCGCAGCGGCTGCGGCGGTCGTCGGCTTGGCCGGCTCTCCCAATGGCTGCGCATTCACCTTGATGCCCGGCTTCAGCTTCTGCACGCCGTCGACCACCACCGTCTCGCCAGCCTTGACGCCAGAGTTGATCAGCCAATTGTCATCCAAGCGTTCGCCCATCTGCACATCGCGCATCGCGACGGTGCCGTCAGCGGCCATCATCCACAGCGAAGTCTTGCCTTGTAGCTCCTGCACGGCACGTTGCGGTACGCGTAGAGCCGCAGGTAAATGATCCACTGTCACCACAACGCGCGCGAACTGGCTGTCGCGCAGAACATGGCCGGGGTTGGGCACCTCCAGACGGATGCGCACAGTGCCGGTGGCCTGATCAACCTTTTGATCGACCAGATTGAGCTTGGCACGTTGTGGAAATACGGAGCCATCAGCCAGCAACAGCTTGAAGCTGTCGGCATCGGCGTAGTGACTGTTGACGTTTTTTTCGCTGCCGAAACGGGCTTGCAGCGCCAGCATGCGTTGTTCGCTGACATTGAAATTCACATACATCGGATCGGTTGCATAAACCGTCGTCAGCAAGGTGTTGTAGGCAGTCACCACGCCGCCGACGCGCAGTTGAGTGCGGCCGACAATGCCATCGATAGGCGAGGTGACAGTCGAGTAGCCGAGATTGAGCTTGGCCGATTTGATGCTTGATTCTGCAGCCGCGACCGATGCTTTGTTGGCTGAGTTGCGCGCTGTTACAGCATCAAGTTCTTGCTGGCTGACGGCGTTGGCATCGGCCAGCGGTTGCACGCGCGCCAGATCGCGTTGTGACTGCTCCAGCGCGGCCTGCGCCTGCGCCAATGCGGCAGTCGCTTGGGAAATCGCGAGCAGGTAAGGCTGTTGATCAATCACGAACAAGACATCGCCCTTCTTGATTGTGGAGCCTTCAACAGCGACCTGTTTCTCCAGCAGCCCGCCGACACGCGGACGAATTTCGGTGGCGTTAAAGGCTTCGGTTTGGGCGACGTATTCAACCGTCACATCAGCGGGCGCGGCAATTAGTTTTAGCACCGCAACATCAGGTGTTGGCGGCGTAGCAGGCGGGGGCTTGGAGCAGGCGCTGATGGTGCAGGCAAGGATCAATCCGAGGGTAAGCACGACAGCATTGGACTGTTCAAGCTTGATTGCAGGCTTGCTGATTCGCATCGGTTTTCCCCATCTAATAAATTGCCGCTAATCTCTTTGACGCAAGGTCAGTTGTATATAGAGATTGCAGACTAAAAAGGGTTTCGCTATCGCAACTCCAAGCTCATTGCACTCAAACGCCCAAGCAAGCTAACTCAAAAGCTGGTTCGACGCGAACAGAAAAATCTCAATCTTGATGTTAGTGAATCGGCTTGAGTCTTTTTGCTTTCGGCGCAGCGGCGATGATCGTAGGCGGACGGATACGCGCTGACTTCACAGCGTTGGCACGCGTCTCAGTGATCTCGATATCGTACCCAGCAATATCCAAGCGTCGCCCTGGCTGCGGAATGTTTTCGAGTTTTTCCAGTACCAAACCATTGAGCGTCTTGGGGCCTTCTACGGGGAGCTTCCAGCCCAGTCTGCGATTGAGACTGCGGATGGTGGCAAAGCCAGTGACGCGGAAGCTTCCATCAGGATCAGCGTAGACATTCTTCATGCTCGTTGCGGGATCAGACGTGAACTCGCCAACCACTTCTTCAAGAATGTCTTCAAGCGTCACCAAGCCTTGGATATCACCGTACTCGTCGACAACAAAGCCAATGCGGCGTTTTTGGTTCTGGAAGTTCAGCAACTGCTGATTTAGCGGCGTGCCTTCTGGAATGAAGTAAGGCTCGCGAACCAGTGTTAGCAGCGATTCCGTGTCCAGTTTGTCTTCAGCAGCGAGGCGCACCACGCGGCGCAGGTGAACGACGCCCTTAAGGTCGTCAATCGATCCATCAAACACCGGCAGACGAGTGTGCTGACTGCTGATGATCTCTTCGCGGACTACATCCCAAGGCTCGGAGATGTCGATGCCAATGATTTCATTGCGCGGCACCATGATGTCTTCAACGGTGGCTTTTTCGAGATCAAGGATCGACAGCAACATGCGTTGGTGACGTTGCGGGATCAAGGCGCCAGCTTCGGCAACGACTGAGCGCAACTCCTCAACGCTAAGACTGTGCTCAGCCGCATCTTCCGGCGAGACACCCAACAGCCGCAGTACACCATTGCTCATCAGATTGGTCAGCCAAACAATCGGGAACAAAATCCACTGCAGGACGATATAGATGTAAGACGAAGGGATCGCTACGCGCTCAGGGTAAAGCGCGCTAAGCGTTTTTGGCGCGATTTCGCCGAAGATAAGGATAAATAGCGTCAGAACGCCAGTTGTTGCAGCAATCCAGCTCTCACCCCAAAGGCGCAGGGTAATAAAGGTAGTGATTGCGGAGGATGCGGAATGAACCGCGATATTGCCCAGCAGGATCATGCCGATCAGGCGATCCGGGCGCTTAAGTAGCTTTTCAGCAAACTGCGCGCCGCGGTGGCCGTGCTTGGCCAGATGGCGCAAACGGTAGCGGTTGATCGACATCAACGCCGTCTCTGACCCAGCGAAAAACGCCGAGAGCAGAATCAGGACAACCAGTAAGACGATGAAAAAATTTAGAGGTATTTCGTTCAAGAGGGCGCGGTCTCGCAAGGCCGTGTCAGATACATAAAACGGAAAGTAGAGCGGCTCTGTCAAGCCGTCTTACTTTAAGAATGTTTCCTAAGTCCAGTGTTTTCCTAAGAATTCCTCAAGAATTATCTTTGATCCGAAGTAGGCCAAAATCAGCACGGCGTAACCCGACAGCGCCCAGCGGATGGCTGTGCGACCGCGCCAGCCATAGCGCCAGCGGCCCCAAAGTAGCGTGCCAAAAATCATCCAGGCGGTCAGTGACAGTATGGTTTTGTGGGCCAGATGCTGGGCGAGCCAATCGCGAATAAATGAAAGCCCTGAGAGCAGGGTCAGGCTCAACAGGAAGAAGCCAACGCCAATCAGCTGAAACAGCAAGCGTTCCATGGTCTGTAGCGGCGGTAGTCCCAGCATGATGCGGCCGCGCTTGGGATCGTGCAGAAGTTGGTCCTGCAGGGCTAGGGCACCGGCTTGGACTGCCGCCAGTGTTAAGACGCCAGCGCTAAACAATGACAGCACGATGTGAGTGCGGATCGTCCAGTCCGTAATCGCAACGCCGGTGACATCGGTTGGCCATATCGCCGCCCAAACGGCCCAAAATCCGGCAAAGGGATAAATCACCAAGCCGAGGCCGCGCAAGGGTTCTTTCCAACAGAAAGCCCACAGCAGAATCGCAGACTGCCAAGTGAACAGCGAGACCGCCTCGTTAATGCCGATTGTGATCGACCCGCCATGGAAAACCTGGTGGGCCAGGGCAGCTGCATGCAGGGTAATGGCGCCGGCAGCAAGCCAGCGATCTGCACGTGAGTTGTCGCTACGCCAGATAACGGCGGCAGCCAGAACGGCCAAAGTCGCGGCTAGAACAGCAAGTATTAGGGGCATACGGAATTATGTAGGTTAGCCCCCCGAGCATAGCGTGAAAATAGTTCGGAGAGGGCCTTTGCCGCAGGTTCTCGCGGCTATAATGCTTCAATGACTCCTGATCTTGTCTCGCTAGTCCAGAAAATTGCCATCTGGGCTATACCGGTATTGTTCGCCATTACGCTGCACGAAGTCGCTCACGGCTGGGCCGCGCGTGCTTTGGGCGATCGCACTGCAGAAATGCTCGGACGCTTGAGCCTCAATCCGATCAAGCATATTGATCCGATGGGGACGCTGCTTGTTCCAGCGATTATGTTGATGCTTGGTGGGTTTCTATTCGGTTGGGCAAAGCCTGTTCCTATCGGCATTCGCAATCTGCGTAATCCACGACGAGATTTTGCGCTGGTGGCGCTTGCTGGGCCAATGTCGAATCTGGTCATGGCTATTGGCTGGGGCATACTCGCAAAAATTGCGGTCAATATGAACCCGCAAGAAGGTGTGTGGCTGGGCATTCTGTTAATGGCGCGCGCAGGCATCATCATTAATCTGGTGTTGATGGTTCTGAACCTGCTGCCTTTCCCGCCATTGGACGGTGGGCGCGTTCTGGCAGGTTTGTTGCCTGAGCCGCAAGCGCGTGTACTGGATCGCATCGAGCCTTACGGTCTCGTCGTTCTGATTGTGCTGATGGTGACCGGCATACTGAGCAAAATTATGATCTGGCCGCTGGTGTTGAGCGGCAACGCCTTGTTGACCGTTTTGGGTCTGCAGGGATTACCTCTTTTTTAAATAACGAATGACTCTCACCAATAACAAACCTGTTGTCCTCTCAGGCATTCAGCCGTCTGGTCGTCTTACGATCGGCAACTACCTTGGTGCGCTGAAGAACTGGGTCACGCTCAACGAGCAGTTCGATTGCTACTACATGCTGGTGGATTTGCACGCGATCACCGTGCGTCAAGATCCCGCTGTGTTGCGCGAACGTTGCTACGAATTCCTGTCGCTCTACATCGCTTGCGGCCTTGATCCGCGTAAAAACGTGCTGTTCGTGCAATCGCATGTACCTGCGCATGCGCGTCTGTCTTGGATCCTCAACTGCTACACGCAGATGGGCGAGCTCAATCGCATGACGCAGTTCAAAGATAAGTGCGCTAAACACGTCGATAACATCAATGCCGGTTTGTATGGTTATCCGGTGTTGATGGCTGCGGACATCCTGCTTTATCAGGCCAAGAAAGTGCCTGTAGGTGATGATCAGAAACAACATCTGGAACTGACGCGCGACGTCGCGCAGCGTTTCAACAACGTCTACGGTCCAATCTTCACAGTGCCTGAGCCAATGATTCCGCCAGTCGGCGCACGCATCATGGGTTTGCAGACGCCGGAATCGAAGATGAGCAAGTCTGACGATGCCGAGACCAATGCGATTTATCTGCTTGATGATCCGGATGTCATCACGCGCAAGATCAAGCGAGCTGTGACTGATCTTGGCAATGAAGTGCGATTTGATATTGCCGAAAAACCTGGCGTGTCCAACTTGATGTCGATTCTTTCTGCTACGACTGGCGATAGCTTTGACAAGATTGTCGAGCAGTACAACGGACAGGGTTACGGTAAGTTCAAAGGCGCTGTCGCTGAGGCGGTAGTGGAATGCCTCAAGCCAGTACAAGCCAAGTATCGCGAAGTGCGTGATGATCGTTCCGGCCTGCAAAGTGTGTTGCGCGAAGGCGCTCGCAAAGCTGCCGCACGCGCAGATGCAACGCTCGCACGTGTTCATGAAGCACTCGGCTTCATCCCTGAGTAAGCCATGACTGAAACTGTCGCCGAAGAAGTCGAGAACAATGACGTTGCCGTCGTAGACGCTTCACGTCTGCCGAAGGTAATGGGGCAGACGATGGATAAGCTGCCGGAAGATCTCTACATCCCACCGGATGCGCTGGAAGTATTTCTCGATGCATTTGAAGGGCCGCTGGATCTTTTGCTGTATTTAATCCGTCGCCAGAATCTCAACATTCTCGACATTCCAGTTCTCAAAATTACACAGCAATACATTCAGTACATCGGCCTGATGCATGAACTGCGTTTGGAGTTGGCCGCTGAATATTTGGTCATGGCCGCGCTGTTGGCAGAAATCAAATCACGAATGTTGCTGCCGCGTCCGCCGCCAGATGAAGAAGATCAGGGCGATCCGCGCATGGAGTTAGTGCGCCGCCTACAAGAATACGAACGCTTCAAAACCGCATCGGAATCGATTGAAGCGATGCCGCGTGTTGGCCGCGATTTGTTTATTGCACAAGCGCGACCAGAAGTCATTCCAGTTTCTGCACAGCTGCCACAGCCTTCGTTGCGCGAACTGATCATGGCTTTCCGCGACGTTATGCAGCGCGCGGAATTGTTTACTCGACATCAAGTGAGCCGCGAGCCTTTGTCGGTGCGCGAGCGTATGTCGCACATTCTTTCGAAGCTTAATGGCGGCGCAAAACAGTTTATGGATCTCATCGATCCTGAAGAAGGTAAGGCAGGCGTAGTGGTTTGCCTGCTCGCAATTCTGGAACTAGCGCGCTCAGCTTTGATTCATATTAAACCGCAAGAAAACGCCTTCGCGCCGCTGTTCATCGAAGTCGGCAAGGCTAAGGCAGAAGAAGTGGAGAACAGCAGTGACTGGGACTGAAATGGAAATGATGGAAACCGTCGCCGAGCAGGCGCCGGATGAGAGCCGTTACGACAAACTGATCAAGATTCTTGAAGCGCTATTGCTCGCTTCAGAAATGCCACTCTCAGTTGAACAGCTGTACCGTTTGCTTGCTGCTGATCTTGGCGTCGGCAAAAAAGATATCCGTGAAGCGCTCGATAAATTAGGCGCATCACTAGAGTCGCGCGCTGCAGAATTGCAGGAAGTCGCTAGTGGTTTCCGTATTCAAGTACGCCGCGAATACGCCGAGTGGGTCAGCCGTCTGTGGCAGGAAAAGCCGCCAAAGCTTTCGCGCGCATTGCTCGAAACGCTGGCATTGGTTTGCTATCGCCAGCCAATCACGCGTGGTGAAATTGAAGAAGTGCGCGGCGTTGCCATGTCGCCCAACATCATTCGCACATTGCTAGAGCGTGGTTGGATTCGCGAAGTAGGTCAGAAAGAAGTGCCGGGACGTCCATCACTCTTTGGAACCACCTCGCAATTTCTGGATGATTTCAATCTGACAACTTTGGACGACATGCCGTCCTTGCCAGAAATTAAAGATGTTGCCGCTTTGGATGCGGCCCTCGTGAAGCTTGGCGAAATTCCAGCACCGACCGAAGTTGCTGAAGGTTCAGAACCTGAACTCGAATCAGAATTGGTCGTTGAAGCTACAGCTGAAGCTGTCGCTGAATCTAAAATTGAGGCAGAAGCAGACGTTGTGGCGGAAGCAGAGCCTGAAACCGATGCTGTTGAAACCGAAGCAACCGAGCCAGCAGCGCCTGCTGATGAGTCCACCGAAGTGAAAGTAAATTGAGCGAGCGCATTCAAAAAGTATTGGCTACTGCAGGTGTCGCATCGCGACGCCATATTGAGCAGTGGATTCAGGATGGCCGCATTACGGTGAATGGCCAGCCTGCAACAGTGGGTCAAAAGATTGACCACACTGATCGCGTTAAAGTGGATGGCAAGCCAGTTCGTTTGGCAAAAAAAGAAGAATCCGTTCGCGTGTTGTTGTATCGCAAGCGTGTCGGCGAGTTGGTTACACGTGATGATCCGGATGGTCGTAAAACCGTATTCCGCAAATTGCCGGAACTCGAAAGCGGCCGCTGGATTGCGGTGGGACGTCTCGACATCAACACCTCGGGTTTATTGCTACTCACCAATCATGGTGAATTGGCGCGCCGACTCACGCACCCTAGTTTTGAAATCAGTCGTGAATATGCCGTGCGTGTTCTTGGTGAAATGACTGAAGAAATTGCCGAGCGTCTCGTCAATGGCGTTGAGCTTGAAGATGGCAGCGCGCATTTCGATACGTTGGAAGTCGGTGCCAACGAAGATGGTGCTGGCGCAAACCAGTGGTATACGGTGACCTTGCGCGAAGGCCGCAACCGCGAAGTCCGCCGTTTGTTTGAGTCGCAAGGCTTGCAAGTGAGTCGTCTGATTCGCGTGAGCTATGGCCCCATTGAATTGGGTCGCGGCATCAAGACGGGTGGTTGTCGCGAGGCGGAACCTGAAGAACTCAAAGCGCTGCTTGCGGCAGTCGGTTTGGAAGAGTTGCTGCCTAAAAAACCTCAGCGCCGCAGAGAACGCGACGATGACGATTATTAAATGTCGTCAGCAAGTGACTAAAAAAGAGCCCGCATTTTGCGGGCTCTTTTAGTTTAGAACGCTTGACCTGAGTGACCGCGACTATCTGGGCCTAACAACCAAAGCAGCCCTGGCACCGCTGTTTCTGGTGCTGGAATTTTGTCCATCAGCTCGCCCGGATAACCCTTTACGCGAATCTGCGTACGCAGTGCGCCGGGATCATAGGTGTTGATACGCAGGCCTGATTCCAGCTCAATTTCTTGTGCCCATGTTTTTGCCATGGTTTCGACTGCAGTCTTGGCTATGCCATAAATGCCGTGGAAAGCCTTGGCACTACGGCCTGAAGAGTCCGAAACAAAAACCACTGATGCATCACTGCTCTTGCGCAGCAGTGGCAAGCACAAACGCGTCATCGTGTATGCGGCGGTCAGATTAACTTGCAAACCTTCAACCCACTCGCGTGGATCCATGTCTTCCAATGCGGCAAATGCCTTGAAGTGCGCAGCGCTATGAATAATTCCATCAAGCTTGCCAAATTCACGTTCAAGCGTCTCGGCTAGTTCTTCGTAGTTGGCCCAAGTGGCGCCGACAAGATTCATTGGATAGATGGCTGGTGTAGCGCCGCCACCTTTCAAAATCTCGTCATAAACTTTTTCAAGTTTAGGCACTGTGCGGCCCAGCAAAATGACTGTCGCGCCTAATCCAGCGCAGGCCAATGCAGTGGCGCGGCCAAGGCCATCACCTGCACCAGTAACGAGAATGATGCGATCTTTCAGCAGGTGGAGCTTCGGCGTGTAATCGTGGGGCAGGGCAGCAGACATGTTTTAAATAGTTCGTGACAGGTGATTGAGCGCCAGCATGAGTGCTTGCGTTCGTGTTTGGAGAGATATTGCGATCAGTATGCCGCGTTGCAGCTGCTATGCCAACGCAGGATGCAGCTCATAGACGTTGCTTACGGATTCGATTTCATTGCCGCGTGTTGCCAAACCCTCGGCATAGTCAGCGCCGACGTTGTGGGCTAAGTTCAGTAAATCAGAAGTATCTACGCCGCAAGCGGTGATTTTGATATTCAGGCCATCAAACATTTTGACGGTAGAAATCAGTACGTGATGCGCGGTGTCTTGATTGCTCGCTAGTTTGAGGAGATCAGGCACTAGCTGCACTTCATTGACTGGGAAATAAAGTACACAGGCCGGTGACGCGCCAGGTCCACCAATACCAACCAAGCAAATTCGTACGCCGTTGTTACGCAAAATTTGTAGCTGTTCGATTGCGGTGGCATCGCTTTGCAAAGCGGATTCCCGCAGCTCGAGCGTTAACGCTTCTTCAGGGAGATCATGCGCGCGCAGGAGTCCGGTAACGGTCTTGGCCAGCGGAAAATCTTTGTAAGCCGCATCGCCTAGACGCAGGCTCATCATCATTGATGGGCTCACGCTTTGTCGTTCAGCTGCCAGACGCTCGAAAGCTTCTCGTAACTGCCACAGGGTCAAGGAGTGAATCAGACTGGGGCGACCGGGCAAATTTAAAAATTCATCTTGCACAATTGAACCGCGTCGAGGGTGTGCCCAACGGCAGATCATGCGTAGTCGTGGCGCATCACCATCACGCAGGGATTTCTGTAAAACATAATCTGCAGATAGGCCGTCGCAATCCAAGGCAGCATGCAGCTCCGCAATAAGTCTCGGTATTTCGCTGCGCGCGTTTTCTAGCTCTGGTCTGTAAGCGAGACACTCCAAGCCTGCTGCACTCGCAGCGTACTTGGCGGTTTCAGCATGCCGTATCAGGCTTGCAGAATCGTTGCCATGGTCAGGGTAAACGGCGATGCCGATGCTGCTGCGCAGACTCATTGGCTGACGTCGAATCTGTAAGGGTGTATCCAGCGATGATTGAACGCGTGCTGCAATTGCTAGAGCTTCTGCCTCGTTTTCGACGCTGCGAATCAGCAGGGCAAAATCGTCATAGCCAAAATGACCAATCACGCTGCCTTCTGCCAATGTTGTGCTCAAGCGTTGCGCGACCTGATCAATGAACTCGCGTGCTGCCTCGTCACCATGTGCAAGTGCGACTTCGTGGTACTGCTGCGTATCAATGACGAGCACCGCGCAGCGGCCTTCATGTGCAGCACGCCTTGAAATGACGCGTGTCAGTTTTGCGGAAAAGCTCCACTGATTGGGCAGATCAGTCAGCTGCTTGTGGTGACCTTTACGTTCGAGTTCGTATTCGAGTTTGGTGTTTTGTTCACGCAGCTCGCGTGTTTCATCCGCGAGCATTGCGCCAGCTTGGTAGGACATCACTGTGCCGATGTGCTGTCCCCATGCCAGAAACAGAAACGGCATCACATCCAGCAGCCAGATTGCGGGGTTGTTTGATTGGATTGCCTGCAAAGTTTCGAGACTTAGCGTCCCGAACTGCATGTAGCTGCTAAAAACCAAGGCAAGACATAAGGCGGCTAGCGCGATGCTCAACCCCGTCCAAGCATGGCGATTGGCTCGCGCACGCAAAAAGACCGCCGTTTTATTGAGCTGGTTAAAGCTGGTGAACTGCGCGGCCTGATCCATGGCGAGCTGACTCGGAAATCGTGTGGCGACTATACCGCCATGCCGAGTAAGTGAGCGAGTTCGGCGGGCGAACGGCAAATCACGTCTGCCTCCCAGCTTTCAATTGGGCCGTTATCGCCCAGATAGCCCCAGTCTGCGGCCACGCTGCGCATGCCGGCCGCTTTGGCTGCATCGATATCGCGCTTGTCGTCGCCCACATAGATGCAATCCGAAACGCTCAAGCCCACTTGAGAGCAGGCCAGCAGAATGGAATCCGGTGCTGGCTTGGCTTTGGGGACGTCATCGCCGCTGACAGCGCAGGCGGCACGCAAAGCTAGCTGCATTTCAATCATCAGCGGTTGCGTCAGCCAGGCGGGTTTGTTGGTGACTACGCCCCAAAGAATGCCATTACGCTCAAACCCTGCGAGCAATTCCGTCATGCCATCAAACAGCACGGACAATTTGCTGAGGTTTGCGCGGTAATATTCAAGAAAATAATCGCGACGAGCAGGAAAGTCGGCATGATCAGGTGCAATGCCCAACGCAACTTTGAGCAGGCCGCGAGCGCCTGCAGATGCGACGGGCCGATAGATCAGCAACGGAAGCGGTTCGAGTCCTTGTTGAACACGCACGGCATTGGCAGCAGCACCAAGATCAGGTGCGGTGTCGACCAGCGTGCCGTCGAGATCGAACAGCACGCATTTAGCTTTGAAGCTCATGCAGGCTTCCGGCAGTGCATCAAATAATTAACGTCGACGTCATCAGCCAGCGAAGCGGTTTTCAGCAGCGGGTTGTAGCGGATGCCTTTCATCGCAACGACTTCCAAGCCCGCTTCGCGAGCCCACTGTGCAAGCTCGGATGGGCGGATAAATTTGGCGTAGTCATGCGTACCACGTGGAATCAAATTCATCACATATTCCGCGCCCAGAATCGTCAGTGCGTAGGCTTTCGGATTGCGATTGATCGTTGAGAAAACCACGGTGCCGCCAGGCACTGTGAGTTGTGCGCAGGCCTTGATCGTTTGTGCGGGGGCAGGGACGTGCTCCAGCATTTCCAAGCAACAAACCAGATCAAAACTTTCTGGCTGCTGGCGTGCGAGTTCTTCGGCTGGAATGTTTTGGTAGTTAGCTTTGATGCCGGATTCCAAGCCGTGCAGCTTCGCTACTTCGAGTGAGGCCTCAGCCAGATCAATGCCGGTGGCATCTGCGCCTTTGGCAACGAGGGCTTCGGTCAGAATGCCGCCGCCACAGCCGACGTCCAGCGCCTTCTTGCCTTTGAGTCCGCCTGCACATTGTTCGATATAGCGAACGCGTGGTGGATTAATGCTGTGCAATGGGCCCATCTCACCGCGTGGGTCCCACCAGGTTGCGGCCATTTTTTCGAAGCGAGAAATCTCGCCGGGATCGACATTTACATTGCTGCTCATTTCTTAATCCTTAGTTGCCACTCGCGTGCTTTCTGCACGGTGGCTTTTTCATCAACCGTCAGCAAACGCCCATCGCGCATCAGTGCGCGGCCTGCGACATAAACATCAGTGACCTGATCGCGATTCGCTGCGTAGACCAGATGCGAGAGCACGTTATAAACCGGCTGTGTGCCAGCGCGGTCAAGGTTCACGGCGATGAAGTCTGCCGACTTACCTTTTACCAGCGAGCCAGACTCTTGCTCCCAGCCCAGTGCCTTAGCTCCTGCGAGCGTGGCCATGTGCAGCGCCTGTGGTGCAGACAACGCGAGCGGATCACCTGATACGCCTTTGGCAAGCAATGCGCCAGTGCGCATTTCGCCAAGAAGATCGAGATCGTTATTGCTGGCTGCGCCGTCGGTGCCGATGGCGACGTTTACGCCAGCCTTCAATAATTTATCGACAGGACAAAAGCCGCTGGCGAGTTTGAGATTTGATTCAGGGCAATGTGCGATCGAAACGCCGAACTGTGCGGCTTCAGCGATTTCTTCGTCGGTGAGTTGCGTCATATGTACGGCGATAAAGTCAGGTCCGAGCAAATCAAGTTCTTTCAATCGCTGCCACGGACGTTTGCCAGTGGCCTCGACCGCGCTCGCCACTTCAAACGCCGTCTCATGCACATGCATGTGAACGCCAATGCCGAGTTCGTTGGCGTATTTGCGAATCGTGCGCAGCGGCGCGTCAGAAACGGTGTAGGGCGCGTGCGGTGCAAACACTGCGCGCACAAGCTGATTGCCTCTAAGTGAGTCGTGAACTTCAAGGCCTTTGTGAATGTACTCGTCCGAGTTCTGTGCCCAGGCAGATGGGAAGTCCAGCACCACCATGCCGACGGCAGCGCGCAGCCCAACGCTGTTTGCAACGGCAACTGAAGCATCGGGGAAGAAATACATATCGTTAACGCAAGTCGTGCCGCCACGAATCATTTCAGCAGCTGCGAGTCGCAAACCGTCTTCGCAGAATTCACGACTCATATGCGCGCCTTCTGTTGGCCAGATGTGGTTTTGCAACCAATCCATCAGCGGCAGATCGTCGGCGATGCCGCGCATCAGCGTCATTGCGCTATGGGCATGCGCGTTGACGAGGCCAGGCATCACTGCGTGATCCGCCAGTGTCAGTGTTTCGCGCGCTTCAAAGCTACGACGCGCTTCGTCAGCGGGCAATACTGCGACAATGCGGCCAGCATCGATTGCCAGCGCGTGCTCTTCAAGCACAACACCTGCGGGTTCAACCGGAACGAGCCAGCGCGGAAAGACAAGCAGATCAATCTGCATAGATTCACAATCAGAAGGTTAGAATTAGCGGAACGATTTTACCTGAGCCTGATCATGAGCAACGCTGTTAATCCGATTATTTGGGACCGCAACCGCCTCCGACTTCTGGATCAGCGCTTGCTACCGGCTGAAGTGGTTTATCTGGATTGCCTGACGGCTAAAGACGTCGCCGATGCGATTCATGGCATGGCCGTGCGTGGTGCACCGGCGATTGGCATTGCTGCCGCCTATGGTCTGGTGCTGTCCGTACAGCAGGAGCACGACTCTTTTGCGCGTGCTTCCGAAGTGCTGGCGGCCTCACGTCCGACGGCAGTCAATCTGCGCTGGGCACTGGAGCGTATGCGCGGTGTTTGGTTGCGCACGCCAACGGTTGAGGCTTTGGAGAAGGAAGCCATTGCCATTCACGACGAAGATCTCGCGCAGAATCTCAAAATGGGCGAGCTCGGCGCTGCACTGTTGCCTGCTAATGCCCATGTCCTCACTCACTGCAACACCGGCGCACTTGCTACCGGCGGTCATGGCACCGCACTGGGCGTGATTCGCAGCGGCTATGCAATGAATCGCATCACCCGCGTTTACAACACCGAAACCCGTCCCTGGCTACAAGGCGCGCGCCTGACAGCTTGGGAACTGCAGCAGGAGGGCATCCCAGCACAGCTGCTCGCAGACGGCGCTGCCGCGCATTTGATGAGCCGCGAGAAGATCGACTGGGTCATCGTTGGCGCGGATCGCATTGCCGCCAATGGCGACACCGCGAACAAGATTGGCACTTACATGCTGGCTGTAGCCGCCAAGCGTCATGGCGTGAAGTTCATGGTGGTGGCGCCCAGCGGTACCTTCGATCTGCGTTGCCGCAGTGGCGCTGAAATTCCTATCGAAGAGCGCACTGCCAAGGAACTCACCGAGTTCCGCGGCCAGATGGTTGCGCCTGTTGGTTACGACGCTTTCAACCCAGTTTTTGATGTCACGCCAGCCGAACTGATTGATGCCATCGTTTGCGAGCGTGGCGTCATTCTCAACCCGGATGCGGACAAGCTCAACGCGCTGTTGGGCTAGGGTCTTGGCGAGGGTGGATTTTCCACCCTCAAAACACTGCCAAACGTCAAGCTTTTTGGCCTGAAATCAGCCTAGATTTGAGTCCTATTTTTAGGGCTCGTTTTGGGGCTCGATATGTTACAATTTCGCTAATAAAAGCAGCCTTGTTTTGAGCTGCTTTTTTGATCGACTTTCTAACTAAAAAATAATGGACGCAGATGAGGCGTCCATGGCCGAGCACATGACCGAATTCGCTAAAGAAATTCTCTCCGTCAATCTCGAAGATGAGATGAAGCGTTCATACCTCGATTACGCCATGAGCGTGATTGTGGGTCGCGCACTTCCAGACGCACGCGACGGCTTAAAGCCTGTTCATCGCCGTTCTCTATTCGCGATGAAAGAGCAGAACAACGATTACAACAAGCCCTATAAAAAATCGGCACGTATCGTCGGTGACGTGATGGGTAAATACCATCCGCACGGTGACACCGCGATTTACGACACCATCGTCCGTATGGCGCAGCCGTTCTCGCTGCGTTATCTGTTGGTTGATGGTCAAGGCAACTTCGGTTCGGTAGACGGCGACAACCCAGCCGCCATGCGTTACACCGAAATCCGCATGACGCGCATCGCGCATGAACTGATGGCCGACATCGACAAAGAGACCGTCGATTTCATTCCTAACTACGACGGCTCTGAGCAAGAACCGTCGGTGCTGCCAACCAAGATCCCGAACCTGCTGGTTAACGGCAGCTCTGGTATCGCCGTCGGTATGGCGACCAACATCCCGCCGCACAATCTTTCGGAAGTGATTGATGGTTGCGTTGCGGTCATCGACAACCCAGAGATTGATCTGGCCGCGTTGATGAAGCTGATTCCGGCGCCGGACTTTCCAACCGCTGGCTTGATTCTCGACGCGCACGGCATGGTTGATGCCTACGCTACGGGCCGCGGTCGCATTGTTTTGCGTGCACGTACGCACTTCGAAGATGTTGCTGGCTCAGCTGACAAACAAGCGATCATCGTCACCGAATTGCCGTACCAGGTGAACAAGGCCCGCTTGCTTGAGAAGATTGCTGATCTGGTCAAGGAAAAGCGCGTTGAAGGCATCACCGAACTGCGCGACGAGTCCGACAAGGACGGCATGCGCATGGTCATCGAAACGCGCCGCGGCGAAAACGTCGATGTCGTGTTGAACAACCTGTTCCAGCAGACCCAGTTGCAGACCGTGTTCAGTCTCAACATGGTCGCCATCGACAACGGCCAGCCACGTACGCTGGCGTTGAAGGAACTGCTCGAAATCTTTGTTCGTCACCGTCGCGAAGTCGTTACGCGCCGTACGCGCTACCTGCTTCGTAAGGCACGCGAACGTGCGCATGTGTTGGAAGGTCTGTCGATTGCGCTCGCCAACATCGACGAAGTGATTGCACTGATTAAAGCCAGCCCGAATCCGGCAGAAGCCAAGAAAGGCTTGCAGTCACGTCTTTGGGTTGCGGGTCCGGTTGTTGCAATGCTGGAACGCACCGGCGCTGGCTCATCGCGTCCCGCGGATCTCGGCATTGAGTTTGGTTTGGTTGAAGGCGGCTACCGCCTATCCGAAGCACAGGCTCAAGCAATCCTCGAACTACGTCTGCATCGCCTCACCGGCCTTGAGCAGGACAAGATTCACGAAGAGTTCAAGGAGCTGCTCGAAGCGATTGCCGATTACCTCGACATTCTCGGTTCCGAAGCGCGTCTGCTGTCTGTGATTCGCGGCGAACTGCTCGAAATCAAGGAACAGTATGGCGACGCACGCCGCACCGAAATCACTGGTGCTGCGCTCAACATCGCACGCGAAGATCTGATTCCGCCGCAGGATATGGTGGTGACGCTGTCGCACGAAGGTTACGTAAAAGCTGTTGCGCTCGACGAGTACCAGGCGCAGAAGCGCGGTGGTCGCGGCAAGCTCGCCGCTGCAACCAAAGAGGAAGATTTCGTCGATCGCCTGTGGGTCACGCATTCGCACGACACGCTGCTGTGCTTCTCCAGCCAGGGCAAGGCTTACAAGCTGCGTGTGTTCGAACTGCCATCCGGTTCACGCGGTTCGCGCGGTCGTCCCTTCGTTAACCTGCTGCCACTGGAAGCCAACGAAAAGATCAACGCCGTACTGCCGATCAAGGGCTTTGCAGAAGCTGACTTCGCTGGCCAGTTCATCTTCATGGCAACGCGCCGCGGCACGGTCAAGAAGACTCCGCTGGAAGCCTTCGCCAATATCCGTAGCAATGGCCTGATTGCGGTTGACCTGCGTATCGACGATGAACTCGTCGACGTTGCGCTGACCAA
The DNA here is from genome assembly GCA_040387055.1 of Pseudomonadota bacterium. Lineage (GTDB taxonomy): Bacteria > Pseudomonadota > Gammaproteobacteria > Nevskiales > Nevskiaceae > Stenotrophobium. The sequence continues at coordinate 1,385 of JAZKEM010000048.1, read as the reverse complement.
TGGCAGCAACGACATCATCCTTCTGTCCGACGCAGGTCGCGCGATGCGCTTCCCTGAAACCGCTGTCCGCTCAATGGGTCGCGGCGCCACCGGTGTTCGCGGCATGCGTCTGATCAAGACCTTCGCTGCAAGCGAAGAAGAAGGCGGCGAAGAAGTCGTCGAAGTGGTGGATGAAGCCGACGATGCAGTCGACACCGCAGGCGAGGGCGCACGCGTCATCGCGCTGATCATCCCGAGCAAGGGCGACATCCTGACCGTCTCTGAATACGGCTTCGGCAAACGTACGCCAGTTGATCAGTTCCCGCGCAAAGGCCGTGGTGGTCAGGGCGTGATTGGTCAGCAGCTCAACGACAAGACGGGTCGCCTGATCGGCGCCTTGGTCGTCGACGACAGCCACGACATCATGCTGATCTCCGAATCCGGCAACCTCATCCGCACTCGCGCTTCAGAAGTGCGCATCGCTGGCCGTAACACGCAGGGCGTTCGCATCATGCGTCCGGTTGATGGTGACCGCTTGGTTGGTTTGGATCGTATTGAATCCGAAGATGACCCTGTGGTCGTTGGCGAGGCTCCAGCCGCTGAAGCCGGCTCCGAACCTGCTGCAGAGTAAGAATAAGTATTGGGCGCTGCGGTGATAAATCATCGCGCGCCCAAAATTTTTGAAGCGCTAGGTGCAGTGGCCAGCCTAGCGTTTACTGGACTACGACTTCGCTAGCCCATTTGTCTGCCTATCTCGGACTATTCCTAGCAGCCTTCGGGGCCGCCACTTTGCTGCCGATGCAGTCAGAGGCGGTCTTGGTTGGCTTGCTGATGACGGAACGTTATGCCGTTTGGGCGCTTCTGACTGTGGCAATCACTGGCAATGTTCTGGGCTCAGCGCTGAACTGGTTGTTGGGGCGCTCGATCGAACGCTATCGGCACAAAAGCTGGTTTCCTGTCAGCAAAGACAAACTAGAAAAAGCGCAGCAGTCTTACCAAAAGTTTGGTCGCTGGTCGCTCCTGCTCAGCTGGATGCCAATCATTGGCGATCCGCTCACTGTCGTGGCTGGCGTTATGCGAGAGCCCTTTTGGCGCTTTTTCTTAATCGTTACTTTCGCTAAATCCGCCCGTTATCTGGTGCTGGCCGCGCTGACCCTTGGCTTTTTTACCTGAGTCAGGCTGGGCAGCGCTGCGTCGACTCGCTCGTTTGGTGGCGCTCTTCGCGATAAGTGCATATCCCGTCAAAACCCTTGCGCCTTTTGCTTGGATCATGCAAACTAACATAACCTGTTATGTTGTGACTTAAGCCATGAATTTTTCAGTGCATTTTGATGATGCAACGGTGGAACGTCTGAATAAGGCGGTCGAGCGCGTGGATCTCACGCGTAACCGAATCATTGTCAAAG
>JAZKEM010000047.1:0-4349 GCA_040387055.1 Pseudomonadota bacterium | reverse complement strand
GGCTGTCAGTCGTTCCGAGCTATGGCGACGAACGCACACGATTAACCAGGCGCGATGAGTTTAAGAAATTCAAAGTCGAGTATGACGAAGTGCCGGAAGTTATCGGCGCTGAGCGTGTATTCCATTACTTCTACCTTTCCGGCATGGCAATGATCTCAGGCGGTGAAATATCGCCTCTGACATGGGCTGAGCTGGAAGCCTTTGTCTCTGCAAACAAGTTAACCCTCGATATCTACATCAAGAAATTGCTGATGAATATGTCGCGCATTTATGTGAACGGCTTCGGAAAGTTTCATAACCCGAAATCTGATCCGCCTTACCGCTCGCCAGAAGATCCGCTTTCCAAGCGCAAACGCAAAGCCAAGTAGGAGAAATCCAATAGACATCGCGACCATCGGTTTAAAAATCGATACACGACAGCTATCGACTGCCGAAACTGAACTGCGAAAACTCGGCGCTACTGGTGATCGTGTTGAGAAGCAGTTGGTCAACTCTACCGGCAAGGTTGAGCAGGGCTTTGCTGGCGTTTCTGGTTCAGTAAAAACCGCAACCGCATTGATCGCCACAATGGGATTAGTGCGTGCGGCCGGTGAAATGATCCAGATGGCCGATGCTGTCACCAAGATGGATGCGCAGCTAAAAAACGCAACCGACTCGCAGCGTGAATTCCTTGAGGCAAGTGATGACGCTCACAGGATTGCAACTACGGCTCAAGCAGACATTGCGGTAATCACAGCGCTGTACGCTCGGCTGACTCCATCGCTTGAAGAAAATGGCGCGGCACAGCAAGAGATTGCTGACGTATCCGAAACCGTTGCCTTGTCGCTTAAAGTCATGGGCGCCTCTGCAGGCGAGTCAAGTTCTGCAATGCTCCAGCTATCACAAGCCTTTGGCTCAGGTCGATTGGCGGGTGAAGAATTCCGCGCAATGATGGAATCAGCGCCGAATCTTATGCGTGCACTCGCGGCAAGCATGGGCGTTCCGATTGGCGCGCTGAAACAGATGGCGGCTGATGGCGAGATCACCAGCGCCGTTATGCAGAAGGCATTCACTGATCCGGCGTTGCTCGCATCCTTGCGCGAACAAGCTAAGGGCATGGAAACAATTTCCGGCTCATGGCAAGAATTGAAAAACGAATTAACGCTATTTGTTGGTCAATCTGCGCAGGCATCAGGCGCCACATCATTGATCTCAGGATCGATCAGTGGACTTGCCAAGAATATCGACAGCCTCGCAGGTGGGCTGCAAATACTTGCAGGCATCTACGCAGCACGATTAATTCCTGGCATGACTAAATACCTGGCTGCGAAAGTGGCCGAGTCTGCAGCCGAAACAGCATCGATAGCTGAGAAGCGTGCTAGTGGCGCTGCATCAATGCTCAAGGCGCAAGCAGAACAAACAATGGCGGTTAGTGCGGCTGCACGCGCGAAGGCTATGGTGGGCGTTGCAGAGGCCGAGATGGCCGGTACGCGCATGGTTCTGGCAAGCATCGTTGCTGAGCGCGAGCTAGAGGCCACAAGACTTAAGTCACAAATCACAGACAAAGGCAGGCAGCTATCTATTGCCCGCCTGGTGGAATTGCGAACCGCTGAGATTGCAATCACCGCACAACTTACGAAGCAAGAAATGGCATTGGGTGCAGCGCAAGGTGTTGTGCTAGCTGAAACCAATGCACTGAACGTGGCTCATGCGGCTGCTGTTGCTGCAGAGAATGCTCATGCCGCATCGACCGTTAGGCTCACGATTGCACAAAGAGCTTCGGCAGGTGCAGCATCGCTCGCTAACGGCGCTCTCGCTCTAGTAGGCGGGACTCTTGGCGCTGTCGGATTGGCCGCGGCTGGCGCTGCATATCTCATCGTGAAACATGCACGAGACTCTGCCGAAGCTATCGATAAAGTTGTAACAAGCATCGATGCGCAAATAGATGCAATGTCTAGGCTTGATCGTGCCGGGCTCGAAAACGCTGTAGAAACCATTGTCCAGCAAATCGACGCACTGAAGCGACAAGGCGAAGCATATCAAGAAGCGGCACTTGCTGGCGCCATGATGGGCGGCGCGATACGCAGAAATGCGGCTGAACTGCAGGCGGCAGAAGCCGTGCTTGCTGGCTATCAAAATCAGCTTGGCGATGCTGCGGAAGGTGCGGGCAGATTCGCATTATCTGCTAATGACGCTACGCGTTACCTCGAAGCGATGGAAACCGGTGTTGTTGAAACCGGCAATGCATTCATGACTGCGCACGACTACATCGCACAGATGGGCGGCGCCATTGACGCTGTCGCAAGCAAATCAGATGACCTAATCACATCGCTTGAAAATCAAATCAAGATGGTCGGCATGTCTGCACGTGAGCAGACAGTATTCAGAGCAGAGCTTGATGCAATCGCTGCCGAAAGCGGACCCGCAACTATTGCCACGATGCGCCAACTTGCTGGCACAAATTACGACCTTGCCGAATCTGCGAGAGTCGCGAAAGAAGCCGAAGAAGAATTAGCAAATTCCATCCAATCCCGTCTCGACTCGTACAGCAACGTTATTAACGGGCTGGGTGACATGTCCCAAGTGGCCAAGCTCGAATTCGATATTTCGATGGGCGAGTTTAAGGGCGCTAAGCCCGAAGATATTGCTCTCATGCGCGAACACGCCGAATCAGTCGATGCTATCGCTTGGGCTGATAAGCGTAGAGAGGCCCGCGAATACTTCGAAGCAACCGAAGCCGGATTGCAAAAACAAATCGACTTGATGGGCAATACGTCCAAGGCGGCCGAATTACTTTACGACATCGAACACGGTGGCTATGAGCAATTCGATCAAGATCAAAAAGACAGACTGGTATCACGCGCCCGCGAACTCGAGTCTGTCGAAGCCGCATACGAAAAAGAAATGGAGCTTGAGCATGAGCGCGCACAAGTCCGCAAGCAATTCCTCAAAGGCACGCAATCCGCATTAGCTGACGCTCTACGCAACGGAACGAAAGACGGCGCCAAAGATGCCCTGAAAACTTTCACCGACATGCTGAAAGACATGGCCGCACAAGCTGTAGCCGCTGACATTATGAGTTGGTTTCTCGGCAAGTCGGCAGGCGGCAAAGAGGAGGGCGGTGGAATTCTCGGCGCCATTGCTGGCATGTTCGGCAAGAACGACGCTGCTGCGAATGATGCAAGTTTTGACTCATCAAGCTTGCCTTGGGGCGATATCGCGTCAGGCATATTCGGTGGTGGTGGGAAGGGGTCAGGCATTGTCGAAGGCGAGTGGGATTCGATACCTCGCGGCAAAGCTGGCTCGAATGGATGGGACGAAAGCCCGTTCGACGCTGCACGCGGCAGCAAGGTCGGCTCAGCGATGGGCATTGCTTCGACTGTCGGCAAGTTTCTCGGTTTCTTCGATAACGGCGGAACGATACCCGATGGCTACACCGGAGCGGTTGCCGAGAAGCGTCCCGAGCTAGTCAACGGCGTATTGGTGAAAGGTCCGGCCAATGTCACTGGGGGCGCACAGACAGCCAAGATGATGGGCGGCTCAATAACAATTGCCCCTGTAATTCAAATTAGCGGCATCAAAGATCAGAAAACCGCAATGCAGGCTGCAAGCACGATGCGTAAAGCAGTGCTTGGCATGGTGAGCGAGGCACAGAGAAGCGCATGACATTCAAAAATGAGCGTTTAGCTGAAAACTACAACATTGATTCCGCTGCCAGTGAAGAGTTCGACACCGACACATCTGATACTTTGATCAATAGTTATTCAAAGTTAAATCATCCCTACGTGTTAGGCCGTTTTACTTTGCAATTCGACAACCGGCCTCTCGCTGATTATGTCGCTGATTTGCGCGCTATGTTTCGCAAGACTGGAGGCAGGGCGCACTCATTTAGACATAAAGATCACGCGGACTTTTCCACCAATGGCGGCACCGGTACGCCGACATCGCACGATCAGTTGTGCACTGAGATCGACGCAGGTGATAAGACCTATCAGATTACGTATTGGTTCGAAGATGATCCGGATGAAACAACGACCAGGCGGTTAATCCTGCTGCCGCTTGCATCAACGGTGCGCGTGGCGAAGCTCAATGGCGTCACCTGGACAGAGCTTACCGAGACTACTCATTACACCGTTGATTATCTAACCGGCGTCATCACGCTCGTAAGCGCTCTGGGCATGGGCGACACGCTCTATGCCGGATGTGAATTCGATATACCCGTGAAGTTCGAAACCAACCTCGAAGGCGTGAAGTGGTCTGAGTACGAGATCCTTTCCACGCAAATCAATCTCATCGAAGTCAGAAGCCTAGACGCTTAATGAAATCCACAGTAGCTAACAGGCGGAGACTTCTGCCATGTCTTCGTATTG
>JAZKEM010000046.1:0-8503 GCA_040387055.1 Pseudomonadota bacterium | reverse complement strand
CGGTCATCACGCCCATGCCGTAGGTGCCCGCTTCGGATTTGATGATGACGAAGGGCTCATCCGTGATGCCGTACTCGTCGTACTTGGCTTTGATGTCTTCCAGCAGCATTTCGACATTGGAGACGAGACACTCTTCGCCTTCGCGCTTGGCAAAGTTGATCTGGCCGCAGTTCCGGAACAGAGGGTCAACCAGCCAAGGATCAATGCCAATGTGTTCGCCGAATTCTTTGGCGACATCGCGATAAAAGCCAAAATGACTCGATTTGGTGCGTGCATGCCAGCCCAAACCCATCGGCGGGATGATGTCTTGCTCCAAGTCTTCGAGAATGGCGGGGATGCCGGATGACAGGTCGTTATTCAGCAGAATCGAGCAGGGCGTGAATCCCCCGACGGAGACGTAGCCGGCGTCGCGGGTGATGGGCTCCAGTAATAATTTGCGCCCCGAGATCTCCAAAGTGATTTCGGTCGGTTCCGTAATGTCAGGAATCAGCGTGCCGATGTGTACGCGATAGCCGGCTTTTTGAATCAGGCTGAACAGCGTCGCCACGTTTTCCAAGTAGAACTTGTTGCGGGTGTGGTTCTCCGGCACCAGCAAAATACCTTTTGCGGTGGGGCAAACGCGGGCAATCGAGGTCTGCAGCGCGTGAATACACAGCGCTTCAAATGCCGGATTGAGATTGTTAAAGCCGCCGGGGAAAAGATTGGTATCCACCGGGGCCAGCTTGAATCCGGCGTTACGCAAATCCACCGAGCTATAGAAAGGTGGCGAGGTTTTAAGCCACTGCGCACGAAACCAGGCTTCGATGTCGGCGGCTTTTGCGAGCAGGGTGGATTCCAGCTTCAGCAGTGGCCCGCTTTGTGCAGTAACCAGATGGGGAACGGGACTTTGCATAGATTCGCCTTATCGTTATGGGGTGCATGGTAGCGCAACGTAAGCTTTGGGCGGATAGGCATTAATCAAGGACTGTGTTACAAAACACTCTATAAAAAGCGGATCACAGAATTAGTAGGGGGTAAGGTGTCCACACAAAACCAGGACTCAACAAAAGTCATGGTCATCGACGATAGTCAGACGATCCGACGTACCGCGGAGACGCTGCTGACGCGCGAGGGTTATGTCGTTATTACAGCCCAAGATGGCTTTGAGGCGCTCGGCAAGATTGCCGATCATCAGCCGGATATTATTTTTATCGACATCATGATGCCGCGCCTGGATGGTTATCAGGCATGTGCACTGATCAAGGGTAATCCACGTTTCTCTAAGACGCCGGTCATCATGCTGTCGTCCAAAGATGGATTATTTGATCGCGCACGCGGCCGCATTGTCGGCTCCGATGAATACCTCACCAAGCCGTTCACGAAAGATGAACTGATTGGCGCGGTGAAAGCTCACGCCAAGAAGTAGTTGCCTCTGCCCCTATGAGCGCAGAACTTCGAGCGTTAAGAGACGATCCCTTTGAGCAATTGTTGCGACTTGAAGCGCGCATGCGTGCTGCGCGTCTCGATGTTGCTGCAGGTCAGGCCCAGACTTGGGGTGGCCTAGGATTCCGCATTAATGATGTGTGGCTGGTTGCGCCGCGTGATGAAGTGCGCGAAGTGATCGTTCCGCCGCGCATGACCCGCGTACCCAATGTGCGCGCGTGGCTGCTGGGCGTTGCTAACGTCCGCGGCTCCTTGCTCACAATTATTGATCTTCGTCAGTTTCTCGGCATGCCGCCGCTTGATCAGCAACGCACGCAGCGTGTGCTGGTTTTTAACTCAGAACGCTTTCCGGCGGGCTTTCTCGTCGACGAAGTTGCAGGCCATCGCCAGTTCGTTTCCACCGAACAACGACGCGAGATCGTCGGCGGCGCAGGCAGCTTTGCCCCCTATTTATTGAGCGCATTCGTACGTGACGGCCAACCCTGGTTGGCTCTCAGCCTGCACAAGGTCGCGGGTAGCGATAACTTCAAGCACGCCGGCCTATGAATTTCGATCAAACTGCGACATTTAATAGCGGCTTACATTGGGTTCGTTCGGAATTCGATCAGAGCTTGACGCGTGCGCGCACGCTTATCGAATACCACATCGAAAATCCTGAAGATCTGTTGCCGCTGCAACAGGCTTTAGTAGAACTGCACACCGTACGTGGTACGGCCAGCATGATTCAGTGCTTTGGCGTTGCCACTGTCGCTGAAGAAATGAAGACGGTTCTGCACGAGATCATGCAGGGTCGCATCCAAGAACTTGAGCCTGCCTATTCCGCGCTGCTTAGCGCCACGGTGCAGGTCTCCGATTACATCGATGCCTTGTCCTCAGGCATGGATGATTGCGTCATTGTGCTGCAGCCGATTCTCAGCGAACTGCGATTGTCTCGCGGTAAAACGCTGGTCACTGAGTTGGAGTTGTTTAGCGCACAACTGAATGCCTTTGATCACGGCAAGGCTTTATTGCCTGGCGCGGCAATCGTGGGTGATGCGGCGGGTGAGGCGCGTAAATTATTGCCAGTGTTCCAAGCTTCGATGCTGAACTGGCTGAAGAATAACGTTGACGTCAATGCGTCTTTAGGCCGCATTGGCAAGATTGCCGAGCAAATTGCCGCGCAATCAACGAATGCATCGATTCACCAACTCTGGCGCACGGTTGCTGCCGTTGTTGAAGCATTGCTGACGCGTACGCTAGAAGATTCTATGGATCTGAAGCGCGCAATGGGCGCAACTGCTACGCAGATTCGAGCGCTGATTGACGAAGGCGAATCTGCCGCTGCTGCCAAGCTAGGCGATCTGAACTATCAATTGCTGTTCTTCGTCGCGCGCTCCAGTGGACAAGGACCGCGTGTTAGCACGCTGCGTGTATTGTTCCGACTCAATAGCTATCTGCCGACCAATGATCAGATTGAGCAGCGTCGTATACGAATTCGTGGTCCTGGCATTGGTTTATTGAGCCGCGTCGCCGATGAAATTCGACGCGACTTCACGCATGTCAAAGACAGTATCGACTTATCCGTGCGCTCCGGCGGTAAAGCCGGAATTGGCTTGGAAGAAACGCGCAATAGATTGCAACGCATTGCCAACACGCTCGCGACCTTGGGTCTGCCCGCGTTGCAACGTGTTGTGGGCAATCAGGTCAAACTTCTCGAAAGCTTGGAGGCCGACGCTAGCTCCAGCAATTTATGGATGGATATCGCCACCTCCATTCTGCAAGTTGAACACAGTCTTGAAGATGCGCTGTTCAGTCAGATTGTCCGTAGCAAAAAAGGTGCTGGCGGTATTTCTGAGGTAGATAAAGGTATTCCGCATAGCCGCGATTTGGCTGAAGGCACCGCCGCGCTGCTGCGTGAATCCTTAGTCAACTTGGCGCGTATCAAGTCATCTGTTGACGCTTATATTCGCGAGAACGAAAGCGAGCCGCCGAGTGACGCGCAGCGTTTGCTCAAAGAAATTATTGCTGGTTTTGATGTGCTGCAGAACACGCGCGCTGCGGAACTTATAAGCGCGCTTGAACGCTACGTATCGAGCCCTTCGTTCGCACAATTGCGCGATACGCAGGGGCATGCCGAACGCTTTGCCGATGCCATTGCCGCGATTGAGTTTTACATCGAAGCGATTCGTGATCACGTGCCCAATGTTGAGCCAATGCTGGAGAGCATGGCGCACTACGTCGGTCAGTTAAATGCCACTGAAGCAGCTCCAGCAATCCCCGAACTTGAAGAATTGGAATTGGTGCTTGAACAGCCAGAGCTGGTTGCTCCAGTTGCTGCAGTCGCAGTCAGCAAACCAGCACCGGTGGTTGTGGCTGCTGAAGACGTCGATCCCGAAATTCGCGACATCTTCCTGGAAGAAGCCAGCGAAGTGCTTAGCACGCTCGACAGCGCATTGCCGCGTCTACGTCGTGATGCACAAGACATGGACACGCTGACGACAGTTCGTCGCGCATTCCACACGTTGAAAGGCTCCGGCCGTATGGTCGGTGCACAACAGATTGGTGAATTTGGTTGGGCGGTTGAAAGTCTGCTCAATCGCTGCCTCGATGGTTCAGTGCCTGCGGGCGCTGTTGTTGTCGATGCCATTGTTGATGCAGTGGCAATGTTGCCAGGCTTGATTGAAAGCTTCCGCAATAACGCAGCACCAGATCCTGCGCTGCAAGCTTTGATCGAACGTGCCAGCAACCTTGCAGAAGGACGTGGCGCGCAAGAAGCAGAAGAATTGGATATGACAGCCATCTTCCGCGAAGACGCACGCGAGAAGTTGGAGGCCGTCACACATTGGCTGGAACAGCAGAACCGCAGCTTCGAGTGGTTTGCGGTTGAGGACGAAGTAGTTCGTTCCTTCCACACGCTTCGTGGTGCGGCACATATCGTTCATTCGCCATCTATTAGCGAATTGTCTGGCGCACTGGAAACTTATCTAGATTCTGCGCGTGGCGCAGGTCTTGAATTGCCACGTGCTGCATTGGTGCTGATCGAAGACGCTGAACAAACCTTGCGTCGTTGGGTTGATGCAATTGGAACGCCTGCAGCCTCCTCGCAAGATTTGGCGCCGTGGTTGGAACGCATTCAAGCCTTGCAAGCAGAAGTTCCTGAGCAAGCGCGACAAGCAACGGCGGATCGCCAGCTTGCAGAGATTTTCTCTAGCGAAGCTTTCGATCTGGTGCAGAAGATCGAGGAAACCGCCAAGGCTTGGGCGCACGCGCCGGAGAACCTGCAAGGCGCGGCCGAGATCAAGGCACTGAGTCATACCTTGTTGGGCGCAGCGTTGATGTCGCAGTGCAGTTCGATTGCGATTGCTGGACGCGCGCTTAATGTTCGGATGGCCGTGGTTGCTACGCATGCGATCAAACCTGAGTCAGGTTTCTTCACCGCATTCGACAATATTGCTGAAGGTTTCTATCAGCTGATCGATGCCTATCGAGAAGGCAAAGCCCTTAATGACGGCAGCGATTTAGTTGCTCAAATTGAAGCATTGCCGCTGTCGGGCCATGCTGATCTGGCAGTGCCGACATCGGCAAGTCAGGAAGAAATTATCGAAATGCCGCCGGTTGTCGAAACCGAAAGCATTACTGTAGATGGACTGAGCGCTGAGCAAGAGTTGGCTGCGATCTTCATTGGTGAAGCGCGTGAGCTCTTAGAGAATCTCGATGCTTATGCATCGGCTTGGGAAAAGAATCCTGCTGGCGCAGAGTCAGGTGCTGCGGTTAAAAGTGTTCTGCACACCCTCAAGGGTAGCGCGCGCGTCGCGGGCTCTAATGGTTTGGGTGAAGTAGCGCAGTACATGGAAGCCTTGGTGGCTACCGCATTGAGTGAGGGCAGGGCAGACGCCGCATTGTTCTCGCGCCTGCATCAGGCGAGCGATGGTTTGCACCGTGTATTGGCTGAGATGGAGCGCGGCGGCATTCCGAATGTTTCGGCACTGATGTCGGATATTGAATCAGCTGCGCCTGCGCAGTCATCTTCTGTCGAACTCTTAGAAATAATAGAAGAAGCAGCGCCTCAGCTAGAAGTAATTGCTGCACCTGTGCGGCAGGAATACACGCCAAGCACTGTGGCTGCGCCTGTTGTGCAATCTGCTGATGACGAGTTGGCTGAGATTTTCTCTGCCGAAGCCAGCGAGTTGCTTGAAACCTTGCAGCAAAACTTTAACGCTTGGCAACGCGATCCGCGTGAGTTTGCGCCAGCGCGTGAGATGCAACGTGCACTGCATACGCTGAAGGGCGGTGCGCGCATGGCGGGTTTGGATGCGATGGGTGATGTTTCCCATGAGATGGAAACGCGCATCAATAATCTCGAAGTTCGCGGCGCATCAGATGGCAACGATCTAAAGCCTGTTGCGGCTGATCTCGAAACGCTGCATCACATGCACGATTTGTTGTCGCGTGGTGACACGGCAAGTCTGCGCGGTGCTGGAGCGGTGCCGACCGGACCGAAGGTAGAGTCCTACGACGAAACATCCGTTATCGCTGGTGCGGTGCCAGAGGTTATTGAACCTGTTCTTTCAGCACCAGTTGCGCCTCTGCTCGATGGCGCATGGGATCCGATGTTGTTCTGGAAACCTGAAAGCGAACAGACCGGCTTGGCTGCCCTGCGCCGCGAAACCGCGCGTGTGCCAGTAGAAAGCCTCGATAACATGCTTAACGAAGCGGGCGAAATTTCAATTTATCGCTCGCGTTTGGAAGAACAACACAGCGCGCTGCAAGCGCAGCTCAATGAAATGTCGCAGGCCGTTACGCGTGTTCGCGAACAGCTGCGCATGATGGACATGGAAACCGAGGCGCAGATCTCAGCGCGTGGTCGTGGTCCTCAAGCGACGTTAAGCCAAGACCGTTATGCAGGCGACTTCGATCCACTCGAAATGGATCGTTACACGCGTATGCAGGAACTCTCACGTTCGCTATCGGAATCGGTCGGCGACTTGTCGAGTCTTCACACCACGATGGATGGCTTGGTTGGCGAAGCTGAAACGCTGTTGCTGCAGCAGGCGCGTATTAACACCGATGTACAGCAAGGTTTGATGCGCACGCTGATGGTGCCGTTCTCACGTCAGGTTGCACGCCTGCAGCGTGTGGTTAAACAAGCGGCGCATGACAACGGCAAAATGGCTGAAGCGCAGTTCGTTGGTATTGAAAGCGAACTCGATCGCAATGTTCTGGAGCGCATGACTGCGCCGCTCGAACACTTGATGCGTAATGCGGTTGTACATGGCATTGAAGATCCGCAAACACGTGTTGCAGCAGGCAAGGGCGCGACCGGCACGGTGAGTGTCACGCTGCGTCGCGAAGGCACGCAGCTGCTCGTTGAATTGCGTGACGATGGTAAAGGCCTCGATTTTGACGCGATTCGTGCAACGGCGATCAAGCGCGGCTTGATCCCGGCGGATGCGCAGGTTGCTGACGAAGACATCGCACAATTTATTTTTGAAGCAGGCTTCTCCACCGCGAAAAACCTGACCCAAGACGCCGGCCGCGGTATCGGCATGGACGTTGTTGCTGCCGAAGTAAAACAACTCGGCGGTACGCTGGAAATTGGTTCTGAGACCGGCAAGGGAGCACGCTTCCTGATTCGTTTGCCTTTGAATCTTGCTATCTCGCAAGCGCTGCTGGTTTCGGTATCGAACGAGATGTATGCGATTCCGCTGCCGAGTATCGAAGGCATTGCGCGTATTCCGCGTGAACAACTTGACGCGCTTTATGACGAGAACGGACCGACTTACGGCTACGGCGGCCATGAATATCGTGTGCGCTATCTCGGCGATTTCATCGGCGCATCGCGCGGTGCTCCAAAAGAAGGCAAGACCGTTAGTGCCATTCTCGTTCGTCTCGGCGAAGGCTTGGGTACGCAGGATCGTCGTATCGCGGTCGTCGTTGATTCGCTCTTCGGTAATCGTGAAGTCGTTTCCAAAGCTGTTGGCCCGATGATCAGTGCTGTCGTTGGCGTTTCAAGCGCCACGATTCTGGCCGACGGTCGCGTCGTGTTGATTCTTGATGTGCCCGCATTGACGCAAGATCGCACGCGTCGCGCGCTGATTACGCTGGCTGCAGGCAAGGCTAATGCGGTGAACACGGAAGTCGATGCTCGCGAATTGGTGATGGTGGTGGATGACTCCATCACGATCCGTCGCGTCACTGAACGTCTGTTGCTCAAGAATGGTTACCGCGTATCGACGGCCAAGGATGGTCTGGATGCAATGGCGAAGCTGCAGACCGAAAGTCCGGTCACAGTGCTGCTCGATATCGAAATGCCACGCGCAGACGGTTTCGAAGTGGCCACCTTTATTCGTAACAACGAACGTCTACGCAACTTGCCGATCATCATGATCACCTCGCGCTCCGGCGATAAGCACCGTGAGCGTGCCATGCAGATTGGTGTGAACCGTTATCTGATCAAGCCCTATCAGGAAGATCAGCTCATCTCCGAAGTGCGTGGTGTGCTTGAGGAGACTAGAGGCTCATGAACGATCAAATCTATGCAGTGCTGATGCCCCTTGATGGCGACACCTTGTTGCTGCCGAATGCGGCAGTCATTGAAGTGATCTCGCGCGATACGGTGCGCCCAGTTGATGACGCCCCTGCCTGGTTTCTGGGCAACTACGAATCGAATGGTCGCCGTGTGCCGGTTATCAGCTTTGAAGTGCTGAATGGCGGGTCCTTACCTGAAGTGGCTCGACGTTCACGCGTAGTGTTGCTGCATTCAGTTGGTCAGCACTTGGAAGCGCATGCCATCGGTGTGCTGACGCAAGGCTATCCACACTTGGTGACGCTCAATCGCAATGCGATTACTCCAGCGCCGCTGCGTGATACGGATCGAGCAGATTTGGCTTTGTCTCGTGTTCGTATTGCGAGTCAGGAAGCGATCATTCCGGACATTGAAACGATTGAAGCGGATCTGTTGCGGCTTGATATGGTGAGTTCTACAGCCTGATGTTTTAGTGCGTCGCCTTGCGGCGGTGCTACTGCCTGTTCTTCTTTGATGTGGCGTGTTTCGCGCTGTGGCGCGAGTCACTTTTCTTTGCTGGTGCAAAGAAAAGTAACC
>JAZKEM010000045.1:8777-23989 GCA_040387055.1 Pseudomonadota bacterium | reverse complement strand
GGACGACGGTTGAAGCCGTCACCGGCGACGCCGATATCGGCCTGCACCTGTGTCCGCACATGCCGGTTTACCGCGGCGAAGTGCTGGAATACCTGATGTTCAGCAGCCCCACCTTTGGCGAAGGTATTGCCCGCACGGTGAAGTACCTGCGCTTGGTCAGCGACGCTATTGATGTGCGCCTGATTCAAGATGAAAGCGGCACCCATATCAGCGTCATCGGCACCACCTCCGAAGCGCCGCAGCTGCGCCACACCGAAATTTGCGTGGCTTATGAACTGATTCAGTTCGCCAAGTCTGTTTCTGCAGGCGCGTTTAAGCCATTGCGGGTACAACTGCGCTGCAGCCGTCGATCATCATTGGAAGAGTACGAGAAGGTTTTTGACTGCCCCGTCACTTTTGATGGGAAGCAAGGCGAAATTTGGATCGACCCTGCGATTCTGGAATATCGCTCGCCGCACTGGGACCCAGATCTTCTATCGCTGCACGAAGAACTCGCTGAGAAACGTCTATCCAATCTGGTTCGTCAGGACTTGATCGAACGCATTCGCCTGCTGTTCTCGCAGCGTCTTGAACTGGATCAATGCGACCTCGAAGACGTCGCCCGCGAACTCGGCATGGCCCCTCGCCGTCTGCGCTTCGAACTCACTCGCGCAGGCACCAGCTTTAGTGATCTACTCTCGGGCTTCCGCTTTGCACTGGCACGTCGTCTGCTGAGCCGCACTGAAGAACCGATCGAAAATATCGTTTATCTGACAGGTTTCTCTGAACCCAGCACCTTCTATCGCGCCTTTAAGCGCTGGTCTGGCATGACACCGGTGCAATATCGTGAAGGTCGCCGCGATGGCAGTGTTGAACACAAACCGACCAAGGAAGATCAACCGGCTTGACCGGAGCGACAGGCACCTTAAGATTGACAGTCATTGATGTTAAGGTTGTCACAAAATAAATTGCCGTGATCGGGCACTGTTCAGCCCGATTTATTTTTTGTTGTGCAGTTGAGCCTGAGGAGGCTTTATGTCACTAAAACTATCAAGTACGGCGCTGGCGCTTGCGCTATCCACTTTTGCGTTTAACGCGCATGCAACAGCAACCGCCGCTGAAGCCGCCAAGCTCTGCAATGAACTGACCTGTGTCGGCGCTATCAAGGCTGGCAACAAAGATGGCTCCATCCCTGAGTGGACCGGACCATCCAATTTCTCTGAAGAACAAAAGACCTATACGCACGCCAAACTCGAAGAGCTGCGCAAGAACAAACCAAAAGAGATCGAAGACCTCTTTGCCAAGCAGGCTGGTCCGGAAAAGATGAAGATCTTGTTCACGGTGACCAAAGCCAATATGGCTCAGTACGCCGACAAGCTGACTGAAGGTCAGAAGGCCATGCTCAAGGGCAACCCCAACTTCAAGATGAACGTCTACAAGAGCGTGCGCACCGCGTTCTTCCCAGATGCCATCTACAAAGCAACCGTCGCCAATGCGACCAGCGCTTCACTCACCGGCACCGACGTCATCGCTGGCGCCAAGCTGGGCTTTCCATTCCCGATCCCCAAGACCGGCGCGGAAGTGATCTGGAACCACAAACTCAAGTTCCGTGGCTCCGCTGTTCGTCGCTACAACAACCAGGCGATTGTTAAACCAGATGGCACGTACACGATCACCAAGCTGATCGAAGACGTGAAGTTCAAATACGCCAACCTGAAAGAACAAGGCGATAACAAGGACAAGCTGTTTGGCTTCTACTTGTCAGAAGCTGTCTCGCCACCACGCGTTGCTGGTCAGATCACGCTTGTTCATGAAACCGCTGGTGGCGAAGGCAAGAGCCGTTCGGCATGGATCTACAGCCCAGGCCTGGGTCGCGTAAACCGCGCACCAGACGTTGGCTATGACAACCCAGCTGTTGGCACCGACAACGAACAGTTCACCGACCAAATCGACGTCTTCAACGGCGCACTGGATCGTTACAACTGGAAACTGGTTGGCAAAAAGGAAATGTACATCGCGTACAACTCCTACAAGATGAATAGCCCGCTGTTGAAGTACAAAGATATTCTGACGCCATACAACATCAACCCAGAATACGCACGCTATGAACTGCACCGCGTATGGGTTGTAGAAGCCACACTGAAGTCCGGCATGCGTCACAACTTTGCCAAGCGCGTGTTCTATGTTGATGAAGACAGCTGGGCAATCGCAGCAGAAGACTGCTACGACGGCCGCGGCACCTTGTGGAAAGTACAAGAAGCTCACCTGCTGACCGCTCCGTTCATCCCAACGGTTACCGGTATTCCTGAGCTGATCTACGATCTGCAGTCGCACCGCTACTTTGCAACGACCATGATCAACGAAGATGCGACCACCGACTTCGAACAGAAGTTTGAAGACAACTACTTTGATCCAGCAAACCTCAAGCGCAAAGCACGTAGCCGCTAAGCGTTAAGCAGCAAAACAAAAGGCGGTGGAGCTTTCGCTCCACCGCCTTTTCTATGTCTGAAAGAATTTTCCGTAGACTGAGTTGAAGCGAAGCAAAACCCAGCATCTTGTCAGTGCGAGTTGTTGCTGGATTGATAAAGCTAACCCAGCCTACGAGCTACGCGCTGTTACCCACGCACCGCCGCTTCAATCGCTGCAACGTTGATCTTGCGCATGGGCATCATGGCCTCAAAAGCACGTTTAGCCACGCTGCCACCTGACGCCATCGCTTCTGTCAAAACTCGCGGAGTGATTTGCCAACTAATCCCCCACTTGTCTCTGCACCAACCACAATGACTTTCCTCTCCACCGTTATCGACGATAGCGTTCCAATAGCGATCCGTTTCTTCTTGATTCTCAGTGGAGATCTGAAAGGAGAATGCTTCGCTGTGCTTGAATCTAGGGCCCCCATTCAGCCCGATGCACGGGATGCCAGCAACAACAAATTCAACGGTCAGAGCATCACCCGCTTTTCCATCAGGATAATCAGACGGCGCTCGATGAACCTTGCCAAAACTGCTCTCGGGAAAAAGCTGCGTATAGAAACGCGCGGCTTCTTCTGCATCATGTTCGTACCACAGGCAGATCGTGTTCTTGCTCATAAAGCGTCTCCTCTTTAAGGATGTTTGCCCTAGCACCCTATCCCAAAGCTCACGGACAAGCTGAATTATTCTCTTACTTTTCCTAAGCAGGCTTATTGATACGTTTTGCCACCGGCTTTCAACCAGCCTGACTCATGTCGGCCGCCTGGATCATGGTGCGTCCAATGCACGACGCCACCTTTTTCGTTCCACTCATACTCACCGTTGAACGCAATTGTGTCCCCCGCAGAAATGGAAGAAATCCTTGGAGCCAGATCAACGTTGTGGGCAATAAGAATGGTCTGCCCTGACGATAGCTCAAGGATGAACTTCTGGTGCCGACTTCCTTCGTTGTCATCAGGAAGAACCTTTACGACGACACCCTCGCCTTGCACCTGACGATTGCTGTCTGCATGCCCAAAGGACGACGGCCCGGAAAGCGACTGCGTTTCACTTTCCGAAGAAACCCCTTGGTGATTCCCTTCGCTAAACCAAAAGTATGCACCCGCAATTAATGCGGCGAGCAGAATGAGATTTTTCATTTTTGTTTTCCTCCTTCCGCCGCTTTTGGCGCACTCAAACTCTTGCTATAGAAACCCGATTGATCAAAGCAGCAGACGCGCTTCTTGCCAGAAGAAAGCATATCAACAGCGTTTTCCACTCGGGTTTTTCGGGTCTTGGCTTGCTTGGCAGACTCAACCCAGTGAATCCAGTCGATGCGTGCGATGGTCGTGGTGTCATTCCAGACATCCTTGGCTGCCGAGCTCGCTGCAAGCGCTTTCTGCAGGTCATCTGGAACCTGCGGCTCTGGCTCAGGATCGGCAGGCGCAATTTGAACGGTAACTACATCACCAATACTTGCATGAGCAGCCTCACACATTTTCTGGCTCACCATGAGCCAGTGGCTTAACTGGCCATCGGGCTCAAGCGTAGCTTGAAAAGGATGCCCGTTGATGGCGCCCTCAACGGAAGTTCTACCACGCCTTGGCAAGGTATCACTTGCGGCTTTAGGGAGAACAAGAAAGGCCCATGATTCATCCTTACCGATCTTCGCCGGGCGAAGTAGCGTTGCCTTAAATGTGGACGCATCTACTTTTGCCATTTTAAAGATACCTTAGACGATCAACACCAGAATAAACGCACAACCCTTAACGCCGTCACGTCGAAACAAAGGGCGGGGCAACTTAATTTCGATCGACATCTGAGCTTATTTACTCCGTCATTATTAGACTGAAGGCTCGACAGAGCTCCTCTTTTTCAAAAGAAACAATACTGCCCCCAAAGGAAGCGATATGGCGAATGTCCACGAACCACCAAACATTGGACTCATCGCAGAGACACTAAGAAACTGTGCGGCTATCGGGGCAAAAGCCCACTGGCCAGTAGTCCAATTTATTGAAAGATTGCCCAAACCAAACAAAATAAAAAGCACCCAAGGCCACTTTCTACCCGGCATTTTTAGCTTGATACATCGAACAAGTGCGTAAATCGAGAGCAGCGGAAAGACTATTGCTGCAACCAACACCAAGTATTGCCCAAAACTTTTTCCCGCAAGTTTGAACTTGTTTTGCTCTTCGAGAGAAGCAGGCTGTGGAACGACACTAAATCCAACGATAGCGTTGCTATTTCCTTGTTTCTTTATAGCAACATTGATTAAGAGCCACCTTTCTGAAAACTCATATTCAAAAGTGGTATTCACGGTAGTCACACCGTTCGATCGGAAGCTTTGCGCGCCTACTAGCTTGATCGAAATTGGCTCTTGCTTCGGGATAACAGAAGCCATTCGCACTAATGTCTTACGCAATTCTGGACTCTTTATGCTGGAGTCTGAGGCAAACTCAATCGCATCAAAATTCTGATTTCGAAGAAGATCAATGTAGTGCCTCGTTGCGGCCTGATCTTCTTTATTGGAAAACTTCTCGATCAACGCCGATTGATTGCACGCTGAGAGGAAGATACAGGCGAACAACATGAGAATGCGGCACATGAAAATATTCACCTTTTGAAATCAAAGAATTTAAGCAACAGTCTAAGCACTTCAAATCTTACCTGCATCCGGCAATATAATTAATACGCACAAAAAAGCCCCGTCGCTGGGGCTTTTTTGACTTTGCATCACTTTAATTCGTTAGCTAACTTGCTGTCACGCTAGCTGTTTACTTCCTAAGTGCAGGAACTTCCCGGCTCAATAAATAACCCTTTCGAGCAGTACCAATATCACCACGATAGGCAACTGTTGTCCCTTCCAGCATGAACGGTAGTGCAATCTGTCGCTGGGCATCGGTAAATCCCCAAGTGCCAATGCCAAGATAGAGTCCAGGTGAAACACGTCGGACTTCATCAACCATATGAATGTCGCCACACAGAGAATTGTAAGCGCGGTAAACCAGTTGGTAGGCAGGCTTGCCGTCATAGCGCGAAGGCGCGATCAATGTCTGCATTGGGAAGCGTTGAATGACACGACCCATTAATCGGAACGTGTTGTATCCGCGTCCATATTCTTCATCTACTGGGCGAAATGCTTTGCACAGCCACGGCATCAGTGGATTCAATACCGAAACTTGACCCGCCAATGTTGCGAACTTGGAAGGCTGTTGCAGCAGTGTCGCTGCATATTCGCCATTCATTTCTTCAATAGTGGGCGCTGCCAGTTTCTTAAATAATTCCAGCGACTGCTTCACTGAAAGCTGCTTAAGGTCAGCAGGAGTTACACGTGCCATATTTATTTCAACTCGTTTGACGACTTGCCAAGCAGACGTCGCGCAACGATTAGTAACTGGATCTGTTGTGTACCTTCGAAGATGTCGAGAATCTTGGCATCACGCGCCCACTTTTCTAGCAATGAGTGTTCGCTGTAGCCAAGACTGCCACAGAGTTCGACGCACTTAAGCGAAACATCTACGCAAGTACGACCGGCTTTGGCTTTGGCCATGCTGGCTTGCAAGGAGTTGGGCTTGCGGTTGTCGGCCATCCACGCGGCTTGCAGGGTGAGCAAGCGAGAAGCTTCGTAATCAGCTTCCATTTTCAGGAAATCAGCAGCCGCTGCACTTTGCGAGTAAGCAGGCTTGGCGTAATCAATCGTAACGCCAGCCAGTTCCAGCAGTTTGCGGGTTTCTTCCAAACAAGCGCGGGCTAACCCTACGGCCATGCCTGCAACCAGAGGACGCGTGTTGTCGAAGGTTTGCATGACGCCTGCAAAACCTTTTTCGACATTTACTTCTGGATCCCCCAACAGATTTTCTTTGGGCACGCGGCAATTCACCAAGGCGAATTGGGCGGTGTCTGAAGCGCGGATACCAAGCTTGTGTTCGAGGCGAATCAGGTCAAAACCCGGCGTGCCTTTTTCAACTACAAACGATTTGATTGCGGCGCGGCCTGCGTTCTTATCCAGCGTGGCCCAAACCACAACGAGGTCTGCGCGCTCGCCAGAGGTGACAAAAATCTTTTCGCCATTGAGTACGTAGTGATCGCCGTCGAGTTTTGCAGTCGTACGAATCGCGGCAGAGTCAGAACCACAATGAGGCTCGGTAATCGCCATCGCAGCCCAACGCCCATCAAAGCGTTTGAGTTGCTCGTCACTGGCGACGGATGCGATTGCAGAATTGCCTAAGCCTTGGCGCGGCATGCTCAAGAGCA
This sequence comes from Pseudomonadota bacterium, assembly GCA_040387055.1. Lineage (GTDB taxonomy): Bacteria > Pseudomonadota > Gammaproteobacteria > Nevskiales > Nevskiaceae > Stenotrophobium. Next base: position 17,306 of record JAZKEM010000045.1, on the reverse strand, counting down.
AACCGACATCGCCCCAACACAGTTCCATCACGCCAAGTACGGTGGAGAGATTGCTGCTGTTGCGATTGCCTTCGTCTTTGGTTGCGTCGCGACGCACACCGGCGGCACCGGCACCTTCAGAGCCGCCGCCAGCGTTCATGCCATCGAGCAGTGCCGCGAGCATGTCGAGCTCTTTGGGATAAGCGTGCTCAGCCAAATCGTATTTACGCGAATTGGGGCGGAAGATTTCTTTGGCAACGTGGTTAGCCTGCTCAACCAGTGCGCGGAATTTTTTTGGGTTTTCTAGATTGATCATTTTGTCATCCTCAAACTAGCACTACGCCTTCCATCATTCCCGCCGCACGCAGATCGCGATACCAGCGCTCTACCGGGTGTTCTTTGATGAAGCCGTGACCGCCGAGGAGTTGCACGCCGTCGCTACCAATAACGACACCTTTATCTGCACAGAGACGACGCGCCAATGCGGCTGGCACATCAAACGCTTCGCCACGCTCTGCACGGCTTGCGGCCTGCCAGGTGAGCAGACGCATGCCGTCGAGTTCGATGCCGATATTAGCGATGCTGAAGGCTACAGATTGGCGATGGCCGATTGGCTCACCGAAGGCCACGCGCTCATTCACATATGGAATCACGTAATCGAGAACTGCTTGCGCAGTGCCGGTAGCGAGTGCGCACCACGCGATGCGTGAGAGCTGAATGCACTCGGCATAAACCTCTGCACTGCCCTCGCCCATTAACGCGGTAGCCGGCAGCTTCACATCTTTGAGCACAACACGAGCGGTGGATGCTGCACGCAAACCCATCGCAGGTTCGGCTTCAATACTGATGCCGGGCGTCGAGGATTCGACGATAAACAATGCCGGGCCTGCACCTTCCAACTGCGCGGCGATGATGAAGAGTTCGGCTTCTGCCGCACGCGGTACGAGTGACTTCACCCCTTGGAGCACGAAACCATCTCCTACGCGTTTAGCTTGTGTCTGCAACAAGAAAGGATCGAACAGTGGGCGTGCTTCCTGAATCGCCAACGCAGCGACAGGTGAGTTATCGCCGGTGAATGCAGGCAAGTAAGCCGCCTGCTGTTGTTCATTGCCCCACAGCGATAACGCGGTGCTGACGGCTGCTGGCGCAAGGCAAGCGACGGCCAAACCCATATCACCTTGTGCCATGGCTTCTGCCACCAGCACATTGGTCATCGCGGAGCGTTCGCTGCCTGCACCACCGAGTTCTTCAGAAATACCAATCAAGGCGATGCCGAGGTCTGAACTTTCTTTGAGTAATTCTGCTGGTGCGGCACAAGCCGTATCTGCTGCTGCAGCCGCAGGACGCAAACGCTCCAGCGCAAAACTCTGCGCCGCGTCGCGCAGCATCAACTGCTCTTCGCTGGGCGTGAGATCAAACAAACCGCTGGATGTATTTTTTGCGAGGCGCGCTGGGCGCACCAACTTTTGAGCTGCATTGAAACTGCGTGCAGCAGCTGTTGCTGTGCGAAAACCTAATTTACTGGCTTGGTAAATCGCTTTCTCGGATGACTTGCGCAAGCCGAGTTTGTCGACCACTGGTGCGCCTGCAAAACGATTGAGAAGCCGCAATCCAAATCCCATTACATCGCGCCCTAAATTCATCTTGATGCCCTCACTTGGCCTTGCGCTTAGCGGCGGGTGCCGGAGCCTGCATCAGCGCCTCACTCGTGCGTTCCAGAAAAATATCAACGAGCCGCGTGAACTTGCCTTGAATAAACGGCGGTGCCAGCAAGCGATACATCAGCGGCACCGGCACATCGTAAAGATCACCACGCACTTTGAAGGTGAGCTGTGTTTTATCGCCGCGCTCAGCGAGCTTGAATGCGCCTTCGATATTGGCATTGCCCTTCTTGGGAACCGGCTGCCAAGTGAGCTGATTATTTTTCAGATCGATGTTGTACTTCGCGCCGTAGCTGACTTCGTGCGCGATGTTTGCAATCGACGAACCGATCGTCCCCATCTCCCACAGATAGGTGTCATCCGCTAACTTGGTGAGCTTGCGTAGCTTGGGGAATCGGCTAATGGTGCCTTCAAGATCTTTGAAGAGCGTTTGCACCTGCGCTACAGGTGCTGGAATTTCGATGCTGCGTTCAATCGCGATGGAAACCTTCATTTCCTAATCTCATTACTCTGGAGTTAGGACTAGATTCTCACCACGCAGCAAGGGCGACTATGGCCGTAGCTACAAATTGCAAACGGCTCCGCGGTCAATCCGCAACGAGCACCGTCTACAATCGCACTGCACCATTTTTTATGCGTTCAAACAGTGCGGCGTTGAGTGCTTCGTAGCCACGCTCACGATCTGCCAAAACAAATAAAGGTTCATCAACGGCAGACGGATCAAAACCTTCACGCTTCAATTCAACCTTGCGGTATTTGAAGGTGCCTGTGACTTCCTGCACCTCACGAAGGCGCAGGAACACAGGCACAGCATAGGCGGGCAACTCAGTGCAGAGATGTTGCGCCAGCTTGAGTCCATCAAACTTCTGGCCGACCACGCTCAGCGCCGCCATTCCGGCGCGGCCATCAGTGCCGGGCACTTGTACGCCATAGACCACGGCTTGTTCAATGCCTTCAAAACGATTGAGCGCGCCCTCCACTTCGGTGGTCGCCACGTTCTCGCCTTTCCAACGGAAGGTATCGCCAACGCGATCCACAAACTGAATGTGACGCCAGCCCTGATCTCGTACGAGGTCGCCGCTGTTAAACCAGCAGTCACCCTTTTTGAACACATCACGCATTAGTTTGGCGTCGCTGGCTTTCTTATCGGTGTAGCCATCGAACGGCGTGCGATCGGTGACTTCTGTAATTAAAAGACCGACGCCACCCTTGGCAACCTTGCTCATAAAGCCTTTGGCACCACGCACGGGCACTTCTTGCTCGGCATCGAATTCAACAATGGCGAAAGGCAGCGGGCAGAAACCTGCAGTCTTGCTCAGATCAAACCCGTTGGCGAAAGCGAGATTGGATTCGCTGGCGCCGTAAAATTCACTAATGCGCTCAATGCCAAAGCGAGACTGAAACTCATCCCATATTTCAGGACGCAGGCCATTACCCACAATGACACGTACGCGATGATCAAGATCACGTGAAGTTTTAGGGCGATTCAACAAATAGCGACACAACTCACCGATGTAGCAAAACGCGGTGGCGTCGTAGCGACGAATCTCAGACCAGAATTTTGTGGCGGAGAATTTGCGCCCAAGCGCCAGCGTTGCACCCGCGCCGAGTACTGAGCTCCAAGACACCGTCAACGCATTGTTGTGATACAGCGGCAAGCAGCAATACAAAATATCTTCGCTACGCATGCGCAGCACCATTTGCCCTAGTCCAGCCATGCCGCGCAGCCAGCGGTAGTGCGTCATCACTGATGCTTTTGGCAAACCGGTAGTGCCAGAGGTAAAGATGTAGAAGCAAGGTTGGCGCAGTTGAATCTTTTGCGTTTCTGGCGGATTAGCGCCGGATGCCGTTTTGCTTTCAAGGCGCAGATTACGATAACCCCCAAGCGCGCGGCCAGGGCCTTCCCACAAATAGATGCGGCTCTTGTCTTTGTCTGGATGACACTCGGTGGATTCAAGCGCTTCAAGACATTCATCGCCGACGATGACGACTCGTGCCTTGGTCAGATTGAGACTGTGCGTGAGTACGTCTGCGCGCTGATTGTTGTTGATCATGCCGGCGATTGCGCCGAGCTTAACGATGGCGGTGATACAAGCCAGCGCTTCTGCACGATTCTCCATCAGCACAGCAACTGCATCGCCGGGTTTTACGCCATGTGCGCGTAGCACGGAGGCAATGCGATTGGACCAAGCGTTGAACTCGGCATAGGTCCAGCTTTGATCTTCAAACAACAAAGCCGGATGCGATGGTGTGCGAGCTGCGTGTTGCTCGACCAGCAAACCAATAGACGCAATACGATCCGGCTTGGCTAGCAGCAGATTCAATGCGCCTTTTTGAACAGTGAACATGTCAGGCAAGGTGCGAAAAACGCCACGAGCGATATCGCGCAGGCCAACGGTGTGGTTGTCACTGCTCATGCATCTGTCCCATGGTAAGTGGGGTTATTGCGCTGCTTGGAAGAGCTCATCGCATTTCCTAAAGTTTTAATAAATTTTGATACAGGCAATGTCGCCTTTCGCGGGCCTCGCTGCAAGCGCCGGAGCGACACCCAAGGGTGGCAAAGCAGTCTATGTGTTATTCCCACTGATCAAGCCGCCAACAGACGCTATGATGCGGGCGCTGGCCTAATGATTTGCTCCATGATTTTCACGAGAGCAGACAAACCAGCTTATGAAACGATAGTGCCCAAGGAGAGCGTTTGTGAGTAAAGACAAGAACAAAGGCCGTAATAGCGGCCAGCCGGCCAGCCCTGGCCGTCGCCAGTTCATCACCACGGTTGCTGCTGCGGCAGCAGGCAGCTTGATCCTGCCCGGGTGTGGACGCAGCGATGCTCCCTCGACAGCGGCGATTCTGGGCGCTGGTTTGCCTGACCCCGCCAAATCCGGGATCGACCACGTGGTTGTGGTGATGATGGAAAATCGTTCCTTTGACCACTTTCTCGGCTGGGTTCCGGGCGCGGATGGCGTGCAAGCAGGCGTGCGTCTGAAGTCGCCGAATGGCACGGTTTATCAATCACGCGACTTGGCGCCGAACTACCAGAACTGCAATCTCGCCGACCCTGATCACAGTTACGAAGGTGGCCGCACGCAGGTCAACGACGGCAAGATGGATGGCTTTCTAAAGACCGCGCCAGAAGGCGACGATTTCCCCATTGGCTACTACACCGCAGATAGCCTGCCGTTTTACAAAGGCTGCGCAGAAAATTGGACGATCTGCGATCGCTACTTCAGCGGCATCCTTTCGCTCACCACACCCAACCGCATCTATATGCACGCCGGTCAGACCGACCGCGGCGTTAACTCCGTCGATATCTCCACGCTGCCTACCGTCTGGGATCGCATGCAGAGCGTTGGCGAGAGCGTTAAGTACTTCTATACCGATGTCTCTTACACCTCATTTTGGGGCGATAAGTACAGAAGTTTTTCCAAGAAGTATGAGCCCCTTGCATTCCAAGATGCGATTGCATCAGGCCCACTGCCCGGTTTGATGTTCATTGATAACGTCGGCACCACGCTCAACGAAGGCGGCGCGATCTCTTACGACGATCACCCCTATTCCGATATCCGCAACGGTCAGGCTTTTCTCGACAACGTCTACAACACGCTGCGCAAACATCCGGACTGGGAAAAAACGCTGCTGATCATCAACTACGACGAATGGGGCGGCTTTTACGATCACGTTGTGCCACCGTTCGCACCGATCACGCCAGAGGAAGCAGCAAAAACTGGAAACGATGGTCGCTTAGGTGGTCGCGTGCCTTGCGTGCTGATTGGCCCTCGCGTGAAGCGCGGTCATGTTGAGCATCTGCAGTTTGATCCGAATTCGATTCTGAATATGTTGGCTTGGCGTTTTGGCTTTGAGCCACTGGGCGCACGCATCAGTTCCAACAATATTGCATTGGCTTTAGATTTTAAAAATCCAGCCGATCCAAGCACGCCAGATTTCAATGTGCCGCAGGGCCCGTTTGGTGGCCTGTGCCTTCCCACCGCCGGTATCGGCCACATCATCGGCGTACCACTGCCAGGCTTGCCGGTGCCGCCGATTCCATTGCCTATACCTGTGCAAACACCGCCCATCCCAGGTTTGGATGTTCCTATTGATTTGTCTCCAGCTGCCATCGCAGAAATTCTGCAGCGACAGATAGAGCACTTTACTGAACTGGATGCACTGCGCGGCTTAGGAAAAGCCTTCGGGTTTTAGCCCAACAGACTCACTCTGATAGCTGACGCTTGAAGCGGTGAATCATTCGGCGCTGCTGTTTGCTTGGGCGTTCGTGACTCACCAGTGCATTGGCGCCGCGCCTTTCAAGCGCGGCGCGTTCGCGTTGTTCTTTGCTGGCCGCTGTTTCTTCGTAGAGCAAGCGCGCTTGCGGTGCAGCGCCACGCTGATCAGATAAGGCGAGGACCTGCACTTCTAATTCTTCGTAACCCTGACGCAGACGGATCAGTGCGCCAATTTTCACTTCGCGACCGACCTTGCTGTGATCGCCGTCGTAACGCACCTTGCCACCTTCAATCGCTTCTTTGGCAATGCTGCGGGTTTTGTAGAAACGCGCGGCCCACAGCCATTTGTCCAGACGTACTGTGAGAACAATGTCGCTCATGTCGCGCTCAGAATTTCGGTGTAGGTCTGCACACAGCACCGGGCATCATCTGCAAGCCCATGGCGTGGCGCAGTCTACGCGTGGCGAGATCTAAAACCTCTGGCTCTGCAACCGCATCTGCCTGCAACCAGCGCAATAGCTCGGGAATATCTGTCTCACTATTTTTTGCAGCGATACAGGCTTGATCAAGCGCAGCTGTGCTGGCGTTATCAAAATAATCTTCAAGCAAGGTTTTGATTGCCGCCATGTGATCGCTCATGCCAAATTCTCAGCGGCAAGCTCCGGTGATTCAGTCGGGCGTGTCACTCGCACAGCCAGCAGCAAGGCCACAACCATCAGCAGTGCAGCCAGAATGAACGGAGCGCCGGGCAACTCCCAACTGCGATGCGTTGCAATGAAGAACGCAAAAGTCTGCGTGAACAATGCGGGCGCAATGATGCCGGTGATGCCCATGATGCTGCTGTTGGCGCCTTGCAACTGCCCCTGTTCCGACGCACTGACGCGTCGCGTCATCATGCCCTGAGCTGCGGGCCCGAACAGGCCCATCAGCGAGAAGACCGGCGTGCCCCATACAAACCACCAGCCGGTTGTCGCCGTGCCGTAAATCAAGAAGCCAAGAGCACCCGCCAACAAACCCAGCAAAATAGCCTTGCGCTCACCCAAACGTGCAACAACAGGTTTGATCAACACGGCTTGCACGATGACGTTGCAGACGCCTGTGAGTGCCAACATCAAACCAACGGTGCGGGTATCCCAACCGTAGCGATAACCTGCATAAAGCACGAACGTACTCGGCAGCACATGGTGCGCCATCGCGAACAGGGCGTTGACGATGGAGAGACCGGATAACTCCGGATGCGAGCGCAGCAGCTTGAGCGCGCCAACAGGATTGGCCTTCTTCCAGGAAAAACCCGTGCGATTCTCTGGCGCCAGTGATTCAGGCAATACAAAAAAGCCATAGGCCGCATTGATCAAAGCCAGTGCTGCTGCGCCCCAGAACGGCATGCGTGGATCCACCGCCCCCAGCAGGCCACCAATCGCAGGGCCAACGATAAAGCCCAAGCCCCAGGCTGCGCCGATCATGCCAAAAGCACTGGCGCGCTTTTCTGCTGGGGTAACGTCGGCGATATAAGCGCCCGCCGTGGAGAAACTCGCAGCCGTGATGCCGGAAATGATGCGGCCAAGAAACAGCCACCAGAGCGTCGGCGCTAAAGCCATGAACACATAATCCAGACCCAGACCAAAGCACGACAGTAGGATGACCGGACGCCGACCGTAGCGATCAGAAACCATGCCGAGCAGTGGCGAAAACACAAACTGCATCAGCGCCCATGCAGCACCGAAGATGCCGTAGATACTGGCGGCACTGGCGGTATCGCCGTGCATGAATTCAACCACCAGCTGGGGCAGCACGGGGATGATGATGCCAAAGGCCAGCACATCCAGCACCACAGTGATGAAAATGAAGATCACCGCAGCCCGACGCGGTGTCGCAGCAGAAATTTGAGTCATGAATGAGCCGGAATCAGGCGCGGTCGCCCCGCGATTGCCGTTATCCTACCGCGACTCCCATACCAACCGATCAAGACGTGCCTACAACACTGTTCGATGCCATTGGCGGCGAAACCGCTATCCGCCAGCTGGTCGACCGCTTCTACGATCTGATGCAGACGCAGCCAGAATTCGTCGCGATCCGCATTCTGCATCCGCCAGATATGTCTGGCTCGCGCGACAAACTGTTCTGGTTTCTGTGCGGCTGGATGGGCGGCCCGAATCATTTCATCGAACGCTTTGGCCACCCGCGCCTGCGTGCGCGTCACCTGCCCTTCTCCATCGGCATCATTGAGCGTGACCAATGGTTGGCCTGCATGTTCCAGGCGATGGATGATTGTGAAGTCCCGCAGGATCTGCGTTTGCAGCTGAATCAATCATTCACGGCCACTGCGGATTGGATGCGGAATCAAGATCAGCAACCTCAACCGTAACGTAGGGTGCGCTGTCGAGGGCATGGATGCCCGAGGTAGAGCAACGCAGGAGCAGTTGCCGAGCGCACCGCATGTTTGTGTCGCGCAAACGGTGCGCATAGCGCACCCTACAAATGATCAGCTAGTAACGCTCCAACAAATCATCAATATCCGCGCGAATCGCTTCCATCGCTTTATACAGCGGTACTTTTTTCACGCGTGGGCTGCCATTAACGATGGTGGTGAAGGCAATCCAGCCGCCATCTTTCTTGCGAATGTAACCAGCAACGCCGCAGACGGAGTAAGGCTCGTTCATGGTGCC
>JAZKEM010000045.1:300-8677 GCA_040387055.1 Pseudomonadota bacterium | reverse complement strand
TGCCCGCATCGGCCAAGCTTTCTGGCGTTTGATTGCCGACTGTTGCGAGGTTGAGCGTCAGCACGTCCGCGATGTAATTGTTAGAAAAACGCAACATGCGACCGAGCTGTTCCTTGAGCGAAAGGCCATCAACCGCCGCCATCACATAAGCATCTTTCTGTAGCGCCGCATGGCTCACACTCACCGGGCCGTTCATGGCAATGCCGATCTCACGTAAGGTTTCCGCCATCAACAAGCCTGTGCCCAGCGCGGGATCTGACATGGCGCGATACACGCTTTGCCCCGAACCCGCAGGCATGGTGCCGCCAACGCGAATCACGTCGCCAATACCAGGCTCAGTGAAACGCTCAGCCCAAAGCGTGGCACGAACATTGGCCTTTGTAGTTTTGATATTGCCCTGAACGGGCACCGGCAGCTGAGCAACGCTGCAGCCCACCACGATTGCGTCAGCACCGACTTCAGCTGCGCGCACATCAATGCACCAGTTACCAAAGTCCACGCCCAGCGCCGCAATCGGTGCGTTGTATGCAGTAGCGCTGCGCGTCATTGCGTCGCAGCGATCCTGCGTTTCACATTTCATTTCGCCCAGCGGCGAAGTGTTGACGATCAAACCACCGTTAATACTCGTAATGCCTGCCGCTTTGAGCTGCACGGCCAACTTCCACAAAGCTTGATGTTCGAGCGTGGCATCGCCGCCACTGCTCATGATCAAGTTGCCGCTGATCACGCCATTCTTCAGCGCGCCACTGCCGAGTAAACGAGTCTGAAAAGTCTTGTCGGCCGCCCAGGTATCAAGGGCCGCAGCAGCTACCACCATTTTGGTCAGCGAGGCTGGGCTAAGGCGATCATCCGCATTGAGCTGCTGAATGACGTTGCCCGTATCCAGATCAACCGCGTTGGCGGTGATACGAGCGCCGCTGCGCTCTAAAGCTCCCAAGGCCGGCCAGTCGGCAAAGGCAGGCAGGCTCAAACTCATGGCTACAACACTCAACAACCGAACTGCCAAGGCACAGCGGCCTTGGCGGGGTGAAATCTCTTGCAATGAAGCTCTCCGTCGCTACGTGCCAGCCCGCTGGGCTATCCGGCACATAAGAATTCAAAATGGGCACTTTGTATACGTTAGCAGCCATGCGATCAATTGACTGTAGGTCAACGGTTATGTGCGCTGGCGCAGAGTCCTTGAGACGCAAGTCTTGGATAATGGTTCCCACAAGATTTAGTCATCCACACAGGGCTATTTCGTTTTTCGACGGCCCGGCGTTAGGATGCTCAATCAGCATGCGGTGGGCCGCATAGCAAAACATAAAACTAGACCCAGTCACTGGGGGAGACCATTGATGAAACGCCTGAATCCTTTGGATGCATCTTGGCTGTCTGTCGAGTCACACGACACCCCGATGCACGTGGGCAATCTTCAAATTTTCTCACTGCCGAAGAACGCTCCCAGCGATTTCCTCGGACAGATGTTGGCGCGCATTAAGTCAGAGCGAAATTACTCATCGCCTTGGAATCTGAAACTGCGCAGCCCCAAGATGGGCGGTTTCCTCGCTACGTGGAAAATCGATAACAACCTAGATCTCGACTATCACGTGCGCCACTCCGCTCTGCCCGCCCCCGGCGGCGAACGTGAACTCGGCGTGCTGATTTCACGCCTGCATAGCCATCAGCTCGACTTTAAACGGCCGCTGTGGGAATGCCATGTGATCGAAGGTCTGGAAAACAATCGCTTCGCGCTCTACACCAAGATGCATCACTCACTGATTGACGGTGTTAGCGGCGTGCGTTTGCTGCAACGCATTCTTTCGCGCGATCCAAATGATCTGGTGATGCCTGCGCCTTGGACTGTACAACCGGACCGCACGAGCCCGAAAGAAGAAGTCGCGCAGTCAGCAGAACAAGTTGCGGCCAAAACTTTACACGTTAAAAGTGGCAGCACTGTGCCGCAGGTCATCAAGGCGTTCACGCGCATCATGCGCGGCTCAAAGCCTGGGGAAAACGGCCTGACGGCACCGTTCAGCGGGCCTATCTCCGTACTGAATCATCGCGTCACAGGTCAGCGTCGCTTTGCGACTCAGCAGTACGATCTCGCCACGCTTAAAAATCTGGCCAAACAGTTTGGCTGCTCACTCAACGACATCGTGTTGTATCTGTCCTCGACGGCATTGCGTCGCTTTATGGAAGAGTCCAACACGCTACCGAAAAAACCATTGATCACTGGCATTCCGGTCAATGTGCGTCCTGCTGACGATCAAGGCACCGGCAATGCGATCAGCTTCATCATCGCCAACTTGGGAACGGATATCGCGGATCCACTGAGCCGTTTGGAAGCGATCAAAGTCTCCACCGAGAAAGCCAAAGAACATCTGCAAACGCTGCCACGCGATGCGCTGATGAAGTACACCGTGATGCTGATGGCGCCTTACATGCTGCAACTGATCAGCGGCCTCGGTGGTCGTGTACGTCCAGTGTTTAACGTCACCATCTCCAACGTTCCGGGCCCTGATCAACCGCTGTACTTCAATGGCGCACGACTGGAGGCCATGTATCCGGTCTCGCTGATTGCTCATGGCGGCGCACTCAACATCACGTGCTTGTCGTATGCCGGCACGCTCAACTTTGGCTTCACCGGCTGCCGCGACACACTGCCGCATATGCAGCGTTTGGCGGTTTACACCGGCGAAGCCCTGCATGAGCTTGAAGCGCTGGCAAAGCCGCAAGGCAAACGCGCCTCTCGCTAAAACACTGTTGGCACCGAGGCGCCGATCAACAAGAGGACGTAATTCAGCTCTTTTGTTCGAAATAATCGGCAATCCTCTGTTGCCTCCGGCAGGTTTTTGTTATGATCCGCGCCCTCAACGGTGGTCGTAGCTCAGTTGGTAGAGTCCCAGATTGTGATTCTGGTTGTCGCGGGTTCGAGCCCCGTCGATCACCCCAGTTTTTAATCGTTGAAACAGATGGGTTGTTAGCTCAATTGGTAGAGCAGCTGACTCTTAATCAGTAGGTTCCCGGTTCGAGTCCGGGACGACCCACCATTACTAGGTCCGTAGAGGGCCAAAGTCGTACAGATAACCGCGCTAATGCGCGGTTTTTTGTTGGTTTTCTGTTTTTCCCCTTCCGTAGTCTTCCGCCCCAATCCGTTGCTTGACCGGTATAACTACTGGCATAACATCCCTGTCGGATCGCATTTTCACCCGGGAGTTATACCAGTGCTGACCGACACTCAGATTCGTAGAGCCAAGCCGATTGCCAAGCCTTTTGCCCTGAACGATGCTCGGGGCCTGTTCCTTATCGTCAACCCAAGCGGGTCAAAATGGTGGCGTTTCCGCTATTCCGTCGGCGGCAAGCGAAATCTATTGGGATTTGGAACGTACCCGGATGTCCCACTTAGTCTGGCTCGGGAGCGCTGCGACGTATACCGAAAGCTAATCGCCGTCGGCATCGACCCCGCTGCCCAACGCAAAGCAGAAAAGGTCGCTTCCGAAAAGGTGGCCGACACTTTCGAAGTAGTCGCTCTTGAATGGCTGGAAGTGAAGAGATATGAATGGGCTCTAACGCACTACAGCAAGGAAGTGCTACGTCTCGAAAAGCATGCCTTTCCCTGGATTGGCAAAATCCCGATGGCTGATATCGGCGTTGATGAGTACCTTCCGATCCTTCGTCGCGTCGCCAGCACAGGCCATCTTGAACAAGCCACCCGCCTACGCGATCAGTTGAGCCGTGTTAGTCGGTACGCCATTGCCACAAGCAGAGCCAAACACGATCCGGCGCATGCCTTGTCCGAAGTACTTCCAAGACCGCTAGCTGGCGGAATGCCTGCTTTGGTACAGCCCGATGCCATCGGCGAGTTGCTTCGGGCAATGGATGGATTCCGGGGCACGTTCGCCGTCAGTTGCGCGCTACGTCTGGCACCCTTCATTTTCTGTAGACCCGGCGAGTTGAGAATGAGCGAATGGGCGCACGTCATGGATCTTTTTGACGGCGAGTTTCCGCGAATCGTTGTTCCGCCGGAAAATCGGAAACTCTTACGGCGCCTAAAAGAAAGCGGCGATGGCGAACCACACTTGGTCCCGCTGTCGACTCAGGCCGCGGCGATTCTCAAAGAACTACACCCATTGACCAGTCACCGGAAGTACATCTTCCCCGGTGTACGAGATCCAAAACGATGCATGAGTGAAGGAACAATCAACGCTGCGCTGGCGACTCTAGGTTACAAGGGCCGACAAACCGGCCACGGCTTCCGTCATGTAGCTAGCACGCGTTTGCAGGAGTTGGGTTGGTCAGATGGCGCCATCGAGGCACAGCTAGCCCACAAAGTTCCCGGAGTGCGCGGCAAGTACAAGCGGGATGGGCACCTCGCATTCTTATCCGAGCGTCGGAAGATGATGCAATGCTGGGCGGACTATCTAGATAGCTTGAAACAAAACACTCATAAAAAGACAACGATGTGTCCATTGAAAACGAAACCTTGAACGAAGTCACCGACTCCGCTGGAACCTGTGACTCAGATATTCGTAGTGCACGTCGCATGGAAGCGCTGGCACTAGCACTGGAATTGTCGCGCCAGGCTGAGATTCAGAACGCAATACCTACTTTCATCCAGTGTTGCTTATTTGACTAGATGAGAGCCTCTTGTCAGCTGACCCCGAAGGTTCGATGCCTCATCTCGAGCAGCAGACAGGTCAGTTTGGAGCACAGAATTTACCTGTTCTATCTCCTTAATACGACGCTCTAAAAGAGTAAGTGTCGTTTGGACTTTTTCGACGCGAATACGTGCCTGCGTCGATGCGTCGCGCTCAGTCTCTATTTCGAGACGCAACTTTTCATTACTCAGCTCCGCTACACGCTGCTGAGCAATTGCATCGGCTAATTGCTGACGCATATTTTCAAATATTTGCGCTGCATCATCGCGTGCGATCTTAACGGCACTAAGTTCATTGCGCACATCTTGCAATTCACTTTCAAACTCTTGCTGTAGCTCTTGGCTATGGTTCCAAATCGCGTCAATGTTGCGACGTCCGAGCTTCTGACACTCATTCCACACTTGGCCGCCGATTCGATTAAATATTTCTAACATCTCCTTTGGAGCTTCTTTGGCAGCGATCTCGGCCTGTATGCGTTTCTCTCTCCACTCTCGGAATGGCGGTCCGTAGAGGTTTGGACTACCGCCGCCGGCCTCCTTCCTAACAAGCTGCAACGTCGGCTTTTCTCCTCGCAGTAGGAGTGCATGTGTTGCCTGCTCTACTTTTAACTTGTAATCAATCATGGAGCTCTCCAACAATAAATAGTAACAATGATAATTTTTTATTATGTTTATCAATCGTCGTCAGATTCGAGGCATTCATTGCCCTAGTTGCGCTAGTACTCGCATGCGAGTACTTCGTAAGCGAAGCGCAGAGATCCCTCTCAAATGAATTATTTGTTTGACGTCGATCAACAGGCAGGCATACCATATTTCAGCTGCTATTCGATTCGATGCAGCTCTTCGCAGGCCGCGCTGACAGCTTTGATTGGATCCATGCCTCAATATCTGAAGCAGCCCATCCAACGCTACTTCCACCCAGCGAGACTGGCGCAGGGAAAGTTCCCTGGCTAATTCGCTTGTAGATTGTTGAGCGACATAATCCGGTTGCTGCCTTCACTGCAGGCAAGCGGAGGATGAACTGGGATATCCCCAAAAAGATCGGCTCTGCTGCATCTGCCGATTTAGTTATTTTTGCAAAGTTGATGTAGTCGTCGTCCATTTCCATTTCCATTTCCCGAATCGGGATGAATAAGAGGCGACGCTCACTTTATATATTTCGAATGCGCGGTCAAGCAATACAAAACGCGCAATTTGCGGCTCTTTTTGTATCGTATCTACTTTACAAAAAGAGCCCAAAAGCCAAGCTATGCGCGCGCGTAACGTCTTACAAAATCTATTCTTTTGATTCGATGAAATATTTTTTCAAAAAATCCTCATTTACACGACTTTCGATTGTTGGAACAACGAGCACACGAAGGAACAAAAGAATATTTTCAACAGCAAACGAATGAATGCCCTGCTTGACTGTTTTTAGACACTTTTGCGCAAACGAGAGCATTGCCGCTTTGTGTTCGCGATGCACCTGAATGCTCTTATGAAGACTTGATTAGGTCTTCTACTCCACCTCTGATAGTGCGTTCAACCAACGCAACCGATTTCTGAAAAACGGCGTGACAGCGACGATTCACCATTCCGCCGAGAATTGCAGGAAGAATTGGCACCACTCCAAACCATCCTAGCGCCATAAGAATCCATGACGACTTAAGATTGGGAAAATCATGCAAGAAAATAAAGAGCGAGAATGAACCTCCCCACATCAACAGAAAGACAATCCATCCAAGCTTCAGCGGGCGACCAATCAGGTTTAACTCACGCATCACTCGCAGCATGTAGGGCGTGAAATGCGTCGAATTGGTCATTTCATTTTTTACGGCGATAAATTCGAATTCTGGCTTGGATTTTTTTGGCCCAATATCTAGCAAAGTGAGCTCATGCCCTTCTCGGCATGTTAATCCCCAGTTACCTAGGTTCAGTTCCTGTTCTGTATTGTCGTTTTGGTATCGAATCCAAACACGATAGTGCTCAACAACGTTACTTTGAATGGAGATTTCGTTAATTCTTCCGCCGCCTGCAGCAATGCGACCGCCACCTCCGCCGCCATACACGTGCGTTTCATGATCGCGCGATGCAGAAATAACGACCGCCTTGTAACTCGCCAGTTCGCAATCTTTTCCATTCGGGAACGACACTTTTCTAGTTGACATGAGAAGTGCCCCGCAATTGATTTGTGGCTGCAAATCGACGACGCAATCCAAGCACAAGCAACGGCAGAAGCCCCATTAAGTTGAGTGCGCCGCCACCTGATTTACCGCCACCTGATCCACTGCCTCCACTACCACCAGTACTTGCACTTTGGACAACCACGTTCGCAGCGCTGCTTCTTGAGCCCGCCGTATTAGTGCAAGTCACACTGTAGTTGTAAGTCGCTTGCGGTTCCGTAACCTGTACAAAACCACTGGTAGCTACCGCGCCTGTTGTCCATCCATCTCCAACGCTGCCACCCGAGGCCGTGCATGAGGTGGCATCTGTTGAAGTCCATGACACCGTGAACGGTACGGCTGCTGTTGCAGTCGCAGGGGCCGTCAACTCCACCGCTGGCGGTCCAATCTTGCCGTTTAGAACTGTAGTTGCCGTTGCATCAGGATCCAGCCAATGCTTGATTGATCCCGTATTCAGTCCGTTCCCATTCCAGGACATTGCGAGCCGATAGGAATATGTAAAGGGAGGTGCAGCGTCGCCGGGGCAGTTGTTCGCATTCGAACTACCAGTCAAAGTGCCGATGACTCTGTTTGAAGTGCCGTCAACGAGTCCCGAACCCGATGCGCCACTATCTGCCGAACCCGATGTCCAAATAACCGACCAGCTGCCGCCGTCTGTTGTTGTGGGCACAAGGCCTCCGCCTAACAAAAACTTGCTCGGAGCGGTTGTGCTTTCTGAGTGCTGTTGTTTTAACTGATTGGCATGGTGAATGGCATACACCGCGCCCGCAGGGGCGTTGTCCGACGCATCAAAACCTGCCCAGTAAGGGTGCGATCCGATTGGCGGCGCTGAATTCAGTTCAACAAGCCACGCATCACCAGTGTTGCCCTTAGCGTCACCAGCAGACACCATGCGGGTTGTGGCACCGCTGCTTGTAATCGTAGAAGCACTGTAAACATTGTCTAGCGGCTGTCCGCATTCAGCGACCGCGTTCCATGCGATCGTGAAGCCACTCGCATCGAAACCATTGTTAGCCGGCACGCCACAATGGCGTGCAGTCAGTACATACGGCTTGTAATCCCCGCGCTGGTTATTCATCAACGTACCGCTACAAAACCATGTGTTATTGATGAGAATCCCGACAACCGACCGTGAAGGCAGCGAGTTTGATGGCGTCATCACGCAGGAATAATTGATCCGGCAGCCACTTGCCACCGCCCGTGCGGCGTAGACGTCATACGCCTTTGCATTGCCCGTGCCCCCGAAGCCTTTGAATCCTGCCTGGAGGCTGACAATTGGCAATGAAAAGTCTGGTTTTTGATGAGCAGGCATCGTCGCAGTGATATAGACACGCGATCCCTGTGCAATACGACTCCAAAGTTCACCGTGGGCATTGAGACCCTTCGGCGTGATATCGAAAACATCAGTGCCATTGGTGAGCGTGACAACAGCGCTATCGGGAATTAATACGTTGATGGCATGGAAGCTCAGTGAGACGGCATCAGGCACAGCCAGTGCGTAACGCCACACGGCATTGTCATTCTCAACAGACCAAACACCATCTTTATCCGGCGATACGGAATGAGGAATATCAAT
>JAZKEM010000045.1:0-290 GCA_040387055.1 Pseudomonadota bacterium | reverse complement strand
ATTCGGATTGGCAGCTGCTGCTTCGATCAACGGAGCAAGATTTGTCTTCTCAGTATCAATCCGAATAGCACTAAATTCCGCAGGAACTGCGGCCTGCGCTGTAACTGAAATCCATGTTGCTACGACGACAGCGATAAAGCGTCCAGCTCTTCCCATGCCCCCTCTCCTTTTCTTTTTCTAATCTCTCGGCAGTGGCACTGCATCAGCTTTGAAGCAGTGCCTTTTAGTTAATCTGATTGCACTCGAACCATTAAGTGTCGACCGTGCCAATAACGATTATTAACTATCGT
>JAZKEM010000044.1:0-8307 GCA_040387055.1 Pseudomonadota bacterium | reverse complement strand
CCGACATGGAACAGCTCGGCATGGTGCTGGAAGAGTGGACCATTCCGCGCAATCTCGACGACGACGGTATGAAGCCGAGAAAGAAAGTTATCGCGGCTGACGGTACTGAAACCGAAGTCGACGACGAACAACAGCCGGAAGAAAAAGCTTAAACCGAGGCAGCGGCACCCGGCAGGGTCAATACCGAGACACGACCACTTGCAACACGACGATCCCCGGAGGCAATAGAAAACTCATAAATAGAGCCTGATGCGCCGGAGATCAGAACCTTTGCAGTTCCTTTAAGTACAGCGCTGATGTCATCAATGCGGGGGGCGTGCATCTCAAAATCTTTTAGCGAAGTCAGTACGCCCGGAACCAGTGCAGTCCCCGTATTTTTGCGGGCGAGCAAAGCACCGTGAATTGCCATCATCTGTGCGCCATATTCAGCCAGATGTATAGACGATAAAGCGCCGTTGCGACGCAGCGGATTCTGCGCATCGGTATGTGTTGAGGTGCTGCATCGCAGACTGTTGTCGTCCCACGAATCAACCGATTGCCACAAGACCATGCGCTCTGCATGCAACAGCAGGCTGCGAATTTCAGTCTCATTGCAGCGTAAGTCACTCACAGGCGCAGCACCTTCAATTGCCAACGCTGCTCACCTGTTCCAGCCAGACAAATATCGCCAGATTCTTCTGAGGCCAGCAAGCGCAGCAGTGGTAGTGCGCGACAGGCTGGATTGCCTAGGCGCAGAGCTTCTAGTGACTCATCGCTCATGGTTGTTTCGCTGACGGATGTTGGCGCGATGTCGAGCTGCGCCAAAGAACGTTCGCTGCGTTCGGCAGTTAGAACAAAAGCGACACCCGCATTGCACAGCAAAGGCCTTTCACCAAACAATGGCTCAGGTGGACGCAGGTCATACGTCGTGAGCAGCACGCTATAACCATCACCATGGACCAAGCCACAGGCTTCGAGAAGTCCGGCTACAAATGTCGCATCGTCTGCAGCGAGTGTGACCGATGGCAGCTTTGCAGTCGCAGCAATACTCCAATAACCGGCGGCAGCGTTGTGCACGGAGTTATGAAAATCAGTAGGCGATACCGCACGGGAATCTTCAGCGAGCGCACTACAGATGCGGTGTAAAACACTGGTGTCTGCTTCGGCAGTGGCAAACACGCCTGCAAGTTGATATGCCGCTAGGCTAGAACCCGCGACGGCTTCTTCTGCAACACGAAACGCAAGACGCACCGCCGGTGTTGCGCGACGGCGTTCGTTCGGTGGTAGCAAGCTAGGCTGATACGTTTCCAAATCTTGTGCGACATAAGCTTGTTCGCCACGCAGTACCGCGCGAGCCTGTGGCCAGCCTGCAAGACCTGGTGCAGCAATGCCGAGCGATTCAATAAATAGGGACTTCATGGCAGCGTTCCAAACAGCAAGCTGCAATTGCTGCCGCCGAAGCCAAATGAATTCGACAGAACATGCCGCACTTTGGTCTCGCGCGCTGCAAGCAAAATGTTACTGCCCAGCTCGGGATCTTTTTGCAGCGTGTTGAGACTGCGCGGCAAAAAATCATGACTTATGCAGAGCAAGGAAATAGCGGCTTCAGTAATCGCGGCTGCGCCTAAGGTGTGACCGGTCCAGCCTTTAGTAGAACTGCATGGTGTTTCGGTGCCGAGCACGGTGCAGACGCCCTGATCTTCCGAAGCGTCGTTGGCAGGTGTCGCTGTGCCATGAAGATTAACGTAATCAATATCAGAAGCGGCGAGGCCTGCACGCTTTAGCGCGCCACGCATCGCTGCGGCAGCGCCAGCGCCTTCCGGATGTGGCGCAGACATATGATGTGCGTCGCTGCTTTCACCGTAGCCGAGCAGTGCTAACCCAGAAGTATTTCTTTCGAGAATTGCGAAACCCGCAGCTTCACCAATCGAGATGCCACGACGTGTTGCATCCGCAGGCCTGCAAATTTCTGGCGAGACCAACTGTAGAGAATTAAAACCATAGAGCGTGGTCAGGCAAAGACTATCAACGCCGCCGACAATCGCTGCATCGCAAAGTCCGGCTGAAATTGCGCGGTGTGCAGAGGCAAAAACCTTGGCGCTTGATGAACAGGCTGTAGCAATCGAAATCGCCGTGCCTTCTAGTTGGAGTACACGCTGCACAAAATCCGCTGGTGATGAGCAGCTCTGCGTGGTGCGATAGTTAAACCAGGACGGCAAGGATCCTTGTGTCTCGCGACGCTCGCGATACGCAAGTTCGGTAGAAAACACGCCTGCAGTACTGGTGCCAATAAATACACCGACGCGCGTTGCACCATGACGTTCGCGCAACTGCTGCGCCGCGTTTAGAAAATCATCTTGCTGCAAGCCCAGCCACGCGAGACGATTGTTACGACAATCCCATTCCGCATGTTCTGCAGGTAGCGGCACATCGAGGCCATCAACTTCGCCGATCCAGCAAGAAATCGGGCAGGTTTCAAAAGTCTGGTGCCGTAACCCTGTGCGCTCTTCACGCAGCGCCCGCAAATGTGCTTTGCGCCCACGCCCGACGGCGGAGGTAACGGTGTAATGCGAAATGCCGAGGGACTGCATCAAGGAGTCTTAGTCCAGTAATCGTAAAAGTTGAACCAATTGTACGGAGCTTGTTTTGCGTAATGTGCCAAACGGTCGGCATAGCGTTGCGCGTAATCTTGCAGCGCCTGTTCACGGTTGCTACGAGGCAAGTTAATTTTTTCTGAGACGAGTTCGAATTGCACGTCATAACAGTTGCCGCCGCGGTAGAGACTAAAAGCCAGAATCACCGGAACGTTTAAGGCACTCGCTAAAATCCATGGACCTGCAGGCAGCTGCGCAGTGCCACCTAAAAATTCGATACTGACGGCACGCTCATTGTCACGCACACGATCAGCCATAGTGCCTACGACGGCGTCTTCAGCGAGCGCTTCTTTCAGTGCCAAGGCTAAAGTTGGGCCACGTTGAGACGCGTCGATCACACTTTTTGCAAAGACCGGATCGAGCTGTTGAATCAAGGTGCTGAACATGCGATTCGACGCCATATCCATCAAGACGCGCAAACGCAGATCCGTTTCGTTTGCGCCACGTGCGCGCAACACTTCAAAGCTGCCCATATGTGCCAGCAGCAGTAAGCAGCCATGACCCGAGCGCATTGCGGCAGCGACTTCTGCAGGCTGGTTCATCTGCAGATCCAGTTTCATTTTGCTGCCAGAAAGAATCAGCATGCGATCCAGCATGACGCTGGCGAAGGTATGGAAATGCTTGGCGTGGTCGAGCCAGCGAGGTTCGCGATTCAAAGCGCGACGCAGAAAATCTCGCGATGCTTTTTTGGCGCTGCCACCCGTGAGCAGGAAATAGCCGACGATGGGAAACAACAAGAGTCGCGCAATGGGGCGGCCGAGCCTGCGTGCAATCCACAAGATCAAGCGCAGCATTACGGTATTGCTACGTTCTTGCTGTTGATCCCAATTCTTAGCCATGACTGGCCCATTCAAACGTGCCTTGGCTCAGTAAGCGATCGCCGCAGCTGCAACGGAATTTGATTTGGGTGCTATCGCCAGACAGCAATATTTCGACGTGCTCGTCAGGACGCAGCAAGCCGACAAATTTCACATGGTTGAATTTTCGAATCCAGGCTTGCGCGCCCTGCCATTCACGTACTGCGTTTGCGACCAACTCCAACAGCAGCACACCAGGAACAATCGGATTGCCCGGGAAATGTCCGACAAGACAGGGATGATCTGCCGCAATACTGGCGCTGCTGCGGTATTCGTTCATGAGGCCAACAGTTCCATCAATCGTGCGTACGGCAATTTGCCCAGTTCATTGCGTGGTAGTTGCGCGACTTTGCGTAGCGGACGCGGTAGAAATACGGCATCGACTTGAGGTGCGAGCGCCTGAAGGATTTCGCTTTCGATTAACGAAGGCGCAACCACTAATGCGGCGGGACGTACTGCACCATCCGGTAGAAACAGAATGCCATCTTCAACGCCCGGCACTGCTAACAATTTCTGAGTGAGATCGCTGAGCGAGGCACGCTTGCCCGCAACCTTGAGCATGTCGGCATTGCGTCCGATCAAACGGAAACGACGCGCTGAGGAAATTTCCACATCATCGGTGATGGCCACTTCTTCGCTCAGATGTGCGCCGCTGATTGATACCTTGTCTTGTTGTAAGGAGATACGCATCCGTGGATGTAGCTGCCACTGATCGGTTTCACAACTGCGCCGTGAGGCCATGCTGCCGGCTTCAGTGCAACCGTAGATTTCATGAACAGGCGCACCAAGGGTCTGTTCAATCTGCGCCGCGAGTTCGGCAGTGAGTGGCGCAGTCGCAGAGATGATCAGCTGCACGGGTGGCAAGGTGATGCCAGACGCCATCAAGGCGCGCAGATGGATCGGTGTGCTGATCAGTAGTCTTGGTGCAGGCACTGCGGCAAGAGCATCGCGAATATCGGCGGGAAAAAATGGTTTAGCGTGATGGCTCGCGCAATTCGCTGCTAGTGCAAACAACACGCTGGTTTCGAGGCCGTACATATGTTGTGGCGGCACTGTAGCGACAACGTTGACGGCATCGATGTCTGGCAAAAAAACTTTGCGTGCGAGCTGCGCGGTGCGCATCAACACGCGCCAGGATTTAGCATGCGCTTGCGGTTCGCCCGTGCTGCCAGAGGTAAACGCGATCGCAGCGATATGATCGGCAGCGATGCGTGGCGCGCGCGCTGGAATTTTCCCGGCACTCGCGACCGCCATGTTGTCGTTCAACACATAGCTTTCTGGATAGCGCTGCAGCAGGGCTTCGACGACGGCAGGAGCGTTACTCGCAGGTAGCAAATTGCTTTGTCGACGCAGACAGACTGCAGCCAGCCCCAACATGAAGCGGTAGCGGTCTTCGCAAAGATTGATCGCGTAAGAACCCTGTGGAAGTTGTTGCGCCAAGGCCAAGGCTTCTGCAGCGAATGTTCCTTGCGTCACCGGACCGTCATCGCGCCATGCCAAGACGGCGCTGGGGTGATAGGCAGCGATCAGCGGAAGTGTGGGCGCGGCCATATCAGAGGCTGCGGTAATTGGTGGTGGCGATATTGCGGATGAAGCCGATCACGCCCGGATGCGGCAAATGCCGGTAACGCAGGCGTCGATACAGATACTCCAGCGCAAACACCGGCACCATAATCACGTAATTCAGAAAATTAGTGCACCAAGACCACAGCTCGGGCGTGGCCCAGATTGCCAGCGCGCCATTGAGTAGCGACATGCCTGCGAGCAGCAAGGTCCAAAGCCAAGTGATGTTGCGGGTGTAGCTGTAGAGCTCTTGCGGTAACACGCCGCCGCGTTCGACTAGCGCCATGCGTGTAATCAGAGGAGATTGCCCGGCCAGCAAGGTGCGGCCGAAGAACCATGCGCCGAGCGCGGGCAGCAGCACGGGTGGGAGCATCAAAATGTAACGACTCCCTCCGATATGCGTCAGGCCCCAAAGTAGGACCATCGCAACCATCAATAGCAACCAGCTTTGGGGGCGCAAGGCGCGCAGGCCCGCGTAAAGCGGAATCGCGACCAAACAGCACAGCGCCAGCCACTGCAACTCAATGCGATGCAGCATGATCGCCAGATGCACGAGTACCGGATAAGCCAGAACGAGGACTGGCATTAAGACATTCTTATTGGCCGACGCGCTTCAGCTGCACAAAAGCGCTGAGTGCGCGCAGGGAGGCGAAGGATTTTTTGGTGGCTTCGTCGTCGGACTTCAGTTCGACGCCGTATTTCTGACTGATCGCTAGCGCAATTTCGAGTGCGTCGATGGAGTCCAGCCCGAGACTGCCGGGATTTTGGCCAAATAAAGCAGCGTCCGGTGCGATGTCGCCCGGTTCAATGCCATCAAGATTCAGTGATTGCACCAACAGCTGTGCCAAAGCCAGTTCTTCTGCTGACTGTGCCGACATAAACGCTCCCGGAAATTTTGTAATTAGACCGCTTATGGAAGCGGTATACGCTAGACGCTATTTGGTCTAAATTCTCGCACGAAAGGGCAACCGGCTGTAACGCGATTAGAAATCGCAGGTTGTTATTAAATATATAACGATCAATTTTAATGTGCAGCATTGAAAACATTGGGTGTAGAGAACATTTCATGCGTGGGTGGCGTGTATGACGGCCTTGCGCCCGCATTCCAGCACGCGGCCCTACAAGGTGAGCTATGTCGATGAGGCGATCGCCAGCATTGATGAGTACACGCTTGCTTGCGTGCGTTTTGGACGAAACCTGCCGCGCGTAGATGATCCGCGCAGCATTACTATTGAGCTCGAACAACTCGACGCCGTGCCACAGGCGCAAATCTGGCGCAGCGAGACACCGGTGCAGCATGGCATCGACGACAACATCAACTACGCCACCAACGGCGAGGTGCTGTTTGGCAGTATCCGTCTCGAAGAATCGGATCTGCTGCATATCGACAACGCCTCCTTCCGTACCTATGTGCGCTTGGATCGGTTGATGCAAAAGCTGGGCTATCCCTGTTGGCAGCGCGTGTGGATTTACATGGCTGACATTACGCAGGGCGAAGGCGATGCCGAGCGTTATCGCCAGTTCAGTCTGGGTCGTCATCGCGCGCTTTCGCTCAAGCCGGGATTTGAGCTGAACCTGCCAGCAGCAACCGCGATCGGAACGCACGGCAGTGGACTCAATATTTATTTCATTGCGGGCAAATCGCCGGGCATCCAAGTGGAGAATCCGCGCCAAGTCAGCGCGTTCAGTTATCCGCGTGAATATGGCCCGCGCAGCCCGAGCTTTTCGCGCGCGACTTTGCGGCGCTGGGCGGAGGGCGCTCATTTATATGTGTCGGGTACGGCTAGCATTGTTGGTCATGCCAGCCAGCATCTTGATGACCCTGAGATGCAGCTTAATGAAGTTGCCAACAATATCCGCGCCTTGGTGCAGAACGCGCTCGACCATCACTACGCAGGGCAAGATGTCAGCGAGTGCAAGCCGTTAGGGCTCAAGCTCTATCTGCGCGACCGTCGCTATTTGCCAGCGCTTCGCAGCCAGATTCCGCAGCTATTCGGTGCGGCTACACCAATCCTGTGTATGGAAGGCGATATCTGCCGCCGCGATCTGTTGCTAGAAGTCGAAGGCATTTATGCCATGCCCGAGACACGCGAGTGACCAAGCTGAGCCAGCTAGTGGGTTATGTCTGGCGTGTATTCGCTACCGGCTTGAGCTTTGCCATTTTTGGTATCGGCGGCGTGTTGATGTCATTAACGGTGCTTCCACTCGTACGTCTATTAACCGCTGACGCCACTGCGACCAAACGCGCTTCGCAACGTGTGGTGCATTACAGCTGGCGCTTCTTCATCTGGTTTATGAAAACCCTAGGCATTTTGACTTGGGAAGTGCGCGGAGTTGATCGGCTTGCCCAACCAGGACGGCTGATTGTTGCCAATCACCCGAGCCTGCTGGACGTGGTTTTCATGATCTCGTTCGTGCCGATGATTGATTGCATCGTGAAACCCGCAATTTTGCGCAATCCATTTATGCGTGGCCCGGCTTCATGGGCGGGCTATATCCCCAATGGCGATCCCGAGCGCTTGATCGAAGACTGCTCGCGCACGCTACGTGAGGGAAATTCGCTCCTCATGTTTCCAGAAGGCACGCGGAGTAAGCCTGGGGAGCCTATTCATATGAAGCGCGGTGCGGCGCAAATTGCGCTGGCTGCAAATGTTGAGATTCTGCCGGTGACGATCACCGTGGTGCCGACAACCCTGACTAAAAACGAAGCTTGGTATCAGGTGCCGTCCAGACCGTTTCACGTCACGATCACTGCTGCTGAGCCGGTGGCGTTGTCCCGTTTTCTGGAAGAGGGCGTGAGCCGCGCCGCTGCGGCCCGGCACATCACCGAATATCTTGAGGACTACTTCACAAAAAGCGCGGCGATACAGACCGCTGAGGTTTGTGCGCGTATCGGCGGCACTGTCCCCGTGCCCGTATAATCTGCTTATAAAAGAAATAGGTTTTGGGAGCGGTGGTGGGTTATGCAGAACAAGCAAGAAATTTACGAAAAACTGCGCGAGGTGTTGGTCGAGCTTTTTGAGATCGAACCGACCAAAATTTCATTGCAGGCCAATCTCTACACCGAGCTGGATATCGATAGCATTGATGCCGTGGACTTGGTCATCAAACTCAAAGAAATCACCGGCAAGAAAATCCAAGCCGAAGAATTCAAGCAAGTACGTACCGTGAACGATGTTGTTGAGACGCTGCACAATCTACTCAACGCACCCGCAGCCTAAATTGATCACCGAGCCGGAAATCCTTTCGACAAC
>JAZKEM010000043.1:0-26163 GCA_040387055.1 Pseudomonadota bacterium | reverse complement strand
CTTAGGCGCGATAGGGCTATCGCGCCTAAGAGGCGCTCCTACAGAATTCTATGCACGTTTCGCCCAACCGCCCTCAGCATTTTGTTCAAAGGTATTCAACTCGCAGCCACGCTCTTTATAGAGCTTGAAACGCTCACGGGACTTGGCGCGCAGGGCGGCATTGCCGTCGACAACTTCCAGAACGCGCTCAAAGTTGCCAAAGAACGGTGGGACTTCGGCACTCAGGTTGATCAGGATATTACGGTGCGTTGCAGGCGGCTCGACCGAACCAAGCAACACCAGCGGTTGCGGGTCTTCGTAGCTCTGGCCATGGTGTTTCTCGTGGGCAATAAAGCTGCCCTGACGAAAGCTCCACAAAGCGCCATCCAAGCTTTCAGCTTGGGTGGCGTCCGTTGTGTAGACAAAAACCTTGTGGCCAACGCTGGTGGCTTTGTCGCAGAGCCTGCAGGTTGCCGCGATTGAGCTGTCGGCCGGGCCGTTGCCTTCAGGCAGCAAGTAGAAATCGATGCGTGTCATTCCTTACTCGTGCTCGCCTTTCTTCGCAGAGTAGTTGAGTAAGTATTGGGTCAGCAGCGGCACTGGACGACCGGTCGATTTTTTACCTTTCCACGCCGTGCCGGCGATATCCAGATGCGCCCACTTCATCTTGCGGGTGAAGCGGTGCAGGAAGACAGCAGCCATGATTGCGCCCGCTTCGCCAGCTCCAACGGTGGCGATGTTGGCAACGTCGGCACAATCACTCTTGATCTGCTCGTCGTACTCCGGCCAGATCGGCAGTTCCCATGCACGGTCACCAATCTGTTCGCCTGCGGTGAGCAGTGCGCGTGCCAGACCGGATTGATTCGAGAACAAACCGCTAGCGTGTGCGCCGAGTGCAACAACGCAAGCGCCGGTGAGCGTGGCCATATTGATGCACTGCGCCGGCTCATAAAACTTTTCGGCGTAGGTCAAGGCGTCGCAGAGAATCAGGCGGCCTTCAGCATCGGTATTCAGCACTTCAATGGTGATGCCGGCCATGCTGGTGACGACATCGCCAGGTTTGCTGGCTTTACCGTTAATCAGGTTTTCAGTGGCGGGCACAATGCCGACCACATTGATGGGCAGTTTGAGTTCAGCAATCGCTGTGAGCGTGCCGAACACAGAAGCGCCACCGCACATGTCGAATTTCATTTCGTCCATGCGTGCTGCGGGTTTGATCGAGATGCCGCCAGCGTCAAAGGTCAGGCCTTTGCCGACGAGTGCAACAGGCTTTTCATCTTTAGGACCGTTGAAGTACTCCATGATGATGAGCTTGGCTGGCTGGCTGCTGCCTTTGGCGACAGACAACAGCGAGCCCATGCCGAGGGCTTCCATGTCCGACTCTTCAAGAATCTTGGTGACAATCGGATATTGCTCAGAGAGCTTCACCGCTTGCTCGGCCAGATAAGTTGGCGTGCAAAGATTGCCCGGCAGATTGCCCAGATTCTTGGACAAACTAACGCCTTTGCTGATCGCCAATGCTTCGCTCAAGCCTTTTTCGCCTGAGGGCAGGTCGGAGCGGCGTGGCACGTCAAAGGTGTAGCGTTCTAGCTTGTAGCTCGGCAGATCCTGCTTGGCCTTTTCGCCGCGGCATTCGTCGAAGCGGTAATAGGCATCTTCAGTGGCCAATACGGCTTGCTGAACATTCCATAAGAAGTCGCGACCTTTTAGCGTCAAATGCGTCAGGTAATTGACCGCATCAATCGCGCCAGTCTGATGTAGCGCTTTGGCAGATGCGGCAATTGCTTTGCGATAAACGCCTTCGTCAAAATTTCGCTCTTTGCCTAAACCCACCAGCATCACGCGGTCGGCAAAAGTGCCGGGGACATTATGAAGAATGAGGGTGGAACCGAGCTTTCCATCGATGTCGCCACGGCGCATGACGGCGCCAATCGCACCATCGCTGGCCTTGTCGATTGTTTCAGCGGCTTCGGTTGGCGTGCGGCGGTCGAATATTCCGACGATGACACAAGCAACACGCTGCTTTTCAGGGTTTCCGCTTTTTACAAAATATTCCATGTTGACCTCAATTCAATTTAGGGCCACTAAATTGATATTAATGAAATGACAGCAAGCATTTCTGCTGGAGAATTAATCGGCCAGTGGTATGCCGGATATAAAGAATTCTGGGCTTTCATGAAGCGCAGTACATTTTAGTACGAGCATCCTAAATTACTAGCTATTGATCAAAATATTTGCCTTTTAATGCGGGATAAACTGGTTTGTTCAAGGTCTTAGAAGACTTTATTCAAGTCGCCGCCACCTTTATAAGGTATTTACGACCGTCTCTTTGTGTCCAATCTGTAGATAAATTCTCCGTAAAGCATCGGTATATTTTTAATTTAATAGTTTTATCTATATTATTAATCAAAATATAACTTATAATTTATTATGAAAAGTAAGGGCGGAAGCCAAAAAACGGCATAATCCGCAAAAGCCTTAAGGAACCGCGAGTCGGATGAAGTTCGGAATTCTTGATCGATATTTACTGCGAGAAGCTGGCGGCGCTTGGCTGGCCGTAACGCTGGTCTTGATGTCGATCATGCTGGCCACGCGTTTTGCGCGATTTCTCGGCGAGGCAGCAACCGGCATCTTGCCGCGAGAACTGCTGTTTAAAGTGGTTGCGCTGTCGAGCCTGCAGTATCTGGTGATCCTGATTCCGGTCTCTTTGCTGCTGGCGATCATGCTGGCGATGGGTCGTCTCTATAAAGACAGCGAGATCGCCGCCATGAGTGGCTGCGGCGTCGACATGAAGCAGTTGTATCGTCCCTTTATGGTGCTCGGTGTAGCGCTGACCTTATTGGCATTGGTGCTATCGCTTTATATCGGCCCATGGGCTGGTCGTACGGCTGAATATATTTCCAAGGATGCTGCTCGATTTATTCAGTACAACCCCTTCGAGGCAGGCCGCTTTAAAGAAGTCGGCGGTGGTCGCGCAGTGGTTTACACCGGTGAAATGGATGCAAAAGGCGGCGAGCTCACGACCGTGTTTGCACGGGTACACGAGAAGGACGGCGACACGCTGGTGATTGCTAAGCATGGTCGCCAACAAGCGAATCCGCTGACTGGCGAGCGCGAAGTAACCTTGAGTGAAGGCTATCGTTATCGCGGTGAAGCTGGTCAGGCGCAGTTTGATGTCATGCGCTTTGGCGAATTCACGACCTTTATCCAGCCGCCTGATTTTGTGTTTGTCAGCAACAAACGGCGCCTGTATCAAACGAGCCATCTGTGGAACTCCACTGATCCCAAAGATATGGCCGAGCTGCAATGGCGATATGCGGCGCCGCTGTCGGTATTAATTCTTGCGCTGCTGGCTGTGCCGCTTTCGCATACCGCGCCGCGCCAAGGACGCTATGGGAAGCTGATTCTCGGCATCCTCGTTTATCTGGTCTACACGCAGCTCATTGCGGTGGGTCAAGCGTGGATTGCCAAAGAGCAAATTCCTGCAGGCATTGGCTTGTGGTGGACGCATGCGCTGATGCTGGGGTTGGCGCTGTGGCTGGTCGCTAAACGCTCGGGCAAATTTAGACGCACATGAACAAGATCGACCGTTACATCATTGCTCATATTTTTGGCTTCACCGCGATTGTCGGTTTGGCCTTGTTGGCCATTTACACGTTCATTGGGTTTGTTTCGAACATCGATAGTACGGGTCAGGGTAGCTTCGGCGTTTTGCAGTTGCTGATCTACACCGTGCTACAAATGCCGAGTGGTCTTTACACCTTGCTGCCCATCATCGCGATGCTTGGAACCCTAATGG
Organism: Pseudomonadota bacterium; assembly: GCA_040387055.1. Lineage (GTDB taxonomy): Bacteria > Pseudomonadota > Gammaproteobacteria > Nevskiales > Nevskiaceae > Stenotrophobium. The sequence continues at coordinate 22,385 of JAZKEM010000043.1, read as the reverse complement.
GTTTGGGCGCTTTGGCGGGCCAGAGTGAACTGACTGCGATGCGCGCTGCAGGTGTTTCGCTCTTGCGTATTGGTCGCGCAACGTTGATGGCTGGCGTAGTGCTCGGACTGCTCGGATTATTTCTAGGTGATTGGTTGGCACCAGCGGGCATCCGCGCTGCCGAGGCTTATAAAGCGCGTGAGCGTTCAGGAACGCCGCCCGGATTGCATGGCCAATCGGTATGGCTGCGTGATGGCGACAACATTTTTCACATTCAGCGTTTGATTGCTGAAAATCATATTGCAGACGTCGAAATTTTTCGTCTGACACCTGATCTGCGTTTGAGCGCGAGCATGCACGTTGAAGATGGCGTTTATCAAAACGGTGGCTGGCGTCTCACGGGTGTTCGCCAAACCGAACTCACGCCGGATTCAACAACAACCTCCAAGATTCCGTCGATGGATTGGAGCGGAACGCTCTCGCCGGAAGTGCTGCGATTGTTTGTGCTCGAAGCGCAGAGCTTGACCATGCCGGGTTTGGTGCGCTTGATCGATTATCTCGAAGTGAATCGCCTTGATTCCGCCGAATATCGAATGGAGCTGTGGCGCAAAATTATGGCGCCAATCACCGTGATGGCGATGATGTTATTCGCGATTCCATTCGTGCTGGGTTCTCTGCGCAGCAGCGGTGCAGGGCAGCGCTTGCTGATCGGCATTTTGGTTGGCGTTGGCTTCTACGTGATTAACGAAGTCTCAGCCAATCTTGGGCAGATCTATCATTGGCCACCGTTCTTGGCGGCGGCAGCGCCGAGTATCGTACTGACGTTGAGTGGCGCTTACCGATTAGCTAAAGCGCGTTAGCTCGCCTTCGGAATAAAAACGACTTCAGTATCTGCTGCGATGTCGTGCCAGCTGCGCTTGCGGCGATCGATCAGACACCAGAGCATTCCGAGTCCAAGAAGGCCTAAAGAGAAAATGGAGATGGCAAAACGCAGCATTGCGTTAGCCCAGTTCAAGCTGCGGCCGTCAGAGCGTTGGACTTGAATGCGCCACGCGCGCATGCCGAGTGTTTGTCCGCCATGCGTCCAGAACCAGCCGTAGAAGCCGAACGTAATCGCGAACATATAAGCGCGCATGAACGTGGGTGGCAGCGCGCCTTGTGCGCCAAGCAAATGCGAAACGGCCCAGGCCGTGAACGTGGCTGAAAGCCATAGGCCAAGCAGCAAAAGAATGTCGTAAGCGGAAGCGGCTAGGCGGCGCCAGAGTGGGGCGGAAGTTAGTAAAATTTCGGACATGGCGAGATATCGATTGTTCGTTAAGTCTACCGGGATTACGCGACCCATCCATGGGCCGCGCCCTGCGGGCTCGCTGCGCTCGTGCCAAATCGTTCCAGACGATTTGGTCGAACCCTCCGGGTTCTCGGCACCTTCAGTTGATGGCCAAGCAAAAAACCCAAAAGCTCCCTGCGGGAACTTTTGGGTTTTTTGCTTGGCGCTCCTACCGGGATTCGAACCCGGGTTTAGGCCTTGAGAGGGCCCCGTCCTAGGCCTCTAGACGATAGGAGCGTGCGAGAGGGCAAAGCGGCGGGTATCATACGCAGCACATCCGCTAGCCACAAGGCAGCGACGACGAAAAAAGTATTAGGAATTCAGTCATTACCGAACCAACACGCATTCCGCGCGCGGAGCATTCAATCTCCCGTTCGCAGATTTCACAGGGCACGCTCAAGGTGCTCTATACCCTTAAGGATGCCGGTTACGAGGCCTATATGGTCGGCGGCGGCGTGCGCGATCTGTTGGCGGGTTTGGAACCTAAAGATTTCGATATCGCGACCAATGCGCATCCGGAGCAGGTCAAGGCGATCTTCCGTTCTTGCCGTTTAGTCGGACGTCGTTTTGTGATTTGCCATGTGCGTCATGGCAACGAGATTTCTGAAGTCACCACCTTCCGCGGTCCGATTACGGACGAGCATGAGCGTGATGACACCGGCCGCATTCTCAACGATAACGAGTACGGCACTTTGGAAGAGGACGCGTTCCGTCGCGACTTCACCATCAACGCGCTGTATTACGACATCCGTGATTTTTCGATCATCGATTTCGCTGATGGTTTAGCGGATATGAAGCGCGGTGTGATTCGCCTGATTGGCGATCCTGAACTGCGCTATCGCGAAGACCCGGTGCGCATGCTGCGCGCGGTACGTATTGCTAACAAAATGAGCTTCAAGCTCGACGAGCCAACGGCCAAGCCAATCAAAAAGCTTGCGCCACTGCTTGCGGAAATTCCGGCGGCACGTTTGTTTGATGAAGTGCTGAAGGTGATGCTGAACAAGCAGGCCGTCAACAACTTCTTGCAGCTGCGTGATCTGGGTCTGTTTGCTCAGCTATTCCCGCAGACTGAAAAAGCAATTGAAGATGCGCGTAGCTATAACTTCGTTGTTGGCGCGCTGTTGAATACTGCTGATCGCATGAAGAATGACGCTTCGGTAAGTCCTGCATTTTTCTACGCGGCGTTGTTGTGGCCGCCAGTGGTTGCACGTATGCGTGACTTGATCGTGCGCCAGAACGTGCATCCGAATGTGGCTAGCGTTCAGGCCTGCGAAGAAGTGCTCGCAATGGCTGTGCAACGCATCGCAATTCCTAAGCGTTTTTCGCTACCAATGCGTGAAATCTGGCAGCTACAGCCGCGCTTTGAAATGCGTAAAGGCGGTCGTGCAAAACGCCTGCTGACGCATCCACGTTTCCGCGCTGCATATGATTTTCTGTTGCTGCGCGCGCAAGCGGGCGAAGCGCCGAAAGAACTTGCGGACTGGTGGACACAGGCGCAGGTCGGCGCGCAGCTGCCTCCGGTTCGTGAAGAGTCGGTAGATAGTGGTGATGTTACGGGTGACTCCGAAGTGGGTGCGCCGGTGCGCAAGCGCCGTCGTCGCGGCGGTCGCCGTAACAAGAAGCCATCGACTCCCGCCTAAGGCCAGTCTTCGCGTTTAAGCACTGCGGTTTTGTTCATGTCTATTGCCTACATCGCACTTGGTGCCAATCTTGGCCAGCCCGCGCAGCAGTTGCGTGCGGCGCTGCTCGCCTTGGGGCAAGTCTCTGGCATTGAAGTATTGGTGCAGTCGCCGCTCTACCGCACCGCACCGCTAGGTCTCGCGAATCAACCCGACTACTGCAATGCAGTGTGCAAAGTACAAACCACGTTAACGCCTGAGAGTTTGCTGGAACAGTTGATGGCGCTGGAACGTGCAGCGGGCCGTGTACGTGGTGAAGATCGTTGGGGGCCGCGTTTGCTTGATCTGGATATCCTGCATGTCGAAGGTGAGCAGCGAGATACGGCACAGCTGCATTTGCCGCATCCGGGAATTGCTCAGCGAAACTTTGTGCTGATTCCGCTGGCTGATGTGGCGCCGACGCTAGAGATTCCAGGTGTCGGACGTGTAGACGAGTTATCCAAAAATATCGGCCGCTCCGGGTTGGAGCTTTGGGCTGAATGAGCTACATCGCGATTGAGGGGCCGATCGGCGTAGGTAAAACCACGCTGGCGCGTCAGCTTGCGAATGATCTCGGCGCCAGCTTGTTGCTGGAGCGTCCAGAAGACAATCCTTTTCTGCCACGTTTTTATCGTGAACCCGCTAGCGGTGCGTTGCCTGCGCAGCTGACATTTTTACTGCAGCGTGCAGGGCAGGCTGAGCAACTGCAGCAGCGTGATTTATTTGCCGACGATTGCATTGCCGACTTTCTGTTTGAAAAAGATCGCCTGTTCGCGCAGCTCACGCTTGGCCATGCCGACTACGCTTTATATATGCAAGTATTTGAACGTCTGGCCTGGGATGTGCCGCCGCCGGACTGTGTGATTTATCTAACGGCCCCCGTGCAGATACTGCACGAGCGCATCGCAATTCGCGGTCGCGACTACGAAACTCGCATCAGCGGGCAATATTTGTCGGATTTGAGCGCACTTTATGGCGAATATTTCCGCAATTACGTTGTTGCCCCGGTGATTGAAATTGATACTTCCCGTTTCGATTTCGTCAATGAACCCAGTCATTACGCGGAGTTACGTAAGGCACTGGAAAAGCGCCTGCCGTATACGCAACTGCCCGCCGGGCTTTTGTTATAGTCGCGCCGCATTTCAACGAGCCCATGCGCATGGAACCGATTAAGCCCGTCAACGTTGCCGAATTGCGCCGCATGCGCGATGCCGGTGAAAAGATCACCGCACTGACCTGCTACGACGCCAGTTTTGCTTTACTGGAAGATCGCGCTGGCGTGGATGTCATCCTTGTCGGCGACTCGCTTGGCATGGTGATTCAAGGTGGAAACACCACGACACCAGTGACGGTTAACGACATCGTTTATCACTCGCGCTGTGTTGCGCCGCATCTCAAGCGTTCCTTCCTCGTTGCCGACTTGCCGTTCCTGTCTTACGCCACGCTGGAGCGCGCACTCGATGCTTCGCAGCGAATGATGCAGGAAGGTGGCGCCAAGATGGTCAAGCTCGAAGGTGGTCGCGAGCAGGCCAGCATCGTTGAATATCTGGCAATTCGTGGTGTGCCGGTTTGCGCGCATCTCGGATTGCAGCCGCAGTTCATTCATAAGGTCGGCGCTTTCAAAGTGCAGGGACGTGAAGACGCTGCTGCCGAGATGATGCTGCAAGACGCCAAAGTGTTGACTGAAGCGGGCGCGGATTTGCTCGTACTCGAATGCGTGCCTTCATCGCTGGGAAAGCGCATCGCCGATGCGTCCAAGGTGCCGGTGATTGGTATTGGCGCCGGCCCGGATACGCATGGTCAGATTCTAGTGTTGCACGACATTCTCAACATTTCGCCGATGGTGACGCTGGGTCGCAAGCCGCGCTTCGTCAAAAATTACATGACTGATGGCGTCGATATTGAAGGCGCGGTTAAAAATTACGTGAAGGAAGTCCGGAGCGGCGTGTATCCAGGGCCGGAGCACAGCTTCGGTGACTCGGTGCTGCCGGGCGGACCTTCCGAGCCCAAACTGATTCCAGCGCCGCTGAAAATCGGCATGAAGCAGACACGAAAGTAGTCTGATGCTGACGATTCATACGATCCCCGAATTACGGGCGCAGCTCGCTGAGTGGCGCCGTGCGGGAGAGCGCATTGCCTTTGTGCCGACGATGGGCAATCTGCATCGCGGGCATCTGGAACTAGCGCGTCGCGGACGCCAGATGGCAGATCGCGTGGTGTCGAGTGTTTTCGTCAACCCACTGCAGTTTGGTCCTAACGAAGATTTCGGTCGCTACCCACGCACGCTAGAACAAGATAAAGCCGCGCTTGCTGAAGTTGGCGCAGATTTGTTGTTTGCTCCAACCGCGCAAGAGGTTTATCCGCGTGGCATGGAAGGTCTGGCGAAGGTCAGTGTTTCCAGTGCTTCCAACATTCTTTGCGGCCATTTCCGTCCTGGGCATTTTGACGGCGTCGCAACCGTCGTCAGCATCCTGTTCAATCTGGTTCAGCCAGATGCTGCGCTGTTTGGTGAAAAAGATTACCAGCAGCTTTTCATCATCCGCCGCATGGTCGCTGACCTGCATATGCCGATCGACATCATCGGCATTGCGACTGAGCGCGAGCCTGATGGTTTGGCTCTGTCCTCGCGAAACCAATATCTAAGCGAAGAGCAGCGCCAGTTGGCGCCTGAGATGTATGCGACCTTGTGTGAGGTTGCTGACAAGCTCAGGGCAGGGCGTCGTGATTTCCCGGCGCTTTGCTATACCGGTATTAAGCGTCTGGAAGCCAGCCATTTCAGGCCGCAATATCTTGAGGTTCGCGCCCCTGATTTGAGCGAGCCAAAGCGTGATAGCAAGGAGTTTGTGATCCTTGCGGCGGCTTATTTGGGCAAGACCCGTCTGATCGATAACGTCAGTTTGGCCCTGTAAGCGTCTGTAACAGTTTAATGACGGCCCAAAATCGACTAAACTTATAACCCTTCGATCCGTGACATCGTTCACAGACGACGGGTGTATGTCTTATTGGGCCACCCGCTTTTCTAAAGTATTGAATGTAGGGCGTATGTCTTAGTGGGCCGCCCGCCGTTCCCCAAATCGGAAAAAGCCATGCAGCTCAATATGCTGAAGTGCAAACTTCATCAAGCTCGCGTTACTCACGCGGAGCTCGACTATGACGGTTCCTGCGCTATCGACTCACGCCTGCTGGACCTGGCTGGGATCGTGGAATTCGAACAGATTCAGATCTACAACATCACCAACGGCGAGCGTTTTACGACCTATGCCATCTTGGCTGAGCCTGGTTCCGGCATCATTTCGGTTAACGGCGCTGCCGCTCACAAGGCTCGCGTAGGCGATCGCGTGATCATTTGCGCTTACGCCAATTTTGAAGCGGCCGAAGCCAAGGTTCACAAGCCGAAGTTGGTTTACTGCGACGCACAGAACCGCGTCGTGCGCTCGACCAACACCATCGCGATGCAGGCTGCCTGATATCAGGTTGGTCGTTGCACGTGAAAAAGCTTCAAGCGTGGTTTCCCACGCTGATCTACGCAGAACGCCTGCTCTCCAAAGGAGGGCAGGCGTTCAATGCGGAACTCCTACGGGAAAGCTACCAGATCCGGGAATATGATCAGCCCGGGGTGAACTGGTCAGTTAAAAATTATCCAGGCGGCTATACAAGCTATGGCTCGATGGATCAGTTACACCGTTTCTCCTCAACTTTTGACCAACTCCGTAAGGAAATTGACCGCCATGTGCGCGTGTACTCGCGTGCGCAGGATTGGGATCTGCGCGGCGGCAAACTGCAGATGACTGATTGCTGGGTCAACGTTATGCCGCGTGGTTGTGCGCATAGCTTTCATGTACATCCACAAGCCATCGTCAGTGGGACCTACTACGTCAGAACGCCACGTGGATGCTCTGGGCTGAAGTTTGAAGACCCACGCCTCACGCACATGATGGCGGCGCCGGCGCGCAAGACGGCGAAAAAGCCTGAGCAGCAGGCGCATATCATTTATCCGGCCAAGGCTGGGCATGTGATCATGTTCGAAAGCTGGCTGCGCCATGAAGTGCCTGCCAGTCTGATCGATGAAGAACGCGTCAGTATCAGCTTCAATTATCACTGGCTGTAATCGTTATCTGATTTGCGCTTAAAGCTATGCCTGCGACAGGCGAACGTTTAAGCTTTACAGATACTTCGGAAACAATTTTCACTTAATGTCCAAGCTGACCCAGAGCCCAGCGTGGCTTGCTCTGCAAGCAAAAGCTGAAGAACTTCGTCCACAGCGCGTTGTGCAGCTATTTGCGCGTGATGAAGAGCGGCCGGCCAGATTTTCACGCGATGCTGTTGGCCTGCATCTGGACTTTTCAAAGCAAAAGATTGATGCCGAGACGATTGGTCTGCTGATGAATCTGGCTGATCAGCAGCACCTCACTGAGTGGCGGCACAAATTATTTTCTGGCGAGGCTGTGAATACGACAGAAGGTCGCGCGGCAGGCCACATGGCCTTGCGTGCGCCAGAAACGGCTGTGATGCCGATCAATGGCGTCAACGTTGTCCCGGTTGTCCATGCAGAACTGCAACGCCTCAATGCCTTTGCTACGCGCGTGCGTAATGGCCAGTGGAGCGGGCACAGCGGCAAAAAGATTACTGATGTTGTGAATATTGGCATCGGCGGTTCTGATCTTGGACCGCATATGGCTTGCGTTGCATTGGATTCATTTGCAGATGGTCCACATGCACATTTTGTTTCTAATGTTGATGCCGCTCAATTAACCGCGTTGCTGAAAACGTTAGAACCAGCAACTACGCTGGTCATCGTCACATCAAAAACGTTTACGACGCAGGAGACAATGGCCAATGCGCATGCCGCACGGCGTTGGTTCTTGCGGAGCGCACCAGAGTCAGCGATTCCGAAGCACTTTGTCGCGGTGTCGACCTCGCGTGCAGAAGTCGCGAAGTTCGGAATTCACGCTGAAAATATGTTTGGTTTCTGGGAATGGGTTGGCGGACGTTATTCGCTGTGGTCAGCTGTTGGCTTGCCAATTTTGATCGCGATTGGTCCGGAGCGTTTCCGTCAGTTTCTTGATGGCGCACGTGCCATGGATGAACATTTCAGAACTGCGCCGTGGGCATCGAATATGCCAGTGTTGATGGCGATGCTGGCAGTCTGGAACAATAATTTTCTGGGTTGTACGACTCACTGTCTTGCGCCTTATTCGCAGCGCTTGGTTCACATCACAGCATGGCTGCAGCAGCTTGAGATGGAATCCAACGGCAAGGGCGTTGATCGCCAAGGTCGCAAGGTTGATTACGCAACCACACCTGCGCTTTGGGGGGATGTGGGCACCAATGGTCAGCACGCATTTTTCCAAATGCTGCACCAGGGCCCAGCAATTCACGCCGTTGATTTTATTCTCCCCATTCAGGCTGAACACGATCTGGCGGATCAGCATCAGATGTTGATCGCGAACTGTTTTGCGCAGAGCGCTGCGATGATGCGCGGCAAAACGGCGGATGAAGTGCGCGAAGAGTTGATTGCTAAAGGTTTGAAAGGTGATGCACTTGAGGCGGCCATTCCGCATCGTGTTTTCACTGGCGATCGTCCAAGCAATACGCTGCTACTTTCGACAGTTGATCCCTATCATTTGGGCGCGCTATTGGCGCTCTACGAACATCGCACGTTCGTGCAAAGCGTGATCTGGAATATCAACCCGTTTGATCAATGGGGTGTCGAGCTAGGCAAGCAGTTGGCGCAGCACGTGTTGATGGCTATGTCCGGCAAAGATACGCCGCTGGATGGTTCAACACGCAGCTTGCTTAAGCGTATCTCTTAAGCGGTCTGTGTCTGCTGTTGTAGCGCCCACGCGACATGTTCGCGAACGATCTCGTCCGGAAATTCAGCGCGCGTTTGTAATGCGCTGATCACTTCAACATTTTTCGGCGCGTTGCCAAGAGCAACTGCAATATTTCTCAGCCAACGGTTGTATCCGGCGCGGCGTAATGCCATTCCTTCAGTGCGCGATAACCACTGTTCTTCACTCCATGAAAAGAGCTCGGTCAATTTGACGCTATCGAGACTGTGTCTCGGCGCAAAATCTGGCTCGTTCGTAAGCTTGGCGTAACGATTCCACGGACAAACCAACTGACAGTCATCGCAACCGAAAATGCGATTACCCATCATCGGGCGCAACTCCAAGGGAATAGCGCCGTGATGTTCAATGGTCAGATAAGAAATGCAGCGTCGCGCATCCAGTTTGTATGGGCCGATAAAAGCCTGTGTCGGACAAATCTTCATGCATGCGCTGCATTTGCCGCAGCGATTCTCTACTTGCTCTGCAGTGCTCACTGGCAGAGCAAGATCGGTATAGATTTCGCCTAGGAAAAACCACGAGCCTGCATCTTTGTTGAGCAGCAGTGTGTTCTTTCCAATCCAACCCAAGCGAGCGTTTCGCGCCAAGGCTTTTTCCAGGGCTGGTGCACTGTCGGAGAAAACGCGATAGCCGTGAGGGCCGATGGCTTCTTCGATTTTTTTGCCGAGTTTGAGCAGGCGTGCGCGCATCAATCGGTGGTAGTCACGGCCTAGCGCATAACGTGAAATATAGGCGCGCTCGCCATCTTTGAGCACGCGTTCTGCGGCTTCTGCATGTGGACGATAATCGAGGCGCGCAGAAATGACGCTGAGCGTGCCTGGGCGCAGCTGGGCAGGGTGCTCGCGCAAGTCCAGATTGCGCTGCATAAAGTCCATCCCGCCATGCATGCCCTGATCTAGCCATTGGCGTAGATGATCAAGGTCATCTCCTAGCTGTAGTTCGGCAATCCCAGCATCTGCAAAGCCGAGTTCTCGTGCCCATCGCTGAATGCTGACAGGGAGATCATCAAAAATGGGCGTGGAACTGGTCACGGTGAGAATGGCTGCTCTTATACTGTTGCTATGAACACTAAATCCCGCAAATTGTATTCCGCCACGCAAATTCGTGAGTTGGATAGTGCCGCCATGGAAGGCGGAATAGCTGGACATATTCTGATGCAGCGAGCCGGGCATGCCTCCTGGCTCGCGCTGCAACGGTCAAGGCCTAACGCTAGGCGCATCGATGTGCTCTGTGGCTCTGGGAATAATGGCGGCGATGGCTACGAAATTGCGCGCCTAGCGAATGCTGTCGGTCGCAATGTTCGAGTGTGGCAAGTGGGCCCGGCCCCCACGTCGGGCGATGCACTGACCGCCCGTGCGTCCTGGTTAAAAGCAGGGGGCATGGTGCAGCCATTGCAGCCAGATAGTTTGCTTGGAGCCGAAGTCATCGTTGATGCCTTGCTGGGCATTGGCGTAAAGCGAGACTTGTCGGGTGACTTGGCAACTGCAGTGGATGCAATTAATCAGGCGCGCGAGCAGGGCGCTTGGGTGCTGGCGATTGATGTTCCGTCCGGACTGGACGCAGGCACGGGCCGTGTTTATGGCACCGCTGTACGCGCCAACATGACCATCACATTTATTGGCAACAAGGTAGGTCTTTACACCGGCGCTGGCGTCGATTGCGCCGGCGAAATTGTGTTGGATGCGCTCAATATTCCAGCACAGAACTACGATGCAATGGAGCCTTTGGCGACGCTGCAAGACGGTAGTGATCTTGCGGCTTGGTTGCCCAAGCGTGCGCGCAATAGCCACAAGGGCTCGCATGGTCACGTGTTGGTGATTGGTGGTGACAGCGGCATGTCCGGCGCAGCTTTGTTGGCTGGGCAGGCAGCATTGCGATCTGGCGCGGGCTTGGTCAGTTTGGCAACGCGTGGCTCCCACGCTTTGGTATTAACGCCAGCGCAACCAGAATTAATGTGTCGCCGCGTTGAGAATGTCGATGAACTAACGCCGCTGATGAATCAGGCCACCGTGATTGCGATTGGCCCCGGTCTAGGCCAAGAGGCCTGGGGCCGCGCTTTATTTGCGCGTGCATTACTGTCGCAACTGCCATTGGTTGTCGATGCGGATGCGCTGAACCTGCTTGCGAGCACATCGTTTAAGCGAGACAACTGGGTACTAACGCCGCATCCCGGTGAAGCTGCGCGAATGCTGGGAGTTACGACTGAAGAAATTCAGAATGATCGACCTGCCGCAATTGACGCGCTGCAAGCGCGCTATGGCGGCACGGTTGTGCTCAAGGGAGCTGGCACGCTGATCCAAGGGCATAGGCTTTCACTGTGTCCTTACGGCAATCCAGGCATGGCTGTGGCCGGGATGGGCGATGTGCTGACTGGAATGATTGCTGCGTGTATTGCCCAGGGCCAAGCGCTGGAGCGGGCTGCGAATACAGGTGTTTTGGCTCATGCTGTAGCAGGTGACCGTGCTGCTGCTCAGGGTATGCGCGGTCTGTTGCCAACCGATTTACTCGCCGAGCTACGCGCGGTAGTGAATCCATGAAATTGGATCTTCCCGATGCCTCAGCGACTGAGGCCTTAGGAGCAGCCATTGCCCACGCTTTAAAGAGTGCCGGCTCCGGCTTGGTTATTTTTTTGTTTGGCGACCTAGGGGCGGGCAAGACGACCCTAGCGCGACAGCTGCTCCGTGAGCTGGGCGTAACTGGCACAATACGCAGTCCTACGTACACGCTAATGGAGCTGTATAGCGTGCAGGGGCGTGACTTTTTGCATATGGACCTTTATCGCCTTAACGATCCGGCAGAACTTCATAACCTTGGCTTGACCGATTACCCCCCAGCGCAGACCTTGTGGCTGGTGGAGTGGCCTGAAAAAGGGGGCGATTTGTTACCTTCTGCGGATATTTCCATCACGCTAAGCGTGGCAGAACTTGCCCGCAAAGCGGATGTGCTGGGGCTTTCCGAGGCAGGCCGACAGCTGGTTTCAAAGCTTAGTTAAGAGGCATATTGAGTAAACGACTTTAAAGATATTCGCTATCTATCTTGTTTACATAGAATAAAGTACTTGCATTGCATAAATTGTCACGCTACTCTTCAATCCACAACGCAAACGAAATGCGGCCATGCGCAGATTTTTGATTCTGATCGCTTTGCTTAGCACCTCGCATCTAGCGAGTGCTGCGGAGTTGCGCGACCTGCGTTTATGGGACAGCCCCGAAAGCACACGTCTGGTTTTTGATCTCAGCGACGAAGTGCAGCACAAGGTTTTCACCCTCAACAATCCTGATCGCGTTGTCATCGACATCACTAGCGTCGATAAGAAAAGCGCGACTGACTTCATTAACAAAGCTGCGCTAAAAGGCGTCGTCACCAAAATGCGCTATGGCGCAAGAGATGATGGTGCTACGCGCGTTGTGCTTGAAGTTTCCAAGCCGGTTAATCCCAAGAGCTTCAGCATTCAGCCGAATGGCGCTTATGGCCATCGACTCGTTGTGGATCTGATTGATGTTGTCCCTGCGACGAGTTCAGCTGCACCTGCGCCAACTCCAGCACCACAGCCGATCGCGCCTGCAGCCCCTGCCAAAGTAATTCCTGCGCCTCCTCCTCCGGTTGCCGTTGCGCCGCAAGCTCAGGCTCAAGCTGCTGTAATGACCAAGCCGGGCATTCGTTTGACCGAAAAGCCTATCGTCATTGCAGTTGACGCTGGTCACGGCGGTGAAGATCCAGGTGCGATTGGTCCTACCGGCGTACAAGAAAAAGAAGTGTCCTTGGCGATTGCTCGCCGCTTGGTTCGCTTGATCAACGAGCAACCCGGCATGAAAGCCGTGATGACGCGTGACGGCGACTACTACGTGGGTCTGCGTGAACGCGTACAGCGCGCACGCAAAGTGCAGGCAGATCTGTTTGTCTCAGTTCACTGCAATGCGCTACATCGTCCAGATATGCATGGCAGCGCTGTTTATGTGCTGTCACCACGCGGCGCAACGAGTGAACATGCGCGCTGGTTGGCGAATCAAGAAAACTCCGCAGATCTTGTTGGCGGTATTGAAATCCAAGACAAGGATCACGATCTGGCGGCAGTGCTGATTGATCTGTCGCAGAGCGCGACGATGGAAGCCAGTTTTGATCTGGGCAGCCGCATGCTCAGTTCGTTGGGCCAAATTAATAACCTGCAAAAAGACCAAGTTCAGCAGGCTGGATTTGCTGTACTCAAGGCACCGGATATTCCGTCGGTGTTGGTTGAGACCGCGTTTATCACTAACCCTGAAGAAGAGCGGCAGCTGGCCAGCCCTGACTATCAACAGCAGATGGCTGAGTCGATGCTCAGTGGCATCAAGGGCTACTTTCAAAGCTATCGTCCACAGCAGCAAGTTGTGGTGAATCAGCCTTCGGAAAAGCCAGAACCTAGCGTGCGCAAAGCTAAACCGCGCATCGTCGAAGTAAAACTGAAGCGTAAGACCAGCAAGAAGTCATCGATTCGTTCTGGCTCAGCACGCTCGTAATCAATACGCTTAACCCCCTTTGACTTCGCCATAGCTGGTGTTTTTATGGCCATGGATGGCCTGTACGTCGCGGGCGCAGGTGAGGGTATGGATACCCGAAGTAGAGAAACGCAGGAGCAGTTGCCGAATGCGCAGGAGCGACGCGGTCGGCGAACGAGATACGACAGGCTAAACGGATGCCCGAAGTAGCGCACCAACAGTAGGCGCTTCCTGGAAAATGCATGCGCCATACAGGTGATCTCGTTTAAGCTTTGCGCCTTCAACGAGCCTGTCACGCATGTCCATCCGTATTCTTCCTGACCAACTCATCAACCAGATCAAAGCTGGTGAAGTTGTTGAGCGCCCGTCTGCAGTGGTTAAAGAACTCGTTGAGAACAGTTTGGACGCGGGTGCTACTCGCGTTGAAATTGAAGTCGAGCAGGGCGGCTTAAACCTGATTCGCATCCGTGATAACGGCTCAGGTATTCCACGCGAAGAACTGCCCGTTGCTTTGCAGCGACACGCCACCAGCAAGATCCAAAATCTGGATGATCTTGAGCGCGTGGGAAGCCTTGGTTTTCGCGGTGAAGCCTTGCCCAGCATTCTCTCGGTATCAAGACTGACGCTGACTTCACGCGTCGCTGCTGCCTCGCATGGGTGGCAAGTTTCAGGTTCTGGTGAGTTTACAAACGAAGAGCCGAAGCCAGCAGCTCATGCTGTAGGCACCACTGTTGAAGCCTGCGATTTGTTCTACAACACGCCGGCGCGTCGCAAATTCATGAAGGCAGAGTCGACTGAGTTCCGTCATATCAGCCAGTTCATCAATCGCATTGCACTGTGTCGCTTCGATGCGGGATTCATGCTCAAACATAACCAGCGTCGCGTGCTGGATTTAGCGCCCGCCAATTCTGAGCCTGAGCGTGAAGCGCGAGTGGCGCAGATCTGCGGCGATGATTTTTTGCGTAACGCGATTCGTATTGATGAGCAGCGCATGGGTTTGTCGCTGCAAGGTTGGGTCGGCTTGCCCAGCTTTGCGCGCACGCAAGCAGACCTTCAATACCTTTATGTCAACGGCCGCGCCGTGCGCGACAAACTCTTAGGTCATGCGCTGCGTCGTGCGTTTGCAGACGCGATGCACTCCACGCATTACCCAGCGTTTGTGTTGTATCTGGAATTGGATCCCGTTGGCGTTGATGTCAACGTGCATCCACAGAAAACCGAAGTGCGCTTTCGTGAGTCAGCGCGCGTGCATGACTTTTTATTCGGTGCGGTTCATCAGTTGCTGCGTCGACAGCGCCCAGAGCCTGAGCAACATCATCACGCACATTTTGCAGAACCTGCGACGAATATGTCGGTGCAGCAGCCGATGCGTTATGCAACGCCGAGTTATTCGTCGTCAGGCTATTCATCGCCGAGTTACTCATCGCAAAACTTTTCGGTGCGTGAATCATCTAGTGCTGTTGAGAGTTTGTGGACTTCTTCGACGACAACGACGTCTGCCTTGCAAGAGTCCGCAGCGGAATATCCGCTGGGCCATGCTTTGGCGCAGTTACACGGCGTTTATATCCTTGCGCAAAACAACACTGGTTTGATTTTGGTGGACGCGCACGCTGCACACGAGCGCGTGCTTTATGAACAGTTCAAGCAGCAGCTCACGCATGGCGGCATTCCATCGCAGGCTTTGCTGGTGCCTGAACAAATCAGCCTAGATGAAGAAGCCGCTGATGCGCTCGAATCGCGTCATGAAGAATTGCGTCGCTACGGTCTGGAATTAGATCGTGCGGGTCCGGCCTCCATCATTGTGCGTGCAGTGCCGCCATTGTTGGCTGGCCAAGACATAGCAACGCTATTGCGTGAACTGGCTTCTGATGAAGATCGCCGAACCAACACGACTCATCTGGGCGAAGTCCTTGATGCACAGCACCGCATCATGGCGGACATGGCTTGCAAGGCAGCGATCAAAGCGAATCGCCGTCTGACCTTGCCGGAAATGGATGGCTTGCTGCGCGATATGGAACGCACGGAGTTATCTGGCCAATGTAATCACGGTCGACCGACTTGGGTGCAGGTTGATATGGCTGAGCTCGACAGGCTCTTTTTGCGTGGGCGCTAAAACCGATATCCCAGTCGTTTTCCTGATGGGGCCCACGGCCTCCGGTAAAACGGGACTTTCCTTAGCGCTGGCAGAGCATCTGCCAGTCGAAATCATCAGCGTCGACTCTGCACAGGTGTATCGCGGCATGGATATTGGTTCGGCCAAGCCGGATGCCGCGACGCTGGCCAAAGTGCCACATCACCTGATTGACCTGCTGGATCCATCCGAAGCCTACTCAGCCGCCAGATTCCGAGATGACGCTTTGCCGCTGATTGCCGCTATCCGTGAGCGCGGGAAAATTCCGCTGCTCGTAGGCGGCACCATGCTCTATTACCGGGCTTTGCAGTACGGACTCAGTGATTTGCCTGCGGCTGATCCGGTGTTGCGGAGTCGGATTGAGGCGAGGGCGTTAGTCGAGGGCTGGCCGGCTTTGCACGCCGAATTGGCCGTAAAAGATCCCGTTACTGCGGCGCGGCTGCATCCCAATGATCAACAACGCATCCAGCGTGCGCTCGAGATTATTGAGTTGAGCGGACGCTCACCGACCGAATTTTATGCACAGGCCAAAACCCATGGCCTTGCTGGAAAATTGATCAAAATTGGCCTCAATCCGGCCTCTCGTGAGGAATTGCACGAAAGAATCGCCCTGCGTTTCCATCAGATGATGCGTGAAGGCTTCCTTGAAGAAGTCGCCAAGCTCAAGGCTCGCGGCGACCTGAATATTGAACTTCCTTCAATTAGAGCAGTCGGTTACAGGCAGCTTTGGGAGCATCTAGACGGGCGGGATAGCCTTGCAGATGCGACCGAGCGAGGCATCGCAGCCACCCGTCAGTTCGCCAAACGACAAATTACCTGGCTGCGCTCCGAAACGGCGGTGCAGTGGCTGGATCCTGCATCGGATAATTTATTAAATGAAGCCTTGCAATTGCTGAAATGACAGCCATATAAAACGGCTGATACACTTTCAGCCTCGGGGATCACCGCGGCGACATGCCCGCGATACGTAAAATAAGGATTAGAACAATGTCCAAAGGTCACACACTACAAGAACCGTTCCTCAATGCCCTTCGTAAGGAGCGCATTCCTGTCTCTATTTACTTGGTCAACGGCATCAAGTTGCAGGGACAAATTGAATCTTTCGACTCGTTTGTCGTTCTGCTGAAAAACAGCGTCAGCCAGATGGTCTACAAGCACGCCATTTCAACGGTTGTGCCCGCACGTGCTGTGCGCGTGTATGACGCAGAAGGCGCTGAGCTGGGCGCTGATGACGGCCACGCCGAAGCTCCTCCAGCAGGCAATTAATCTGATCCGGCACCGCAAACTGCAGGTTTTCCTGAAGATAGTGGTGAACCGTATTCACGATGTTTGAACGGCCAAAGTCTGGCCAGAAGGCCGTTCTTGTTCATCTGGAATTCCCGTCGACCGATTTCGATAGCGATCGGCGGGAGTTCGAAGAACTCGCCCGTTCAGCGGGTGTAGAAATCCTGACAGTGATTGGCGGCTCACGCCAAAAGCCCGATCCGGGCCTGTTCATCGGCAGTGGCAAGGCGGATGAAGTCGCTGCAGCTGTGGCCACGCACCGCGCGGAACTCGTGATCTTCAATCACGATCTCTCTTCCAGCCAAGAACGCAATCTCGAAAAAGTGGTGAAGTGCCGCGTATCGGGCCGCGTCGGCCTGATTCTGAATATCTTTGCCCAGCGTGCGCGTTCGCACGAAGGCAAATTGCAGGTTGAGCTGGCACTGTTGCAGCACAATGCGAGTCGTCTCGTACGCGGTTGGACGCACTTGGATCGTCAGCGTGGCGGCGGTACTGGCCTGCGCGGAGCTGGTGAAGCGCAGTTGGAAATGGATCGCCGACTTTCTAAAGAACGTATTTCCACACTCAAGCGTCATCTGGAAACAGTGCGCTCACGCCGCAATCAGAATCGCTTGGCACGCGTTAAATCCAATATTCCTACGGTTTCCATCGTCGGCTATACCAACGCAGGCAAATCGACGCTGTTCAATACGCTGACGGGGGATTCGATTTACGCCTCCAGCAAACTGTTTGCGACGCTGGACACCACCGTTCGCAGGTTGGAATTGCCTGGCGGCGAATTGGCACTGATCGCCGATACGGTTGGATTTATCCGCGATTTGCCTCATGACCTCGTTGCAGCTTTTCGCGCCACGCTGGAAGAAGCCCGTGAAGCCGATCTGCTGCTGCACGTCATTGATAGTGCCGATCCTGAGCGTATGACGCGCATCCAGCAGGTTAACGATGTATTGCTGGAGATTGAGGCAGAGCAGGTGCCTCAGTTGGAGGTCTTCAACAAAATCGATCTGCGCGAAGACGAGCAGCCGCGAATCGAGCGAGATGAGCACGGCCGTCCGATGCGGGTATTCGTCTCAGCCAAAGACAATCTCGGCATGGACCTGCTGCGTACCGCCATCGCGGAACTTCTTCGCCATGATCTTGCCGAATACGAGCTGGTTTTACCCCCAGCTGCAGCAAAGCTTCGTGCGCAATTATTTGCGCATCACGCCATCAAGTCTGAATTTTTGGATGAGCAGGGCAATTTTCATCTCAAGGTCTCTATGCCGGGGGAACGCCTGCGCGGTTTATGTGCCGCGGCAGGGGTAAAACCGCCAGAAACCTTGAATATCATTGAGGAATGGGCGGTATCCCCTTAAAATTCACAATTCAATTAGTTGGCCCCCTGTATAGTCGCGCCTACGCCGTCTGTAGCACCGCTTTTTCGCATTCTGGCGACCCAACACAACCCTTAGAAGGTTTTATGAAATTCGGAGTAAGCAATGGCTTGGAATGAGCCTGGCCCCGGCCGTGACCCGTGGAATCAGGGACCCAAAGACAAACAGGGCCCACCAGATTTAGAAGAAATGCTGAAGCGTTTGAAGCAGCGTTTTACTGGCAACAAAACACCCGGCGGATCAAGTGGTGGTCTGCCGCTGCCTTCCGGTTTGGCAGGCTTGCTGATCGCCGCCCTCGGCTTGATTTGGGCCGCGTCCGGCTTTTATGTCGTCGATGAGCAGGAGCGCGGTGTTGTGCTGCGCTTTGGCAGCAAGGTCGGCACTTCTGGCCCTGGTATGCACTGGCATCTGCCTTGGCCAGTGGAAAAGGAAGAAATCGTCAACGTGACTGGCGTGCGTTCGGTGACCGATCGCGCCGTGATGCTGACCAAAGACGAAAACATCGTCGACGTCGAACTGTCGGTTCAGTACACGGTTTCTTCAGCCGAAGATTATCTGTTCAACGTTGATGATCCCGATATGACTTTGCGCCAAGCCACCAAGGCTGCGGTGCGTGAAGTGGTGGGTCAGAGTGCAATGGACTTCATTTTGACCGATGGTCGCGACGAAGTTGCATCACGCACCAAGCAGTTGCTGCAGCAGCGTCTGAGCGAATACAAAACAGGCCTCAGCGTTACCGAAGTCAACTTGCAGCAAGCGCAGCCACCTGAGCTCGTGCAGGCTGCTTTTGCTGACGCAATTAAAGCTCGCGAAGATCAGCAGCGTTTGAAGAACGAAGCTGAAGCTTATGCAAACGATCGTCTGCCACGTGCACGTGGTGCGGCTGCTCGCCAGATGGCAGAAGCCACCGCGTATCGTGATCAAGTGATCGCCAAAGCACAGGGTGATGCTTCACGTTTCAGTCAGTTGGTTGCCGAATATCGCAAGTCACCTAAAGTTACTCGTGAGCGCTTATATCTCGACAGCATGAATAGCGTGTTGACCAACAGCAGCAAAGTGCTGATTGATGTCAGCAAGTCTGGCTCAATGATCTATCTGCCTTTGGATCAGATCATGAAGAACCAGCCGTCGATGCCAGATGCGCAGAACAACAGCGTGCCTAACACAGCGAGCGTAATGCCATCGGCTCAGTCTGATAGCGGCGCTTTACCTATGACGCCTAACAACGATGCTCCGCGTGCGCGCGACAGGGGCCGCGAATGAAAAATTCACCACTTTTTTGGCTTGCCGTTTTCTTCGGCGTTTTCTTGACGGTTAACAGCACATTCTTTGTTGTCGATCAGCGCGAGCGCGCAATCGTGAAGCAGATGGGTGAGTTGTTGCCTGTTGAATACTTCCCAGGTTTGCACGCAAAAATTCCGTTTTTCCAAGACGTAGAAAAGTTTGATGGCCGTATCCTGACGATGGATAACCAGGTCGAAAACTTTTTAACGGTTGAGAAAAAGAACGTTGAAGTCGACTTCTTCGTGAAGTGGCGCATCGCCAATCTCACGACCTACTACCAAGCTACCGGTGGTTCGAGTGCGTCGGCAATGGATCGCTTGGCTGGCATTGTGAATACCAGCCTGCGTGGTGAATTTGGTGCGCGCACGATCCAGCAAGCGATTTCAGGTGAGCGTGATGAAATCATGCGCACGCTGAGCAAATCGATTTCCAGCAAGGTTAAAAATCTTGGTATCGAAGTGGTTGATGTGCGCGTTAAGAGCATCAATCTTCCGAAGGAAGTGAGCGGCTCGGTTTACGAGCGCATGCGTGCAGAACGTACGCGTGTTGCTTCTGACCTGCGTGCACGTGGCGCGGAAGAAGCTGAAAAGATTCGCGCAGAAGCGGATCGTTCGGCCCAAACCACCATCGCCGATTCTTATCGCGATGCTGAAAAGATTCGCGGTCTGGGCGACGCCAAGGCTTCAGAAACCTACGCCAAGGCTTATGGCCAAGACGCTGAGTTCTACAGCTTCTATCGCAGCCTCAATATTTATCGCGATGCCTTCAGCAGCAAGAAAGATGTTCTGGTGTTGGAGCCTAAGGGTCAATTTTTCCGCCACTTTAATGGCACCGGAAAATAGGCTCGTCTGAATATGTCGACGAAACGCTGGATGCTGCCTGACGGCATGGAAGAAGCCCTGCCGCCATTCTCTTGGCAGCTTGAAGATCTGCGTCGCAAGCTGCTCGATCATTATCGTGCTGCTGGTTACGAACTGATTTTGCCGCCGCTGCTTGAGCATTTGGATACTTTGCTCACTGGCGCTGCGCAGGATTTGGAGCGTCAAACTTTCAAGCTGACAGATCCGGCAAGTGGCCGCTTGCTCGGTATTCGTGCGGACATGACGCCACAAGCTGCGCGCATTGCTGCGCGTCGGTATGCCGATGTTCCGTTGGTTCGCCTTTGCTATCTCGGCACCGTGCTTCGCACGCAGCCAGATAGTTTGGGCGGCACTCGTTCACCGCGTCAGGTCGGCTGCGAAATTTTCGGCGAAGAGAACCTCAGCGCTGACCTCGAAATCCTGCGCATGATGTTGAAGACGCTGGAGCTTGCTGGCGTTGAAGATGTACATCTTGATCTGGGCCACGTTGGCGTCTACCGCGCGATTGCTGCGCGTTTGAAACTGGATGAAGAAGACGAGTCCGCGCTGTTCGATATCTTGCAGCGTAAGTCGCTGCCAGACTTTGCCGAATTCGCTAAAGCACGTCGCATGCAACCGCGCGTCGCCAAATTGCTCAGTGAGCTGATTCAGCTCAATGGCGATATCAGCGTTATTGCACGTGCACGTGAGGTGCTGGCTTCTGCTGGTGATGAAGTGATGCAGGCTTTGGATGTGCTGGAGCAATCTGCCACCGAGCTGCAACGTAAATTTAAGAAACTGCCAATCCATATCGATTTGGCAGAGCTGCGTGGTTACCGTTATCAAACCGGCATGGTCTACGCCGCATTTGTACCGGGCCATGGTCGTGAACTTGCACGCGGCGGACGCTATGACGGCGTTGGCCATGAGTTTGGGGTGGCGCGTCCGGCCACAGGATTTTCTGCAGACATTAACGAGTTGCTGCGCTTGGGCGCTTCAACGAACGCCGCTCCTGCTAAGAAGGCTGTCGCTAAGAAAGCCAAGAAAGTTGTAAGCAAGAAAAAGCGTTAAACCATTTTGCTGTATTTGTTTTGAATTGAAGAGAGAAACATGGGTAAAACCGTAGTTGTTATCGGCGCTCAATGGGGTGACGAAGGGAAGGGGAAGGTCGTCGATCTGTTGACCGACCGCGCGCAGGCTGTTGTCCGTTTTCAAGGCGGTCACAACGCAGGTCATACGCTGGTCATCAACGGCATTAAGACGGCGCTTAACCTGATCCCCTCCGGCATCATGCGCCCGGGTGTTGCTTGCCTTATCGGCAATGGCGTCGTGCTCTCTCTGCCTGACCTGATCAAGGAAATTGAAAAGGTTGAGGCCACCGGTGCAACCGTTCGCAATCGCCTGCGTGTTTCAGAAGCAACGCCGCTGGTATTGCCTGTGCACGTCAAGCTTGATCAGGCCCGTGAAATCGCACGTGGCGAAGCCAAGATTGGCACCACCGGCAAGGGCATTGGCCCAGCTTACGAAGACAAGGTTGCTCGTCGCGCGATCCGCGTTGGCGATCTGTACCATCGTGAAATTCTGGCCGCCAAGCTTGGCGAACTGCTGGCGTATCACAACTTTGTTTTGAAGAATTACTACAAGGTTGATCCGGTTGATTTTCAGGAAACCCTCGACGCATTGCTCGGCTATGCCGAAATCATTCGTCCGATGGTTGCTGACGTCACTGAAGAACTGCGTCAGCATTTGAAGCGTGGCGACAACGTGTTGTTCGAAGGTGCGCAGGGCGCGCTGCTCGATATCGACCATGGGACCTATCCCTACGTGACCTCCAGCAACACCACCGCTGGTGGCGCTGCAACGGGCACGGGCGTAGGCCCACGTGAACTCAATTACGTACTCGGCATCGTCAAGGCTTACGCCACGCGCGTCGGCAGCGGTCCTTTCCCAACGGAACAGGACAACGATCTGGGCCAGCACATCCGTGACAAGGGCCAGGAATACGGCACCGTCACCAAGCGTCCACGCCGTTGCGGTTGGTTCGATGCAGTGGCTGCTCGTCGCTCGATCTTCAACAACAGCGTTAGCGGTCTCTGCGTGACCAAGCTCGATGTGCTCGACGAGCTCGACGTAATCCGCATCTGCACTGGCTACAAGGTCAATGGCGTGGAAGTTGAAGTGCCACC
>JAZKEM010000042.1:0-3970 GCA_040387055.1 Pseudomonadota bacterium | reverse complement strand
CAAACGCGACCATCGCCATCGCAGGAATCGCGAACGCACCGGCGAAGCTGAAGTAACTACCGGTGAAAGCAAGGATGAATGAAAACGGCAGGTTCCAAGTGCCCGCCACCACATGTGCATCACGACGGGTCAGCAGCACATCTTTCTTGCGACGCAGCGTGAACAACTCGCGAATCAAATGACGATGAACGAGAAAACCGGTCACCGCTGCAACCAGCATCGCCAAACCAAGAATGCCCGTTAGCAACAAACCCCATGGATCTGGCAGGTGCAGACTGACATGCAGCTCTACAAAAAAGTCTGCCAATGCCTTCGGGATATTGTTTGCTTGAATGTCTTCGCCCCAGCCTTCGCGCCGATCAAGAACGGCCATGGTCTTGGGATCAATATCAAACTCCACGCCACGATCTTCAGGCTTTCCGTCTTTTTTATCGTGCATGTGAAGGAACATGCGAATACGGCCCGCAGCATCCGAGAAGAAGAAAATATCTTCGTGGAATTTTGGATCAACATCGTTTGTCGCTTTGCGAAGTGCCGCATCCATTCCAGTATCAGGCAGCTTGTACATGGCCTGCGACAATGGCGCTGACCACTGGCTGATCTCACTCGCAAAAACTGCAATCGAGCCCGTGAGAATTACCACATACAACAACAAGCCCAGAAAAACGCCGCTCCAACCATGAATGGCGAGCAGTTCTTTTGTACGAGATTTGCTGAGTTCAATCATTTTGCAGGCTCCGCCTGAACTGCAGCAGCTTGCGATTTCTTAGCTGCTTCTACTTCATAAAAATGGTGGCCGATCAGGCCGGTGTGCAAAGCCAGCAAGACAACAGCAACTGTCCATGCACGACCTAGCTTCTGATCAAGCATGAGATAGAAAAAAAGCACCGCCCAAATCGCAGGAAACAAAGCGATAGGCACTGCGATGTTATTGATATGCGCCGGCCCTTCTGGATACCAGAGCGCCGCGCCCGCCATAACCAATGCAGACACGATGAAACACACTGGCCCCGCCAGAACTCCACGAGACCACGCTCGACCTCTGGTGGACTTGGGAGTGGTTGTAGCAGCTGTTGTCATCGCATTTAAATCCCTGAAGACAGAAAAACCCGCACGTCCACGCATCTTGCGTTAAACGTGCAGGCGTTCATTCTAAAACCTTAAAAATCCAGCGAAGCGCTCAGCGCGAATGTGCGCGGTGCGCCAACCACTAAGTAACCGGCGCCAGGATAGCCGCCAACGGATCCCCAGTAGTTTCTATCTGCAACGTTATCGACTCGTGCGCGCAGCGTCAGCGTGTTCTCGCCCAATTCGATGCCGTAGCGTGCACCAAGATCAACGCGCGTCCAGCCTGGCACTTTGAGTGTGTTGGCGTCATCGGCATAGCTGCTGCCCGTGTAAACAACGCGTGCATCCAAGCTCACGTCTGTCCACGGCATATCCCAGGTCGCGCCCACGTTTCCGAGGAGACGAGGCACACCGATCACACGGTTATCATCTACCGCCGCATTGCCGGTTTCTTTTTGCACCGCATCGAGCCATGTCACACCACCCAGCACGCGCAAGCCGTTGACCACAACGCCATAGGTATTCAACTCAGCGCCACGGTGCTGATCTTTGCCTGATGCAACGAAATCCAAATTTGTATTCACAAAGGCGCGTGGCTTGTCTGTGCTAAACACCGCGACGCTGCCGCCGATTCGGCCCGCATCAAACTTAGCACCTACTTCTTTTTGCTTAGTGACATAAGGCGAAAGCTGCGCCAGTGCATTATTTACAGGCTCAGGTCCGTTGCCCATGCCGAAATCAAATGTGCTCGGCGCGGTTTCACCTTGGCTTAAACCTTCAATGTAGTTGCCATACACCGAAAGCATTTTGTTGACCTTGAACACGGCCGCGACTGATGGACTTGTGCGTGACTTGCTGTAGTCCGAATTCACGCCAACCTTGATCTCCTGATGACGCGCACCCAAAGTAACCAACAGGCGATCAGAGAACAAACCAACGGTGTCGCCAATCGCATAACTGGTCAGCCGAACTTTTCCTGTGAGTGAAGGCGCATCAAGAACTCCGCCGTACAAAGCCCCCAAGCCGAATGCGGGCTTGGGCGAGTCCACGGGATCGTAGATGTTGGTCGCTTGGGTCGTCATGAAGTCGAAGGCATATGCGCTTCGAATCTTCAGTTCAAAGGCCGATGCAGAGAAAACCAGCTCTTGCGATACAGGGCCCGTTACCAATTTCCAACGCAGCCCCAACTCACCGGTGTTGACTTGATCCTTGCGGGTGTTGTCGAAACGGTAGGTGCTTGCGTCGCCAGTGCTAGCGTCACTAATCGTTGGATTCGCAAGAGAGTTCGCTTCTTCACTGCGACGCAGACCATACGCAAGCCAAACTGTGATGGACTTGCTGATGTCGTATTCGCCACGTAGCGTGCCGAACAGATCGCGCTCGTTAGAGTAAGTCCACGACTGCGCAAAATTGGTGCTGGCGTCAGGCGCCTTCGGAACAAATGTTGAAGCGCCCAAAGAAACATTGGGGCGTGTTTGATCAAGCTGATTGTCTTGATAACCCAGATCAGCCGATACGCGTGCAGATTGCCCGCGCCAGTCGAAGCCAACCGAGACTAATCCCAATTTGGTTTGTTCGTTATCTACTGCGGTCTCACCGTCGCGGTAAGCCGCATTGACGCGTACACCAAATTCTTTATCTGAACCAAAGCGACGCGCAACGTCGATGGCATCCGTGAATTGTTCGCCATCAAAGCCGGCAGTGAATCGTGACAGCGGCGCATTTGGCGCACGCTTAGGCAACAAGTTCACAGCACCACCAACGCCATCGCCACCTGGGGATGCGCCGGATAAAAATGCAGATGCACCACGCAGAACTTCTACACGCTCAAATAGTTCTGTCGCAATGTACTGACGAGGCAGCAGACTGTAGAGACCGTTGTACGCAATATCATCCGAGCTCAAAAGAAAGCCACGAATGAAAAAAGATTCTTGGAAGTTGCCAAAGCCACGTGCGATGCGCACGCCCGCATCGTTCTGTAAAACTTCGCCAACACTCTGCGCCTGCTGATCTTGGATCAGTTCGTTGGTGTAGCTGGTGATGGAGAAGGGAGTATCAAGATTATCTTTGGTGCCGAGAATACCGGCGCGACCACCACGCGCGACCTGGCCGCCGGCATAGGCTTTCGACAAGCCTTGTGCGGAAGCATCAGCACTTGCATTCACAACGACGGTTTCGAGCTGCACAGGCGCAGCTTCATCAGCGGCCATCACCATCGGCGCTGCAAAGGTGGCAAACATCACAGCAACCATCAACGACACTGCCGTGCGGCGAGGCAGCATCGAACCGGCAGCGCCTACTTTCTTGTCTTGGCTCAAAACTAAACTCCCTAAATGAGTGGTGCGCGAACAAGCAGCAACGCTGGCTGCATACAGGCGACTTTTTTTGGCTGTTGGAGCAAAGCGCGGGGTGCATCCGGCGCTGTCGCACTCAAGCTGGCTAGTGTGTAAATCCCTTTCGCGGGAGCGCGCCTAGGCGGATCTCCCGATGCGCGCAGTATAAATGATAATGATTATCATCGGGTCCGCCGCGGGCCTAGCAAAGTGTTAAGACGCCTTCTTTTTAACCTTGGGCTTGCCAGCGATTACAGGAGTTGGCAGCACTTGCGCGTCGCTGACCTCGCTCAGGCCCAACTCCTGCGCACGGGTACAACCCTCCGCTACGGAGCCACGCAAAATCTCGGCGAGTCGCCGCGTGCCTGGGCCAGCAGCTTCTGGGTCCGCGATGATCAGGTACAGCTCGGCGTAACGTTCGGCGCCTTCTTTGAGTGGCAGCGGCTTGAGCGTGCCCGCTTTCATCTCATCGAGAATTCGATATTCCGGGTACCAGGAAAATCCAAATCCCATGCGCGCGGCTTGGATCGAGGTGGACATATGGCTCAGCGTCCAACGCTGCTCCGCTT
>JAZKEM010000041.1:0-5490 GCA_040387055.1 Pseudomonadota bacterium | reverse complement strand
ACTTCTGAGAGAGTAGGTGCAGCCGCGAAACTTACGGCCGGCAGGAAGGCCAGACTGGCCATAGCAACAATAATATTCTTACGCATGTGGCTCCTTGACGTTATCAACGTTTATCTATGTGCTGGAATTGCAGCCAGAGATACTCAGCAACAGCCGTGCCAAGCACTTGACTGGTTGATCGTATAAAACATTAAAAGAACATGTAGGGACTGTTAACTACCCCCCCGCGTCGGAGCTTATACCAATTTTTTCAGAAACGAAATTGATCAAAAACCTGAAAATGCAATCAATTTTATTGCCTACTTTTATTGTTCTAAATCATAAAATTAAGATGGCTTTGCATTGCGCACTCGTTTGGTGCTGCTTTTGTTGCCGCAAAATTTCTGCGCGCTGCAGTGCATCAAAATTGAGCGGAATGACCTAAAACGAGGCACAAAAAAACGGGCCAGCTTTTAGCTGGCCGTTTTATTTTTTACGATGCGAGAGCTTTCGCTCTACGCCTGCTTACTTGCTGAGAATGAACTCAACAGCAGCTTTAACTTCGTCGTCGCTCAGATCAGAGTCGCCGCCGCGTGCAGGCATTTGATTGATGCCCTTGATTGCCAATTTAACGAGGCCATCAAGACCACCTGCAGCGCCTTTGCGCTTGTTCCACTCGCCCTTGTCGCCAATCTTCGGCGCACCGAGCATGCCGGTCTGGTGGCAAGCTGCGCAGACTTTGGTGACAACCTGTTCGCCGGTGTAAGCAGCACGCGCTGGCTTGTTAGCAGCGAGCTTCAGCTCTAGTGCGGCTGGATCGGTCACCACTTCGCCAACCGGCGCAGTGGCAGTTTCGATCTTGGCAAGACCGGCCGCATCCAACTCACGAGCTGGCGTGATGATGCGTGCAACGACGATGCAAAGGAAGAAGATGCCAAAAAGGCCACCCATTACCAATGAGAAATTCTTGAAGAAAACCTTATCGTGGTTTTCGTTATCGTGGCTCTGATTCGACACCCTGCAGCTCCCAAATCTTGCTCTAAGACGCCCAGTATAGCGGCTGTGTTCTTTTGCGGGTATCCTGCGCGCCACAGATTTATGAGCCGCCACTGGCCTCCTTAAGTCGGCCCCAGCAGCCCCGGCGGCCCGCAATCTCTTTAAGCACATCACGCGCCCGTAGCTCAGTTGGATAGAGTATTGGTTTCCGAAACCAAGGGCCGCTGGTTCGAATCCAGCCGGGCGCACCAATTTCTTGTCTACTAGCTTCAGCCCACGATCGAGCTGCACTTTGATCAACGGACATTCGAACCAGCGGCAAACAATGATTGGTTCGACGACACGGCAAAGCCGTGGCGCGTGTATCTGCGCAGCAGATACAGCCCGAAGGGCCGAGCGCAGCGAGCCATCTAGCCGGGCAAGCCAAGTCTCTACACGCTCTTAAAGAGACTCCACACCTATTACTTGTCCCAATGCAGAATAAGCACGCGGAACCTTCAGCCACTCTTAAATAGAGCCACGCACCCATGAGCTTCTACGAAACCAAAATCCTGCCCCATCTGATCGACTGCACCTGCGGCCTAGGTCAGATCATGAAGCAGCGCTCACTATTAGTGCCACGCGCGCATGGCAGGGTGTTGGAGATTGGTATTGGCACGGGTCTGAATCTGGAGTTTTACGATGCCACTCGCGTGCAGCACATCTGCGGCGTGGATCCAGCTACCGGCATGCACGCCTTGGCTCGCAAGCGCGCAGCGAAGATTTCTATTCCTGTAGAAACGGTGCCGCTAGTGATTCAACAAATTCAGGCAGAGACGGCGAGCTTCGACAGCATCGTCTGCACCTTCACGCTGTGTACGATTCCCGACGTAATCCCCGCACTTCAAGAAATGCGCCGTGTGCTCAAGCCGCAAGGCGAGTTCTTGTTTTGCGAACACGGCTTGGCGCCGGATGAAAGCGTGCGCCGCTGGCAGCATCGCCTCATGCCGATCTGGAAACCGATTGCAGGAGGCTGCCATCTAAACCGAGATATTCCGGCCCTACTTGATGAAGGCGGTTTTGAGGTGCGCGAACTGGAGAAGCAGTACCTGCCCGGCCCTAGACCGATGACTTACATCTATTCAGGTACTGCTACGCCACGTTGATGCTTACGGCAGGATGATCTGAACAATCCCCACCAGGATTGCGACAACCACAGCCGCGCCAATCCACCCTGCAATAA
This sequence comes from Pseudomonadota bacterium, assembly GCA_040387055.1. GTDB lineage: Bacteria > Pseudomonadota > Gammaproteobacteria > Nevskiales > Nevskiaceae > Stenotrophobium. The sequence continues at coordinate 3,293 of JAZKEM010000041.1, read as the reverse complement.
AGACCTGCCAGGGCCCAATGCGAGTCTCATCGCTTTTGCGGCCTTTGCTGCTGCGCACGCCGAAAAAGCTCCAGAACACTGCGCGCATCACTTCCAGGAAGCCGGCCTGCTCTTTCTGCGTTTCTGCAATCTCGCCATTCATGTTCATCTCCGCTCTACGGTTTATTCACGAATGAGATGGTAGGTGTGTGCCGCCACCTGTAACAGATTCAGTTTCTGTACAATTTAACTAGTACAGTTTGAATGACAGAAACAAACAGCCATGGCGCGTTATCAAGAGATTGCAGACGAGATTGCCTCGCTGATTGCGCGCGGCACGCTGCGTGTTGGGCAACGCATTCCATCTGTGCGCAAAGCCAGCACTCAGCACAAGGTCAGCGCAGGCACGGTGTTACAGGCGTTTGATCAACTGGAAGCACGCGGTCTGATCGAAGCACGGCCGCAATCGGGTTACTACGTGCGGGCACAGCATTCTGGTTTTGCGCCAGAACCTCAATCGACTGCTCCGCAATCACGCGCAGTGCAGCTGGATGTCAGCGAGCTGGTGTTTGGCGTGCTGGAGCAAATCAAACATCGCGAACTGGTGCCGCTGGGCTCTGCGTTTCCAAGTCCCGAGTTGTTCCCACTGGCGCGACTCAATCGCATGGCTGCAGCCGCGGCGCGTCGTCAAAAAACTTGGGCCAGTGTTGATGATCTACCACCAGGCAATGCTGAGCTTCGGCATCAAATTGCTTTGCGCTATTTGGAATCCGGTTGCGCGGTTGCGCCCGATGACATTGTCATCACCTGTGGTGCGCTAGAGGCGATCAATCTCAGCCTGCAGGCGGTCACGCGACCAGGCGACACCGTCGCGATTGAATCGCCAACGTTCTACTCGACCTTGCAGGCCATCGAACGTCTCGGCTTGCGCGCAGTGGAGATCGCTACACATCCTCGCACCGGCATTGAGTTAACCGCACTAGAGGCCGCGCTCAAGTCACACAACATCAAAGCCTGCGTTCTAGTTACCACGTTTCAGAATCCACTCGGCGCGTGCATGCCGGATGAAAACAAAGCGACGCTGATCAAACTCCTCATACATCACGACGTGCCGTTGATTGAAGATGATGTGTACGCAGAACTCTACTTTGGTGGAGAGCGTCCACGCCCTGCCAAGGCATTCGATAAATCAGGCCTCGTTTTGCACTGCGGCTCATTCTCAAAATGTTTAGCGCCGGGTTATCGCGTGGGCTGGGTCGCGGCGGGGCGCTATCGCACACAAGTTGAACGCATCAAATTGATGACGACGCTCTCCACCGCCTCACTGCCACAAGCGGCGATCGCAGCGTTCCTGAAACACGGCGCGTACGAGCGACATCTGCGACATCTGCGTCACACGCTTGCTTCGCAGTGCCAAGAAATGATGCGCGCAGTCAGCCAACACTTTCCAGAAGGCTGCCGCATGACACGCCCTGAAGGCGGTTACATGCTTTGGATCGAACTGCCGAAATCCGTCGATGCGCTGCAACTGCACCAACTGGCACTCGATCAAGGCATCAGCATTGCACCAGGCCCGATTTTTTCTGCGCAAAGAAAATATCGAAACTGCATACGACTTAATTTTGGATATCCGTGGACGCCGCGTGTAGAAAAAGCCGTAAAAACTTTAGGGCGATTAGCATCAACATTGGCCTAGTACAGGCTAGGTCTCTACGAAAAATCCATAACAAGCCATGCTGAGATTGCCGTATGAAAAACTCTGGTGCAGCGCATGACCTTTGCCGCCACCAACACCGAGCGCTACAAATAAGGGCATCAAATGATCTTCGGTGGGATGCGCACGTACAGCATCTGGCGCTTGGGCGCGGTAGTCGAGCAGCGCTTCGTGATCACCCGCTTCAATGCGTGCGTTAATCCAATCATCAAAACGCGTAGCCCATGATGCTGGCGGAGTGCCGGGCGCAGCGAGCTCATGTAGGTTGTGTACCGCGCTACCGCTGCCGATGATCAGCACGTCATCATCCACCGCATCACGTAACGCACGACCGAGATCGTAGTGCACCTGCGGATCACGCCCTAAGCAAGCAACGTTAACCACTGGTACATCCGCCTCCGGATACATCAGCATGAGCGGCACCCATACGCCGTGATCGAGTCGCGCATCACTGACCATACGTGTCGCAATTTGCGCGTGCTGCAAATGTTCGGCGATGCGCGCCGCGAGCGATGCGTTGCCCGGTGGCGCGTACTGAATTTGATAGAGCTCATCGGGAAACCCACCAAAGTCATGCCACGCCCGATAGCGTTCATCTTGTTTGATGGCAAATAGCGGCGCGCTCCAGTGCGGTGAGATCACCACCACAGCGCGAGGCTTGGGTAACTGCTGGCCCAATTCAATCAAAAATTGATGCGCGGGGATTTTATCTAGCGCTAGCGTCGGCGCCCCGTGCGAAATGAACAGCGCACGTGGCCGAGGCGTATTCACTCGAACCAAGCTTCTGCGCGATTACGGCCTTCACGCTTGGCTTTGTAGAGCGCAGCGTCTGCGTTGCGCATGAGATCTGGCAAATCACGCGTCGTGGGTCGCAGTGCGGCAACGCCAATACTCACAGTGAAATTAATCGTCGCGTCACCAATATCAACGCTTTTCTCCGCCAAGATCAGGCGCAGACGCTGCGCAACTTCCAGCGCAGGCTCTTTATTGGCACGTGGCAGAAGCAGCGCAAACTCTTCTCCACCGACGCGGCCAATGAAATCAATTTTTCGTATGAAGCCAGAAGTTGCCTGCGCGAGCGCGATGATGACTTTGTCGCCTGCAGCGTGGCCGTAGGTATCGTTGACTGCTTTAAAGTGATCGATGTCGATCATGGCAACCGACAAGGGCTCACCAAAACGACGTGCGCGGTCGATTTCCATATTCGCCATTTCAACGAAGTGGCCGCGGCTGAAAACTCCCGTGAGTGCGTCGCGAGTGGCGCGTTGATAGAGACTGTCTTCGCGCTCCTTCTGCTCAGTGATATCGCTGAAAACTTCGATGAATCCTGTGATTTCACCGGCAGCATTACGCACCACATCCAGTGTGATCTGCGCAAAGTAGCGCTTGCCGTCACGGCTGTAGCGGGTTTGGACTTCGCGGCAATAGCCATTGAGGCGCGCAAAGTGCATCGCGCGTTGCAACACGCCACCGGAATCTTCCGATTCACCCATCGCTTTGGACTGCGGCATGCCCAGTACTTCGCGTTCGGCAAAACCCGTGATGGTTGCGGCGCCTTTGTTCCAACTCAGAATGTAGCCGTCGGCATCCATCATGTAGA
>JAZKEM010000040.1:0-66262 GCA_040387055.1 Pseudomonadota bacterium | reverse complement strand
TACAGCCAAATTCGTAATCAGTAGGTCGGAGGTTCGATTCCTCTTTTCGGCACCAAGTAATTGCAGCGTTTCCCCCGGTTGTGAAATTTCTACAATCCGGGGGAAATTCTACAAACGAGCGTTTCTCAGCTCCGAGTCGTTCTCCACTTTTGCGCAGAACGCTCCTTAATATGCCTCCAAAAAGCGACTGACGGTAAATATCTTTTCCGTCGAATCCAGCTACGGATCGCGGCGATCCAATTCATCGCGTCGATCTTGATAGCCAGAACAAATCTTTCTGGCTTCGTCCTCCGACTCACATACATGCAACACAATTTCAGGTGGAAACTTCTCTGTCGCATTCAAGTGCGAATGCACATTTAACTTTAGCGTGGCGTCCAACGAATCGACACTAAAGCTGGCGCTCACGCCGTTCTGCGCGGGCGAGCAAGATACGCACCAAAGTTTTCCTACATTCATTGAGCCCGTCCTGTGGTTAATCTGGGGTGAAGTCCCCGCCTGTCAGTATAGATTGAGCGGCCAGTTTTTTAGCCCACTTCACAGCTTTGGCCTCAATGTCAGTGAGCGTGACTCCAGACACTGGATCCGTTGCCTTGAGCATGTTGACGTCGCCGCTCTTCACCACCGCTTCGAGATAGCCATATAACTGACTGCCACGGGTGCGGCTGTCCAAGAACTCGACTTCAACAGTGAGCGGCGGGTGTTGGTAGGTCCATTTCATGGGCGTCCACTATATCTCGCGCTGTGGTTTAAGCCCTTCATCCACTCCTACTCTTATCTGGCACAGATCAGGGTAAGAACATGGCTAAGGCAGCCAAGGTCAATCTGGATATTCCGCAGGGCCGCACCTTTTCGCATGTACTGCAATGGTGTCAGGAACGCTTTGCCTATCGCCAGATCGCTTCCGCCTCACAGGCGGCTCCCTGCATCCTCGTCACCACTGAGCCACACGAACTGCCAGATAACTGGCCTTTCAGCGTTTCCAATGCCAAAGGTATGGCTGAGCTGAATAGCCCGGCAGACGCCGAGTGCAATCCAGAGCGGAACTACGACGCTGTCGTTATCGACGAAACAACGATTGAGATTAATTCGCTGAACGCGGCTGGATTCAAGCCCTACTCCAGCGGCGGAATCATCACGTACAACTTGCCGCAGGATCTCGCTGGCTTCACCGCTGCAGCGCAGGTTCGCGCCAAGATCGATTCCGAGATTGTCTTGCTCTCGATGACGACTGAGAACGCCGGGATCATTCTCGACAATACCGCCAAGACCATCACGCTTCAGGCGAGCGCAGTTGCGACAGCCTCGATTGATTGGATGGAAGGCGTGTGGGATCTGGAATTGACCTCGCCTAGCGGCAGGGTCTATCCGGTCGCAGCAGGCTCAGTAAAGGTTATCCGTGAGGTCACGCGGCCATGATCCTCGAGCGCCCGCATCGCACCGCAGTCGTCATTAGTCGGAGAGCTGGCGTCATCGTCAGTTCCCCTGACCGCGCGCCTGTGCTGATTCAGCGCTCACAGCAAAGCATTGTCATCAATCGCACGCGTTCAGCGCCGGTTGTGAATCGTGTCCATCGCCCTGTTGTTATCAACGGCGGCAATCAAGGGCCGGAAGGCATTCAGGGCATCCCGGGCGGTACAGCCGGTCAAATCCTTCAAGCCATCGCAGGCGTAGACCTTGGCGGTCACCGCGCAATTTTCATTGACGAAGGACTCGCCTTTTACGCTGACGCAGACATGGCCAGCGCTGAACGAGTCGCCGGAATCACATTGGGTGCCGCCGCAGATTCTGAGCTGGCGAACTACCAAACAGCAGGCGAAATCACTGAGCCATCTTGGAACTGGAACGAAGGTCCAGTGTTCCTCGGGCTCAATGGCTTGCTCACACAAACACCGCCCAGCACGGGCGCAATTATCGAGTTAGGCGTCGCACTCAATGCGACCCGTCTGCTCGTCCGCATTCAACGTCCAATTTTTTTGTAGTAGGAGATCGCCATGGGTGGAAAATTTCTAAATATCGACACGGTCACTGGCCGCGTTAAACAGTTCCTCGGCATCACGACTTCAGCAGGAGTTGGCGACGCGGACAAAATTGTTTCTACAGGCGCAGATGGCCGTCTTGACGCTTCACTGATGCCAGCGGGCTTCGGCGTCGACGCAGCTTCTATCCAAGCATCCGAAACGCTCGCCGCTGGTGATGTGGTGAACATTCACAGTGCTTCAGGCGATCAACGCGTACGAAAAGCTGACGCGACTTCTGCAGGCAAGGAAGGCGATGGATTCGTTGTTGCTGGCGCGGCATCTGGCGCTAACGCGCTGGTCTATTTTGAAGGCCGCATTTCTGGCTTGTCCGATTTGGTGCCAGGCACTCGCTACTACCTGTCTGATTCTGTCCCGGGCGGTATTACTGACACCCCACCAAACGCGACCGGCAATGTCGTGCAGTACATCGGCCGCGCTATTTCGGAAACCGAGATTGCGTTTGAAGCCACCGACGGCATCATCCTCGCTTAAGGAATTCCCATGAGTAAGTCAGATACTTTTGAAAACGATCTAGTCAAGCTGATTTTCAACGGCACGGCGATCGCTAACCTTGCGGATAATGCCGCGTCGTCTCCGCTCACGAACCTCTACGTCAGTTTGCACACTGCAGACCCGGGCGAAGCTGGCACCGAAGCGACGAGCGAAATCAGTTACACCGGCTACGCTCGACAAGCAGTCGCGCGAAACTCTGGCGGATTTGTCGTAAGCGGCAATAGCGTCAGTCCCGCAGCCAATATCGACTTCCCCGAGTCGACTGGCGGCACTGGCGGCACTGTCACCCACTTCGCTATTGGTGTTGCTTCAGCAGGTGCCACTAAGATTCTGTACAGCGGCACCGTGACGCCCAACATCGTCATTGCCACCGGTGTAACGCCTCGCCTGAAGTCGACCAGCACGATTACGGAAGACTAACCAATGACTGACTTCGCAGCTCTCGCGGCGGAAGCAGTCAGCTTCATGGAAACCAACAACGCCGCTGTGGAGGCTCACAGCGGCGCTGCTTTTCCTGAGAGTAAGATTCTTCGCGCTATGTCAGGCGCCGATAGCACTGGCGGTCGTTCAGTGCTGGGCTACGCATATCAATGCGAGCTGCTACGTGGCGCTCCATCAGTAACGAACCGCGCGGAAGCGTACAAACTGACGCATACGATCTTCTTCGCGACTGACTTCGGCAATAAGACGATCAGCGGCATTGCCATGTCAGCCTATTGCAGCTTGCTCGATTCTCTCGTTATCACTTACGCAGAAGACTTGGACGTTCTGGGAGAGCTGTTGATCAGCGCCAAGTGCATCGGTCACTGGTCTTCTGCGATGGACAGCGCGCTCGAATTGTTTACAGATGGCTGGCTGGAGATCGACCGCGAGGACTTCGGCGGCAACTATCACCCTGTTCTGGTTGGTGGAATTCTATTCTCGATGCTCGTTGAGTAATCAATGCCTATCGCCGGCTCAGTTTTCTACTTCACAACATCGGCAGACGATCAGTCGTTCACCAGTGAAGGGCAAATTCGAAAGGTCGCATCAGCCAACCCGGGACTGAGCACGGCATACGGCACGATCACATGGACCACCACGACTCCAATCGAAAAGACGTGGATCCCGAACACTGCGAACTCGGCGTCTGGCGATACGTCGGCCAACAATGGCATGACGTTCGCGAATGGCGGATCTGACGGCCTTGGCTCTGCCTTGGGTGCTTTGCGATTCACGCGTGCCGGAACTTGGTTCTTCTCGCTACCCTTAACAGTGTCGGCAGCGGCTTTGTTGGCCACTGGCGCTGCGACGATCAAGTTCAACGTATACCGAGTAGCTGCAGGCGGCGGGGCACGCACTCTGTTGTTTACTGCAACCGCGACAACGGGCGGTACGTTCGGAACCGCGACCTACTCAACTACATCAGCGTCACAGCCCGCCTATACGCTGGCTCCGGGCGAAGTGTTTATGGTTGGGGTCGCAATCACTTCTGCCAGTACAACTGCTCTGGTGCTGGGAGCTAACTCAAACACCGTAGTCACAGTCAACATCAACGCCAATGCCTACTTCACAGTGCCATCACCCGGCATTGGGACGCGCGCCGAAGGTGACGGCGCGGCTGCTGGTGTTGGCAATGCGTCTGGCGTTGGAGCTGCAACATTTTCAGCGTCGTATTCTTCGTCAGGAGCGTGTGCGGCTGGAGGCATAGGTGGGGGCATCGGTGCTGGGGCTTTCGCACTGAATAACGTCAGTAACGCAGTCGGAGTAGGCGCGGCAAGGTTTAGCGGCGTCTATCAAAGTAACTGCCAATCACAAGCTCTAGGCGTAGGCACAGGCGTTTTCTCTGGTGTGTATTCCGCCGTAGGACAAGCCTCTGCGAGCGCTATTGCCACGGCCTTGTTTTCCGGCATCGGATCTAGTGTAGGCAGCGTCACAGTCAATGGAATTGCGGGTGCTATTGGTTCTGGCGTTTACGGTGCTGCAGGCGCAGGTACTGCGTTAGCACTTGGCAGTAGCGTTGCTGGCGCGAATGGAAATGCGGCTGGAATTGGAAATGCGGCTGGTGTTGGCGCAGCACGATTCAGCGCAACAGGCAATGCAGCGAGCACGTCATCAGTCAACGGCATTGCCACTGCGATCTTTTCCGGCGTCTATAACGTACAAGGTTCTGCAAACGTCGTGGCTGACGGCCGGTCTATTTTTTCTGGTGTTTATGGCGCAGTCGGTTCAGGTGTGGCCGTTGGATATGGCTCTTCACTCTCAGCGACTGTAGGCAATGCAGCAGGCGCAGCAGCAGTTACAGGAAACGTCGGGATCATTGTTGCGGCCGTCGGCACCTGCAACATCGGCGACTCAGGTGGCGAGTCGCCTAGCTATCCGAATGGGCTGCTTCGTCTGCGACCAGATGGACGAGTCGAAGCTGTTAATGCCAGCACAGGCCCACTGCCACCCGGAGCTTTGCAGAGAATCATTTCCCTGCCGTAGCGTTATGGGTTGAGGTTCGCCAGCGCACATACGCTAGATCATCTTCTTAGATCTGGCGAGTTCAATGAGTGAAATCAAAACAGACATCACAATCGGCGCGGTAAAAATCACCCCGCCCGCTGTGGCATTTACCAGTGGGCTGACGTCCGATCAGATCATCGCTGCGCTCACGATTACTTACTTGGTCGTGCTCATCACGCATTCAATATGGAAGTGGCTACGCGAAGCGCGGTCACCATATAAGAATGAACCTTAAGGTTCGAGTTGCTGTTTACGCACTGACGCTCAGCTTTGCAGCGTTCGCGAAGCTCGTCACGGATGAAGGCTACACAGATACAGCCGTCATCCCAACCAAGGGCGACGTCCCTACTCACGGGTTTGGCTCTACGAAGCACGAAGACGGCACGCCCGTCAGGCTCGGCGAGAAGACCACGCCAGTTCGCGCAGTGCAGCTCGCAGCAGCTCACATCAATGCCGAAGAGATCCGCTTCCGAGATTCACTCCCCAATGTTGCGCTGACCCAAGGCGAGTACGACGTCTACATGGACTTCGTCTACCAGTACGGCATAGGCAACTGGCGAACGTCATCGATGCGCGCGGATCTTCTGGCCAAGCGTTATAGGCAGGCCTGCAACGATCTTCTGAAGTATCGCTACAGCGCTGGCTATGACTGTTCAACGCCTGGCAATAAACGATGTGCCGGCGTTTGGGTTCGTCAACAGCAACGCCACGCGCGCTGCATCGCGGAGCAATCAGCATGAATATTGATATCCCAAATGCGCCGCGTGTTCGCGACAGCATCGCAGCAGCAGGATTGCTTGCATTGGTGTTCATCGCTTTAGCCGCTGGATTCTGGATTGGTTCGTCACAGACTCCCAAGCCTGAAGCAATGACAGCCGCTCCAGAAGTGCGCCAAGGTGATGGCAGCGTGATTCTCGCGCGTGCACCAAACGCAAAGCCGCCTGTAGCACCGCACAAGATTCCGCCCGGCACCGTTGAGGTTCGCCGCGTGACAACGAAGATCGCACCGGCGCAAGAGAACTGCGACCCGATCACGATCACCAGCTCACTCATTCAAGATGGTGATGGCCTGCGTGCTGTGGTGAGCGCTGACAACGGCACCATTGTTGAAGGCACTGACACTCCGATTCGCGCACTCAATCTCGCACCAGCTCCACGCCTCTGGGCTGTCGAAGCTTTGTATGACCCATTCAACAAACACTACGGCGCGCGTGTATCGCGTGATGTCGGCCGCCTTCGCTTAAGTGTGAATGCAATCCAGCGAGATAAAGACCGACTCGATCACTTTGTTGGTGTCGGTTTCAACTTCTAGCGCTGTGGATTGACCTCTCTCAGCGGCCTCATTCTGTACTCGTGGTCGCCATGGGAGTGGCGACGGTTTAATCACCGACGAGGGCGACAAGATGGGATTAAAAGGCAAGTTCATCACCGGCAAACAGGCTGAACATCTGGGCGGTGTGCTCACAGGTTTGGTCGCAGCGCTTGACGCTCGTGGCTACGACTGGACCAAGACGCATTGTCAGGATCTCAAGATTGCGTACGGCGCAGTCGGCCATCCATGCCCATTTGCATTCACTGATGTGAAGCCCGGCGAGACGCCAGCCAACAAGCTACCGCCTCCGTCTCTGGGCAAGCGCATCAAGTCCGTATTCGCACCGGGGAGCTAAGTGAGCAACTGTCGCGAGGTCGACCAGAGCGAGCGTCAGATCTTTCGTCAGTGCATGACTGAGTTCGCGCGTTCTATTTCTGATGCCAGCGCTTTACTTATTCGTGCACGCAAACAGGGGGTGGTGTTCTATCGCCATCCTCGAGCCAAAAGTGAATCACCTGCGTCCGCTGCAGTAGTGGCCGACTATCCACCGGACATGCCTGCATGGCTTCGCCAAAGCCTGAATGCGCAGCTCCTTCAGCACAAGGAATGGGTTGCCTCTGTTTGCCTGATCGCATTGGAGCCAACAGCATGACGCCCCGCGACTTCTGTTATTGGCTGAATGGTCTGCTCGAATTGCAGCCCGACCTTAAGACGCTGGATGAGCCGCAGGTTCACTTGATCCGCGAGCATCTAGGGGTTGTCTTCACTCAGGTGATGGCAGCACCAGAAGCAGCGGACGAATCTTTGCGCAGGCTCATAGCGCGCCCTGCGTCGTTGGTCCCGTACAAAGACGACACGACGTTCTGCTAGCCATGACCGCGACAGCCACTTACGACAATCCATTGCATCGCACCCGCGATGTGTATGTCGGCGGCAAGCACTTGATCCGCGCATATCGTGAAGACATCGAACGCATCATCGACACGCCGCAGTACTTCTGCATCGAAGAGTATCGCGGCCTGAATGTTGGCCCGTGGACTGGTGGCTACCTACATGGAGACGCTTTCGCGCTTCCCTCATCAATGCGCCCGCGTGGCCGTCTGTTGATGCGCGCTTTGAAGGATCCAGAACGGCTGCATGTTCGGATTGACCAGGGGGGCGGCTCACATGGGATTGAGCACACTTATTCGGGGCGCATTCCATTGCTAGTCGTTCTGAGAGACGCGACAGAGACTTTCACGCGGCTGGTGTTGCGTCAGGGGCTGCCATGAACCTCTTCCTAGATTGCGAGTTCAACGATTTCGGCGGCGCACTAATCTCGATGGCCTTGGTCGATAAGCATGGGCATGACTGGTATCGCGTGTTGGCCTGCCAGAATCCGACGCCTTGGGTGGCTGCGAATGTGATGCCGGTATTGGGCGAAGCCCCTGTGTTGCCGATGCACTTCAAGCATTCCTTGCAGCAATATCTACACCCGTACAGCGCGATCCATGTCATTGCCGACTGGCCAGAAGACATCGCGCACTTCTGCCAAGCCCTCATCGTCGGCCCCGGGAAACGAATTGCTACTCCGCCGCTGACGATGGAAGTGCGGCGCGACCTTGACTCGAGTGCATCCGCAATCCCGCACAACGCTCTGGCCGATGCTCATGCGATACGGAATCAATACCTCCAGCTCGCAGCGAGTAGCGAGGCTCACCGATGAAGTCGCGAATCCTCGCGAGTAAGTTACGAACCGCAGCCCAGATTGAATGGGCGCTGTTTCGCCGCTGGCTGTATCTCCTGTTCATCGGCATGTGGCGCGGAGAGTGCGCCTACCAGTTCTTTGACAAGCAAGGTCGATACACCGTGATTGCCTCTGAGCGTGCTGGTGATGGCGCTGAATCGTGGCGGGTGTGGTGGCGCCGTGATGACCTGGCAACTCAAGAGGTAAAAGGTATCGGCTGGTACTTGCCGCCCGGGCAGGCGGCGACAGCACATCTGAACCTCGAAACACTCTTACGCGCCCGTCAGCTACTCATAAAAAATGGCGCGGACCCGCTACCGGGCGGAGCCTTTCTCGTTCGCGTGAATAAATCAGTGGCTCGCAAGTTCGTGCAGGCCGGATACAAGATCAATCCTGAAGTTTTAGGTAGACAGCACTGCGGCGATTTCATCTTTGAGGTCGTGCCATGAAGCTCTTTGCCTTCCTCGCCAGCCTGTTCCGCCCATCACCAGCCCGTGCTCTAGCTGAGTCGATGAACTCGTCACAGGCTGATGGGCTCATCCCGAGTGTTTCGTCAGTAACGCTGCTGCCAGAACCTCCAGCCGTGATGGTGCAGGTCTTCTATCACGCTGGACAGCGCTTCGAGAAGTTGTCGGAGTCGCGTCAGGAGCAGGCCCAGCACGAGTTGTATCTGAAGCTGAAAGCCAAGCAGTTGGCTGATCCCATGTATGGGAAGTACGAGGATAGCTGGACTGAGGTCAATATCACGTGACCGACAAGAAGCCAGTCACAGATTGGGAATTAGCTGAGCGCCTGTATCGCGCTGGCCAACTCTCTAACGTCCAGATCGCAGCACAGATCAACGTCTCAGAAGGTGCGCTACGCAAGCGAGCAAAGAAAGACGGTTGGACTAAAGATCTAACAGCCAAGGTTCAAGAAGCTACAAGGGCCAAGCTGGTACGAGACGAGGTACGAGCGGCCCACGCGACTCGTACCGAACGTGATGTCGTTGAACAAGCTGCTGAGAGTGCGGTGGCTGTCGTGCGCTTGCATCGCAAGGACTTGTCGTCTGGCCAGCAGTTGATTGGCCTTCTGTTCACTCAGTTGAAAGATGCAGCCGAGAATCGCCACGGCGATCTTGATGAGGTTGCACAGGAAGAGGCCAAGAAAGACGGCCTGTTTGCAGGCTCCACGCTTGCTCGCTTCCGTAAGGCGATGAGCCTGCCGACTCATGCCGGCGTGATTCGTGACCTTTCAACGGCGATGAAGAACTTCCAAGGCCTTGAACGCACCGCTTGGAATCTGGATGACAAGGACGACACCCCGCCCGACTATGAGGCCGAGCTGAAGCGGCTCGCACTGTCCAAGTGACCGTCGAAGTTGAACTAACAGCTTCCGGCATCCTGCAGTCACTGCGCACCGAGTTCGCGTACTACGCGCCTCGCTGCCTAAATATTCTCACCAAGGCTGGCAAGCTGGTTCCATTCAAGCTGAATAAAGCCCAGCTCTACATTCACGAGAAGCTGGAAGACCAGCTCAAACGTCGCGGCAAGATCCGCGCAATCGTGCTCAAGGGACGCCAGCAAGGCGCGAGCACGTACATTGGTGGCCGGTTCTATTGGCGCTCGTCTGGTGAATTCGGCAAGCGCGTGCAGATCCTCACGCACGAATCAGCCGCCACGCAAAACCTTTTCCGCATGACCAAGCGTTATCACGACTACTGCCCGCCAGTCGTGAAGCCCAGCACCAGCAATTCCAGTGCTACCGAGTTGGTCTTTGACAAGCTGGACACGCGCTACTCGATTGCGACCGCTGGAGCCCAAGCCACTGGCCGATCTGCCACGGCTCAGTTCTTCCATGGCTCTGAAGTAGCGTTCTGGCCGAATGCTGCTGATCACATGGCGGGTATCGGTCAGATTGTTCCGGATGAGCCTGGCACTGAAATCATTCTTGAATCGACAGCCAACGGCCTCGCAAACCTTTTCCACGCCATGTGCCAGCAAGCCATGCGCGGCAAAGGTGACTACGAACTGATCTTCGTGCCGTGGTTCTGGGATGACGGCTATAAGCGTGCAGTCGATGACGACTTCATGCTGGAAGAAGACGAAATTCAGTATCAGGAACTCTTCGGCTTGTCCGATGAGCAGATGGCATGGCGCCGGAACAAGATCGATACCGACTTCGCTGGCGATATCTCTCTGTTCAATCAGGAGTATCCGGCCACCATCGAAATGGCGTTCCAAGCTGCTGCTGCGAACAGCTTGATTGCTCCGATGACCGTTTCCAAGGCGCGTGCTGAGCCCAAGCCGCACCCTGTTGGCCCGTTAATTCTCACGTGTGACCCAGCCGAATACGGTGATGACGACACTGCCATTGGTCGCCGCCGCGGTCGCCTCGCCTACCCGATCAAGGCCTATCACGGCATTGGTCAGATCGAAATCGCCAACATCCTCGCGAAGATGATCGATGACGAGAAGCCCGACGCAGTGTGTGTCGACGTCGGTGGTGGTTACGGCAACACCATCTGCGACCTGTTGAGTGAGTGGGGATACAAGCACATCTATCGCATCAACTTTGGTGCGACCGCGTTAGAGCCAGAGATCTACAGCAACCGCAGGGCTGAAATGTGGGGGCTCATGCGCGACTGGATCAAAGACCAGACCCCACACCTTCCCAATGACGACGTGCTCGCCTCAGAGCTGAGCAGCGTCACCTATCGCTACGACTCAAGCCGTCGCCTTGTCCTCACATCGAAAGAAAAGATGCGTGAAGACGGCATCCCATCACCGGACCGCGCCGACGCACTCGCGTTGACGTTCGCCGTGCGCATCGCATCGCGCGACCAATCGGATCGTCCGAAGTGGCGCGACCGACTCAAAGCTAAATCCCGTGGCTCAGCAATGGCCTCTTAATTGTAAGGAGTAGTTCACATGCACAAACATCATTTGATTTCGATTATTGGCTTCTCTATGGCGCACGCGATGCTGCGCAACCAAGCAGACACTGCAGGCAACGTCGACGCAGAGACGCAGCCCAACGCTGATGCGGCGGCATCTGTTGATACCACGACCAGCACAGTGTCCGTGACTGAAACTGTCGCTACTGATGGCGCTGATGCGACTCTCTCAGTGGGCACACAGGAACAGTCCAACGCTGATGCTGGTGATGAACAGCCCGAAAAGAACAAGGCTGAAGAGCCAAAACCGGATACAGCCAAAGCTGATGCGGCTCTCGCTGCATTTGTTGAACAGAAGCTCGCCTCGCCTGTCGTTGAAGAAGTGACACAGGAAGATGAAACCCAGCCCGAACCGCCTGTTGCGGTTGAATCTGCGCCTGAAGCAACGCCTCTACCTCTGTATCAGTCGCACAAGCGTGTGCACGCCATGAAGGTCGGCCGCATTGAAGGTTGCACACTCTTTCCGCATGACGAATCAAGTGGCATCGCGCCGATCACCGTCAGCCCCGAGTACATCACTCGCAACAATCTGAATCAGCCTGGCTACTACGTTCTGTATGAAGACGGCTACGAAAGCTTCTCACCGGCTCAAGCCTTTGAAGAAGGTTATCGCGTTGTCACTGGCGCTGAAGTCGAAGACTACATTTCCTGCCTCGCTTTCAGCCGCGAAACGCCGCAGCACATCGTCGACATGGTCGAGAGCAGCGTGCGCAATGCACTGGCTCACTTCGGCATCCATCGTCCTGAGTCGGCCTGATGGAACAGGACGTCATCGTTTCAGTTGAAAAGCTGATCGAGTCCAGCCAAGCAGAGTTCTGGCACGTGCCCGGCACCAATATGACTTGCTGTGTATTGGTGCTGGAGAGCGGCTTTAACGTACTTGGCAAGGTGGATCAGCCTACGCCAGATCCGGAAACAGCTAAGAAGCTCGCGTTTAGTGACGCTGCAGATGAGCTGGCCCGGCTTGAAACGTATCGGTATGCCACCGCAGGACCGCGAATACAAATCGCGGCACCAAGCAGCATCCTGACCAAGTAAATCATCCATGGCCGACGGCACTGACAAAGTAGATTCCAGCGGATCGTCGCAAGAACTCAGCGAGCAAACGATTGTCGCTGACAACTGGAGTCGCTACGACTATGTCCGGAGTCGCGGCCATGATGATTTCTGCAAAGAAGTCCGTCGCCTAGAAGACTATGTTCTAGGTGGCGGCAAGCAGTGGGAAGAAGACGATAAGAAGGCACTGGAAGGAACAGGGCGCATGCCGCTCGAGTTCAACCAGATCCTTCCTGCAATCAAAGCTGCAGGCGGCTATCAAATATCCAATCGCATGGATATTTCATACCAGCCTCGCGGTGGGCAAGCGACGCAAGACCTCGCCAATACCCTGTCGAAGGTCTCAATGCAGATCGCCGACAACAACGAATATCACTGGACCGAGTCACAAGTATTCCTTGATGGCTTAATCCAGCGTCGCGGCTTCTTCGAGATCCGCATTGATTTCGATGACAGCATGCGCGGCGAAGTCAGGATCGATGATCTTGACCCAATGGACGTTCTGCCGGATCCAGACGCCAAGAGTTACGACAGCGACAAATGGGCTGACGTCATCGTCACGCGCTGGCTGTCGCTTGACGATATTGGTCGTCGTTACGGAGCCAAGGCGAAGGCCAAAGCGGAACTCGACGGCACAAACAGCTACACACCATCTCAAAGTGAATCTGATTTCGGTGATGGCGATGGATCTGCCGGTGAACGCAACAAGTTTGGCGATAGTAACTCCGGCGCCTATTACAACCCTCTCGACGCTAAAAGAACTGAGAGAGGCAAGACAAAGCTACGTGTTGTCGACCGTCAGTACTTCGTCTATGAAATGTGCCAGGTCATCGTAACGCCAGATACGGGTGACATCCGTGTCGTTGAAGGCATGGATCAAGAGCGCATCGATAACATGCTCTCTAAGGGAGGCATCCTGACGCAGCGCATGTCGCGCCGTGTTCGCTGGACCGTCACCACTTGCAACGCTCTACTGTTCGATGACTGGAGCCCGTATCCATTCTTCACTGTAGTTGGATACTTCCCGTTCTTCCGTCGCGGACGCTCAATCGGCATGGTCGACAACGCAGTCGGCCCGCAGAACGCGTTGAACAAGCTGGGCTCGCAGTTCATCCATGTAGTCAATTCGTCCGCTAACAGCGGCTGGGTCGTGGAAGAAGATTCGCTCGTTGATCAAGAGACTAGCGATCTTGAGACCAATGGTGCCAAAACAGGCATCGTTCTGGTCTACAAGAAAGGCTCGTCAAAGCCTGAGAAGATTCAGCCCAATCAGGTGCCAACCGGCATCGATCGCATGATCGATCGCCTGAATGCACTACTGAAAGAAAACACTGTCCCCGATGCTGCTCGCGGTATTGATGACAACGGTCCTGAATCTGGTGTTGCACGCCAAGCGCGTGAATACGCTGCACAGAAGCAGCTCGCCATGGAGATCGACAACCTATCTCGCACGCGAAAGCTGTTGGTTAAGCGTCAGCTCTGGATGATCCAGACCTACTACGACGATGAACGCCTGTATCGCATCACAAAGATTGATCCTGTCACGGGCAAACCTAAGCACGAAGATTTGCGTATCAACTACGAGGATCCGGCCACGGGCAATATCCTCAATGATCTGACACTTGGTGAATATGACGTCGTAATCAGTCAGGTTCCAATGCAAGCCACCTTCGAGAATGGTGACTTCGATCAAGTGATGCGCATGAAGGAAAATGGTGTCGGCATACCTGACGCGTTTGTCGTTCGAGCCAGCACTGTAACGACCAAGAACGACATCGTGCAGAGCATGTCCGAGCAAACTGTTAAACCGGATCCTGTTACCGAGGCCAAGGTCGAACTCATTGCAGCTCAGACGCGCAAGACTGATGCCGAAGCGACGTCGAAGTCTGTTGAAACACAGTTCAGCGCAATTCAAACCGCACAGGTTATTGCCGAAATGCCAGCGACCGCACCACTCGCCGATCAGTTACTCGGCTCCGCTGGTTACGTTGATCACGATGCAGCGCCAATCATTCCGAATGCACCACCGGGCATCGATCACATCGAATTGCCACGCAACACCAATCCCCTCACCCCTTTGAATCCAGCGCATGCCGATGTAGGCGTGAACGCAGGTATCGAAGGCGGTCAGCAATAAGTACAGGAGAAAGCTCATGGCTAGAAAAGTAAACAAAGCGAACCCCGGCATCGAAAGAGGTCCGGATACATGGCAGATCGAAGAAGACATGCGCACGTTGCTGCGAGCCGAAGAAGTTCGCAAAGACCCGAAGCGCTTTAAAGCCGCGCAGAAACTCGCCAAAGATAAATTGAAGGAAATGCAGGCTGTGTTTCCGTCGGTTAAGAAGTAATCAACACAGGGAGCCCACACATGAATACGAAAGTAAACGACGAAGAGTTAGAAGAAGAAATCGATCTCAGCACCGGTGGCGAAGGTGGTGGCGATGGCAGTGAAGCTGAAGATCGCGGCGACAACGTCAATCCAGAAGTCACCGAACAGAACCTGCGTCGCGTAGCTGGTGCCGGTGCTGCAACTGGCGCTGAGGAAGAAGAGGAAGAGGAAGAAGAGGAAGAGGCCGCCGGTGGTGGCGACTCTCCAATGATTCCAAAGAGCCGCTTAAACAAGGCGCTGAAAGCTCGTGACGATGAACGTGATCTGCGCATTCGCGCTGAAGAACGTAGCCGCGTACTGCAAGAGCAGCTTGAGAAGTCCGGTGGCGGCAAAGGCCAAGAGCAACAGGCTGGCCAAGAAACGAACACTGTCGACCTGAAAGCACTGCGCAAGAAAAAGAATCAGGCGCTCGTTGATGGCGATCTCGACTTGGCTGAAGAACTCGAAGAACAGCTCGAAAACCACATCCGTGAGTCGGCACGCGCTGAAGCTGTTGCGGAAGTGACATCACAGAATGCCACGGCCATCTTTAATGAAGCCGTCGCCGAAGTGATCGAGGCCTACCCGTTCTTGAATTCGAAGGCGAAAGACAAGAATCTCGATGCGATCGATGAAGTAGTGGCTCTTCGCAATCACTACATCACGAAAGATAACCTCTCTGCTGCAGCCGCACTTCGCAAAGCTGCTGACAAGGTTGGCCCTCGTTATGCGAAAGCAGCCGGCAAAGGCAACGAAGGAGAGGAAGAAGAAGATGCAGGCAAAGGCGGTGGATCTCAGCAAGAAAGCCAGGCTGCGCTTCGCAAGAAGCTCTCGCTTCGCCGTAACGCTGATGCAGCAAGTCGTCAGCCAGCACAGATGAATGGTGGCGATGGCGAACGCTCAACCGCAGGCAAGGTTGATGTTTCGGAATTGCCAGATGAAGACTTCAGCAAACTCACGCCAAAGCAAAAGAAGGAAGCACGCGGCGACAACTTCTAAAACTTCAATGCACTTACTAGCCCACCAAATCGGTGGGCTTTTTTTTGCGCTGTGGATTGATTGCATGAATAGGTTTGATGATTGCACCACGGACTAATAGTCCACTGAGTTTGAGCGGCGGCTGGAGATTTATCAGCCGTCACTCCCCGGTCCAGTAATGAACTGGCCGTCGCTCAACATGGTTCGCTGACTACAGCGCATTCGCCACACCCGAGGCGGTAAACCGGGTCGGAACACTCTCGTCAGCAGTGACGGCCTCTTGGAGCCGTACCCGAATTCCATGTCTCCGCGGAAGCAGGCACTCGCGAGCCTGAAGGCACTAAACCCACTTCCGGAGACATTCGTCATGGAAACTAATTTTGCGGCTCTTCAGCCGAAACAGAAACTCGTATGGTCTCGCGACCTGTGGCAGGGCGCGCGCGATCAGATGTACCTCAAAAAGTTCGTCGGCTCTTCCTCGGGCTCGATGATTCAGCGCATTACCGAACTGACCAAAACTGAGAAGGGCGAGCAGTGCATCTTCCAGCTCGTTGCTGAACTGCAGGACGACGGCCAGACCGGTGACAGTGATCGCGAAGGCAACGAAGAAGCAATGCAGGCCTTCAGTCAGATCATCAACATCGATCTGCTGACGCACTCGGTTAAGAACAAAGGCAAGATGTCCGATCAGCGTTCGGTCATCAACTTCCGCGAGACTGCGAAAGATCGTCTGGCCTACTGGCTCGCCAATCGTATCGATCAGCTCGGCATCCTGACGCTCTCGGGCATCGGCTATCAGTACAACACTGACGGCAGTGCTCGTAGCTCTTCGGCCTTCCCTTCATTGGCATTCGCTGCTGACGTGAAGCCACCATCGAGCAAGCGTGCATTGATGTTCCAAGGCGGCAACTTGCTGCCATCGAACACCGGCGCAATCGCTGCAACGGATCGCCTGACGTACAAGGCAATCGTTAAAGCCAAAGCCTATGCAAACGAGCACTACATCCGTCCGCTGATGGCTGACGGTAAAGAGTACTTCGTGTGCTTGCTCCGCCCAGGTTCTTTCGCGCAGCTCAAGCAGGATCCTGACTACGTTCGCGCCGTGACCAACGTCGCAGCTAAGCAGGGCACTGATTCGCCTTGGTTCACCGGCGGCACCGTGACCATTGACGGCATCGTGTTCCACGAACACCGCTTGGTCTACACCACGAAGGGCATTGCTGATGGCGGCAAGTGGGGTGCAGGTGGCCACGTTGATGGCACTCGCACGCTGCTGTGCGGCGCTCAAGCGATGGGCATGGCTGACCTTGGCGCTCCTGAATGGAACGAAAAGGACTTCGATTACGGCGCTAAGCAAGGCATCAACGTCGACAAGATGTTTGGCCTGCTTAAGCCGCAGTTCTACTCGAGCTGCGACAAGTCGGTTGAAGATTTCGGCAACGTAACCATCGACCACGCCGAAGGCGCGTAACCAGAACAGGGGCCGCATTCACGTGCGGCCCCTTTCCTTGAAAGGAGTATTTCAATGATCAAGCTCAAATCCGGCCGACAGACGATTTTGTCCGCCAGCATCAACATCAACTTCGACGACCCCACTGCTTATGGTGCGGCTGAAGAAGCCATCGAAGTTCCGGCGAACGCAATTCTTGTTGGTGGCGACATCACTGTCACCACTGCTTGGAATTCGGCAACGACCGCAACTTTCAAACTCGGTGACGCAGCCGATGACGACCGCTACACCTTGGCCGCCATCGATCTCAAGACGCTGGGCCGCACTGCTCTGACCTTGACTGGTTTCAAGCACACGGTCGTTGAACGCCTGAAAGCACTGTTCGCACAGACCGGCGCTGCTGCTACGGCTGGCTCTGCACGCGTGCGCATTGAGTACGTAGTTGAAGGTCGCGTAACCAACACGCAGGGCCTCGACTCACGCGCTGCTGGTGTACCTGGCGCTTAAGTAGTTCTGCATTGATGGGGCGGCAAGTTCTGTCGCCCCTTTTTTAAACGGGAGTTCACCATGAAATTTCGAGCACCGGGCCGCGAGCCCATTACTCTTGCACTGCTGAGTGGTCACACGCTCACAGTCACCAATGAACCGGCTGGCACGCCTGTTTCTCCAGAATTCCGCCGCGAAGCGATCTCCAAAGGCTGCGAGCCTATTGGCTTGGATCTCGGCACCGGCAAGAAAGTCAGCAAAGCAGACAAGAAGCGTGCGGATGACATCGTCGCAGGCCTGAACAAGATGCTTGATTCTGACGATGACGATCTGTTCGACGCTAGCAACAAGCCTGACCTTGCCAAGCTTTCGAAGACCGTCGGCTTTGATGTCACTGCTGAAGAGCGCGACCAGCACTGGTCCGTTATTGAATCTGACCTGAAGCAGCGCTAAGGCCAGAGCCGTGAAGCTTAAGGACATCATTGGTGGGCTGCGCGTCATTCTTGATGACGTCGCGAAGCCTTACCTATGGCAAGACGACAAGCTCACGGCATATCTGAATGAAGCACAGGTAGAGGCGTGCATCCGTGCACGCCTCATCCCTGACAAAGATTCGATCATTACCAAAGTCACCGTCGCAGCAAACGAAAACGAAGTAGAGCTTGATCCGCTCATCACCCACGTTCAGCGTGTGTATGGCCTGATATCGGGTGAGCGTCGTTCTCTAAGCCGCACCAGTATCGAAACACTCGATGCTGAATACGACGGACGCTGGCCAAGCTGCAAAGGTCAGCCGCGTTTCTTCTATGACGAGATTGATTATCTCGGCGTCCATCCGACACCGACCGTCAATACAAGTCTAATGCTGGCTGTCTATCGTCTCCCTCTGGAGCCGATGGATGCTGCCGATGACGAACCCGAGATTCCAGAGCGCTTCCAAATTCACTTAATTGAATGGGCTGCACATCTTTGCTTCATGCGTCGTGATTCAGATTCGCAGGACAAGCCTCGCGCTAATGATCACGAAGCACGCTTCACGGCAATCTTTGGTGAACGACCGACCGCAAATCATCAGCGCACACGTCGCCTGAAGAAGGTGCCCGTCTGCAAACCGATCTGGTGACGCATGGCCACGCGCAATCCAGTTGATTTAACGAGCTGGCCATCCGGCGTAAACAACGTGAAGAACCTGAAGGAGCTGCAGTCAGCCCGGGCTCTTCGCAGTGCCGTGAACGTCGATATTCCAGTGAGTGGCAAGCCACGTCGCCGCAATGGATATCAATCAATTCAATCAGGCAGCGGACACAGTCTTTGGGCTGCTGAAGATTGGTCGTTTGCACTGATGGTCTATGAAAATAGCCTCACGCGATTCGAACTGGTCGACGGCTTCGAGTCATTAACCCCGCTGATGCAGGTTGTTTCTAGCAATCGCTGGCGTTACTGCGAAATGAATAACTCGATCTATGCGTCCAACGGTCTCACCACCGCACGCATCGATCGCTTGGGTGCGCTGCAATCTTGGGGCGTTGATAGCCCGGGCGGTCAGCCTGCCCTCTCTGCGACTACTGGCTGGGGCCTTGATGCTGGACGTTATCAAGTAGCCATCACGGCAGTTGCACCAAGCGGCGAAGAGTCTGGCACCGGTCGTGCAGCCGTTGTTGCTGTGTCGGCCGACGGCGGAATCACGCTGAGCACGATTCCACAGACTGCGCCTGATCACGCCATCAATATTTATTGCTCGCCACCAAACGGCGAAGCGCTGTATCACGTTGCACGCATCCCGTACGGCATTACCAGCTTCACGATTGATCGCTCGCACATCGCTCAGATGGGCAAGCTGCTAGACACACAGTTCTGCGACAAGATTCCTGCGTCGTCATTCTTGTGCAGCTATCGCGGCCGCATCTACTTCGCGATTGGCGACACGCTGTATTACACACTGGCCTTGCGTTACGGCCAGTTCAGGATTCACCAAACCTATTTCCGCTTCCCACATCGCATCACGGGCGTCGCTGCTGTTGACGACGGGATCTATGTGGGCACTCAGCGCGGTGCGTATTTCCTTGGCGGCAATGATCCCAAGGACATGCAGCAACTACCCGTTGATGCGTTCGGTGTAGTCGAAAACACCCTGCAAGACACACGTGGCGTCACGTTCGGCTTGAAGCTTCCACCCAATGAGAAGGCTGCCGTCTGGTGGTCGAACAACGGCGTGTTGATGCGCGGCGGTGCGAGTGGCGTTATCACACCAATCACCAAAGGGCGCCTGGCTCTTCCCAAATTCTCTTCCGGTTCATTGCTCCTGCGCGAGCAAGACCAGCTCCAACAACTCATCAGCGTGTTTCGTGGCGGCGACAACGGTTCTCCGCTCGCTGCGCGTGATGCCATCACCCTCAAAGTCATTCGCAACGGCGTAGCTGTTTAAGGAGATACACATGAGCATCGAAACTACTTTTAACAAACTCTCCGCGCGCGTCAAAGCCTCGCTGATTCGCAAACTGCTCCAGAATCGATACGAACAGATGGCAGACGGCGGCCTGTTCCTTCCAAAGGAGCGCATCGCGTTGCGCGGCGTATTCTCGCTTTCGTGCAATGGCGGCCCTGTCAGCCTGCATCCGAACACGGTGGTTCGCGAAGGTCGCAATCACATGCTGAACGTGGTGCTGCACAACGAATCGCAGATCACAGATTGGTACATGGCGCTGTTCTCTGGGGACGTCACTCCGCAAGGTGATACGTGGACCGCTGCGAACTTTGCCGCGGTTGCCACTGAGATTACCGACTATGACGAAGCAGACCGCCCATCCTTTCTGGTAGGCGATGCAATCGATGGCGTGTCGTCCAACCTCACCAACGAGGCGGCATACACGATGAATGAAGTCGGGTCGGTGTACGGCGGCGCGATCATTTCGTCCAGCGAAAAAGGCGGATCCACTGGCATTCTGCTCGCAGCCGCACGCTTCCAGAATAAGCGCGACTACGAGCCGACCGACAATCTCAACGTCGGCTATGAGATCGGTCTGACCTCGACGTAATGCGTGTCACTGCCCCGATCCACTTCAGGTATCAGGGCGACGAGAAGATTGCATCGCAACGGTTGTCGATAGCGCGCACTCTTCTTGGTCGCACTGAGGCCTATCTTGGCCAATCGCGGGGCGCGAAGACATGGAAGTTTGAAGACGGAACAGTGATCCGCACTCGCTACTACGGCGACGTGCGGATTGTTGAGATTGATGTCCGTAACGTCGTACAGATCGAAACCGATGGCTGGTACTTCGTCTATCTCTTCGGTGGATTCACCTACTACGGTGAACACCGGGCGATGGGCTGGAAGATCAAGCGCGGCAGTGATGCTGCAACACCGATTGCAGGGATGCCATTCACTCT
Organism: Pseudomonadota bacterium; assembly: GCA_040387055.1. Taxonomy (GTDB): domain Bacteria; phylum Pseudomonadota; class Gammaproteobacteria; order Nevskiales; family Nevskiaceae; genus Stenotrophobium. Next base: position 45,543 of record JAZKEM010000040.1, on the reverse strand, counting down.
CGACTACGCACCGCTGCGAGTCGATAACTTCGGCCATGGCAACCAGATCGTAGTTTTGTGCGAGACCGCGATTCTTGTCTTCAAGGCAGATCCAAAGACAGGACAACTCAAGCTGATTCGTGAAGATGCGTTCGTGCCTGGCTGGGATCCATCATGGACAGGATTCAACGATTTCTACGCTACGCAAGATGCGAACAAGTACGTCATCGCCAGCATTGATTCAGCGCTGTACGACTCGACTGACGGCTCGATATCGTATTTCACAGGGGAGCAAGTGCAATCGTATGCACGAAGCACTGTCGGTAGTCGCAATCATCATCCGAAGCTGCCTTTGTTTTATAGAAAGCATTTGGTCATTGACGGGACCATTCACCGATTCTCGGTCAAGTCGTACACGTACACCGATCCAAGCGACGCGCCCACTGATGTCGGCACGTGGGAGTGGGATTGCGAGTCAGCATCCTTCGGTGAAGCGCGACAGCCGCGAGTACTCGACCCTGTTATCAGCGAAGACGGCAAACAGTTGTTGTCGTGCTTTGGGTTTGGATCCATCGTCACCAAGCTCGATGAAGACGGCACGACCCCACTTGAGCATAAAGTGCCTGCGAAGCCCGTCGGCAGTGGCGGCATTCCGGGTTATACGACGGATGCGATCACCTTTCCTCTGGGCGGCGGAACGCTTGATGCGCCGGCGGGATTCACGACGTCGCCTTGGGATGGCTATGAACCACTCACTGCCGTTGCATCGGTCAATGGATTTGGCCAGACCGGACGCAACATGCTGGTTTCTGGAGGGACGTTCTTCTTCAATGACTGGCTTTCCGTGAATGATTCAGGCCGGGCCATGTGGGGCGTCAGATGCTTTAACGCTGGCTCGCCCAATGCGTACCTGAACTACCCGGTAAACGGCATCGGTGGATTAAGAGTCGGTCAACACTCTGTTCCGCTGATTGATGGCACCCGTGTCATTCGCTCTGAAGGGCAAGTAGCGACGTTCAGCCTCACTGAACTCGAGGAAGAGTACGACTTGATCCCAACACTCTTCATTCACAAGCCTGCATCTGAAGGCGGTGGCGCGATTGGCTGGAATATCAAAACAGCCATCAAGCTGACTGAAGATGACTACAACCCGGATGATGATGTGGAGCTGGGAACAAGCGTCATTCGCGCCCTCGCCGTATTCGAGCCCGAGGAAGGCAAAAAGAAATAGTGCCGGTTGTGGATGGGTGTGCTGCGCGGGAGACATCATCGACCGTGTAAGCCTATCGGAGACACCAATGTCTATTTCCATGTCCACGGCCCTGCGCAATGCGCGGCTCAATCCAATCGCTGCAGCCATTGATGCTGGTTCCGGTGCTGGCACGCTGAAGTTCTACACCGTCCCGAAGCCTGCTGCTGGCGCTGCCATCACAACGCAGACGCTGCTTGCAACGCTGACCTTTGCAGATCCAAGTGCTCCTGCTGCTGCAGATGGCGTACTCAGCTTCAATGCAATCGCGAGCGGTGTTGGCGCAGCGAACGGCACTGCCACCTGGGCACGCGTTCAAGATTCCGCTGGCAACTTTGTCATGGATCTCGTAGTTGGTCCTGCTGGCTCTGGCGCCGACATTGAGCTGATCAGCATCAACATCCTTTCCGGCAACACCGTTGCAATCGCTACCGCAGCACTGACGGAAGGAAACCCGTAAGCCGTGGCAATTCAGCTTTTCAAAGCTGGAGAATCGCCGGTCGCGGTGAACAACGGTGCGACTTCTGATGGGCTCTACGCAACAAAGCTCAGCTACACAGGTAGCGTGTATGTTGTTTCCGTCTATAAGTGGAACGGATTGACCGCCACTTATGATGAACTGATCGGCAACCTGTATCAGTTCTCAAATCTAGGTGCCTCGTTCATCACGCAAGATTCTCTGACTTGCCGATGGAGTGCTGACGGGCTGTATCTTTTAATTTTCAACTACAACAACAGTCCGAAGCTGACTGTTTTCAAGCGCACCGACGATACGTTTGTACAACTGGACCCGCCAAGCGATCTTCCTGTTGATTACGTCACTGACGCAGTTTGGAGCCAGGTAGAACATTCATTTCTGGTTTACAACGGCAACACCAGTAAGTTCTACTTTTATAAAATCATCGATGATGACATCGTATCGCTGACTCAAGAGCTTACGCTGGCTTCAACTTTGTCTGCGGAACTAAGCCCAAACGGGCAGTACCTCGCCTTCGCAAGATATGCTGTTCCGTACGTGCCGATCTACGCGAAAAGCGGCGACACGTATGTCCCATTCATTAACCTCTCCGGACTCTCGGCCTACAGCAACAGCCTTTCCGTTGAGTGGTCGCCCGATGGGAATTACTTGGCGGTCCGTAATGATGGCAACCTCAGAATCTATAAGGTTGATGGGGGAGCGTTCACCTTACTGACCAGTATCAACGTCAACACGACTGGCTCCCTCCCGAATCGGTTTATGGAGTGGAGCCCTGACAGCAATTATCTGGTCACTGCCAAGAACAACAACACCAGCACTACGCTCGTGGGCTGGACAGTCATTCGCAGAGTGGGCGATACGTTCACGGATATCGGCACGCCTGGCGGCGCGTTTACATCAGCCTATAAGTTAAGCGCACATTTTGTTTCAAATACGCTGCTACTGACAACCAAAGCTGAAACAGGTGTCAGCGGCAGTCCCGTGATTGGTGAAATCGTGAAGCTCTATGAGCTGAACGGCGCGTCAATATCCGCGATTGCAAACCCGTTGACGTCATTTCCAACCATACCGCCTTCCACCAATTTCGGGGCGACGAGTTTCGTCAACAATAATGGCCCCGGCTTGGGTGGCAGTGACAAGCTCGTCAATATTTTCTTCTATAACTACCCCAGCGGCAGTCCAAATTATTCATGGCTGTACTTCCCTTGGCGTGGCGAAGGAATTTCCGGCACTCTCGATGGCGTCACTGGTCGCTTCAACCCGCTGAGTTCGCTGAAGTCCACGCTTGCACGCGTGGTCGCGGCCATTTCAACGGGCGGCCAAGTACTTAAGACACTCGGCAATGTCTCGCCTGAGATCTTGGGTGCTGGCCAAATGGCCCCGACACTGGAAGATCTGGGATCGGCTTTTGTTGCGCCAGCACCTGATCCGTCTGGATACTTCATTGAGCATCTGCGCGACTTCAATGTTCCTGCAGACACCTTTTATCCGCCCAGCTTTTCGAATGATGATGAGTTCGTGGCTTTGGGCATTGGTGAAGTACCATACGTCAAGATCTTCAGAAAGAATGCGACGTCATACACCGCGATCGCTAACTCGCTATATCCGCCAGTCGACTCGATCACATCATCGTCTTTCGTCAATGCAGTACTGAGCCCTGACGGAAACTATCTGGCTGTAGCTCTTCAAGACGGCTCGCCTGATACCGGCCTACTGCTCTACAAGCGCAGTGGTTCATTCTTCAATCGCATCGATGGTCCTGACGTCAGCGCAACGTATAGCTACTCCGGTGGCTTAGCTTGGAGCCCAGACGGCACGTATCTAGCAGCCTCGTGCGCTGATGCAGGCGGCAGCCTGATTGTGTTCAAACGCACTGATGATGCGTTCACGAAATTGGATATTCCGCCATATCCAGCCGATGCCGTCGCAGTGGATATGGCATGGAGCCCAGATGGTGTTTACCTCGCAGTAGCTGGCTATAGCGATGTTGATGCTGATTGGCTTGCGATCCTCAAGCGCACAGACGATAACTTTGAAGCGCTGGATACGATTGATGAACAGCCGGATGGATACACGGGATTATTCCCTTCGTGGAGTCCTGATGGTGTGTACGTTGCTGTCGGCAATTCTGGCGGCTCATCACCGGTGCTCGTTTACTCTCGTGATGGTGACAACTTCACTCGCATCGGAGATCCAGCGCCAGAAGCAGCTAACAGCGGCCGCACGACCAGCTTCTCTCCTGCCTTTCCATTATTTGCCAGTGGCTTCAATGGTGGAGACTCGTCGCAAACTCTGGGCATCTACACCGTCAATGATGGTTTCGTGCGTAGAAGTGAACTACCTGAGACGCGTCCTAGCGGTAGCATCTTCGATACCTTCGCAGCGTTTGGCCAAGCTGCATTTGGCGCTGTATGGAAAAACGATTCACAAGCGATTCTGAGTTTCTATCGCACATTCGGTGAAGAGCCAGAACCACCAGAGCCTTCACCGAATCCTGTAACGCACATCGCCGATTTTACGACTGGCGGATTCGCCGGAAACGGATTCTGCCCGCCAAGCTTTGCCGCTGGCGATGCTTTCCTTGTGACTGCGGTCAATAACGCGGTTCCGCCAGTGCGCGTGTTTAAGCGTGTTGTTGATTCGTTCGTCGAGCTTGCAGATTGCCTGTCCCCTGCTCCATCTGATGTAGGGATCTATGATTTGTATCACGCAAAGATTTCCCCAGACGGAAATTACCTGGCTGTTTCTGGTGGCGGTGATACTCGACTCGCAATTTACAAGCGTGATGGCGACAGCTTCATCCGCCTTCCTGATGCTCCTGATATTCAGGCATCCAGCTACTGCGCAGAACTCGCGTGGAGCCCTGATAGCACTTACTTATCTGCGACAGTTGATGACAGTGAAGCGAGCCTGTTTGTCTACAAGAGAACCGGCGATGTATTCAATAAATTGCCAACACCGTCCTACACTGCGCCGAATTTTGCTTCAGAGCATGCGTGGAGCCCAGATGGCACTTACCTCGCGGTAGGAGGTTACGGCACCGACAAGCTGACAATCTTCAAGCGAGATGGCGATGATTTTACGGCGCTGTATCCTGATATCGCCCCAGATTCGCTGGACAACGTCGTCACCCCGACATGGTCGGCTGATGGCAACTATCTTGCTGTTTCGAATTTGCCGTCTGACCCAGCAAACGTACTGCCGGATGTCATCGTGTATCGACGTGATGGCGACACTTTCACGAAGGTAAATGATTCATGGCCGACGTCTGGTGCCGAGTATCGTGGCCTCAGCTACTCGCGGTTGTTCCCGTATCTCGCCACCGGCACCGCGCTCAGCACTGATCCCGAGAATGCGCTTGTAATTTACTTAGTGGATGGCGAGACGTATCAGCCTAAAGAAGACATTCCAGACCAGCGGCCTGACTTTTTGGGCGGCGCGGTTCAGCGCAGGTGCGTTGTTACCTTTGGCGAAAGATATCTTGCTGTTGTTTCAACAGACAGCGACGAATTCAGCACGCCAGTCGGAAGCATCCTGTCGCTGTACTTGATTGAGAATACCGGCGGCGTCCTGTCGCTGCAGTCAATCATCGAAGCAAGCGACGACACACGCACGATCCTTGGCCTTCTGCTTGGTGATTTGATCCATGCGGATAGCGCGATGGTCACGCGCATGATTCAGCAGCTTTCGGCTCTCAGCATGGCTGAGCTGGATCAACTGCTCTCGCTGCAGATGACGAAGACGGCTTTCCTGATCGATCACCCGCAGCTCGACGATTCAGTCAGCGCAATGCTTCGTGCGTCACTGTCCATCAGCGATATCGCGAACATTGATGCAGTGCTGTTCATCGAAGGCCAGCCGTACGCAGCTTGGGTGGTCAATACCGAATCTGGCGCTCCATCTGAATATCAGAATTGGAACTTCGATTCGATGTGTCGTTTGGGTGATCGCTATTACGCGGTCTCTGACGCTGGTCTGTTCCTGCTCGAAGGCGATGATGACCAAGGCGCAGAGATTGCCGCCAGCATTCGCACGGGTGACATGGACTTTGGATCCGCACAGATCAAACGACCACTCGAGGCGCACATCGGCTACACCGCAAACGGTGATTTGGTGCTCAAAGTTACTGTGGAGCACGAAGGCGAAAGAAGCGAATACTGGTATCGCTGTAACAAGCCAGTAAATGGAACCGCCACCGAAGCAAAGATAAATCTCGGGAAAGGCCTGGCATCACGCCACTGGCAATTTGAGTTGATGAACGTGAACGGCGCTGACTTTGAGTTCGAAGCCATCCATCTGCAGATGCTTGAACTGAGCCGGAGAATATAAATGTCGATCTATGAAGATGTCAGCGAAATCGTCAACGGCGGCTACGAAACGCTTTATGGCCTAGGAGCCTCGGCGTTTTCCACTGCACAAACGGCATTGGTAACGCTGTCTGGCATTACCTTGCCCGATGCGCCGACTGTAACGCTCCCGACATTCCCAGAACTCGACATCGACTTCACGCTGCCGGAACCACCGGAAGATCCAGACTTAGAAGTCGAATTCGATGCGATCACGGATCCTGATGCTGTAACGCTTCCGATCTTCACGTCATTACCTGACGCACCAGAATTCACGGACTTGGCGCCGGAGCTGGACCTTTCAGGTGCACCGACTGCCCTGTCGGCCGTAGCGCCGAGTGCTCCTGCAATCGACTACACCGTCGATGTCCCCAATGCGCCGGCCATCGCATCGCTGACTGCGCCGTCGCTGACGACGTTGAATATTCCGGCTGCACCAATACTCACGGTGCCGACGTTCACCGGGCTTGTTCCATTAGCACCCGCCAGCGTCCCTGCGGTGAATTTCTCGTACACCGAGAATCCGTATCAACTGCAGACCAGCGCAAAAGATGCCATTCAGTCGATGCTCTCCGGCGGGGCTGGATTCCCGCCAGAAGTTGAAACGGCGCTCTTTGATCGTGCGCGTTCACGTGAAGACATCACCGCTCGCAAGGCTGTGCAAGAAGTCACTGAAGAATGGTCAGCACGCGGATTCTCAATGCCTCAAGGCGAGCTTAATCGCCGCATCGATGAGGTCCGCCAGCGCAACCAAGATGCAGTCAGCACGATCAATCGCGACATCATGGTTCGCATTCACGAACAGAAGTCCGAGAATCTTCGCGCTGCTGTGCAGCAAGGCTTGGTGCTCGAAGGTCAGCTCATTGATCTGTTCAATCAGTCGTCTGCCCGCAGAATGCAGGCCGCAGAGCTTACGGCTCGCCTGACGCTTGAATATTTCAACGCTGAAGTTTCGCTGTTCAACGCGAAGATTTCGGGCTTTAACGTCAAGGTAGAGCTGCACCGCCTGAAGTTTCAGGAAAACGATCAGAAGCTCAATATCTATCGCAGCAAGCTTGAAGCAATGCGGCTTGTTGGCGATGTGAATGAGCAGCGTATCCGGATTTATTCTGAGCGTGTCCGTGCTCAAGAACTAAAGATTGGCATCTTCAAGGCACGCATTGAAGCAGTGCGCGCCAAGGTCGACATGAAGACCGCCCAGGTCGGTTTGTATCGTGCAGAGATCGAAGGATTCTCAGCACAGGTACAAGCTAAATCGTCCGAGTATCAGGCGTGGGGCGAGAAGGTTCGCGCTCAGAATGCCAAGGCTGACATTTACAAAACGTCGGTATCGGCTTATGCCGAACGTGTGCGCGCGTACGGCAGCACCATTGATGCAACGCTGAAGCCGATTCAGACGCAGATGGATGGTGAACGCCTGAAGCTCGAAGGCTATCAGGCGCGTCTCAGTGCAGTGCGCGAGCGCATTTCAGCAAAGGCGCAGGAGATCCAAACTCTTGGATCTGTCTACGACGGCAAGGTCCGCATGTACGTCGCGCAGTCTGGCGCTGTCAGTGACACAACTCGCTCTGCCATTGCCGCGTATGCAGCTCAAACAGATTCCTCACGCGCGCAAGCCAGTGTCGCCATCGAGAACGCGCGCGGCATTTCTGAAGGTGCTGCACGGTCAGCGTCGCTGGCTGTTGAAGCGCAGAAAGGTATCGCGCAAGTCGCTGGACAGCTCGCAGTCGGCACGCTTTCAGCACTCAACATTTCGGCAACGATGGGCGTATCGACCTCTGCCGATTACAACTACGGGCTCTCTGTCGGCTACAGCGTCGACGGTGGCGAAGGAGAACCGCCGGTTATTGGCGGGCCGTAACTATGAAACATTTGGAGCACAACGATGGCCATTGATGATCTGCTTTATCAATCTGACTCAGCACAGCGTAAAGCGCGCACAGGTGTTCGCCCTGCGATTGATGCTCAGACTCAACAGCGCCTTGCGCAGATGCGCACCGCTGATTCTGTCGCTGCAGAGCAATCACTGGCTCAGCAACGTGCCGCAGCGCCTTCAGCCGCAAATACTGCACGACCAGCAACGCCACCCAAAGTCGGCGCGCTGAATAAAGCGACTCGCATTAGTCGAGTTGGAGGCGGCATAGCTGCAGGTGTAATCCCTGCGGCCGCGATTGGATCATCGATTGACGCATTCAGCCGCCCAACCGAGGACTACTACAACCGCTTGGGGCTGGATCCTAAGACTGTTGGTGAAAATGGTTTTAAAGACGTCGCCGCTCGCACGGCTGGCGTGGTCTCTGACGTAGGCGCTGGCGTACTCGATATCGGCACAGGTGCGGTGAATGTCGCTCGTGGCTTCGGTGGCGCTGAGCCCATTCAATCGTTCGGATCCATCCTGCGTGCGAATGACAACCCAGCACAGCAAGGTATTGCAGCGCCTCTGCCAAACCCTGCGTCTATCGCAAGACCAACGAATCTGCCGAATGATCCGCGTGCAGTTTCTGCACAAGATGATGCGCCTGGCGCTGATGGCGCTAGTTCTGGCGTGTATCGCAATGGCAACACGTTCAGTGATCAGCCGATTGCCGGTGGCGTTGAATTCAACGCTGCAAAGAAAGGCGGTGGCGTATCGGTCATTGGCAACGAGCAAGATTTGAAACGCACCCAAGACTTCGTGAATCAAAGCCAGCAGCAAAGTTTGGACGCTCGCGCTCGCCAGTCAGTCGACTTGGCAGCCAGCACGTCCAGCGAGAATCAGATCGCACAACGCAATGCACTCAACGATTCTGCACGTAACGCGCGTATCTCTGCGGGCAGTGTTGGCCTTGTTAAGGGCGGTCGCACTCAGCGTCAGCTACTCGCCGCTGCAACGGATTTCGAAGGTCGCGCCGCTGATGCGGCTGGTCGTGCGCCGAATAAAGACTTCATTCGTACGCCGGAGCAAGAGCAGGAACTACGCCTGAATGACCAGCAGGCGAAAACGCAAAACGCTCTTGGTGGCGAGCAAGCGATCGCACAAGGCCTGCAAAACAAGAACGCTCAGCGTCAACAGTCGATCATTGATCAACTGTCTGATCAAAACCTTGGATCGGATGCACGTCGCGTACTCGAGCGTCAGGCGCTCATTGGTCTTGGCAAAGATCCACGCGAAGCATCACTTCAGCGTGTTCGCAGCGTGGCTGGCACTGATTCGTTTGGTCAGCCGATCATGGCGGACAGCCTCTACGACTCTGAAAATAAAAAGTGGCTGACGCCCCCGTCTGGCGCCGCTCAGCCCGCTATGGGTTCAGGGGGCCAAGAAGCTCCAACATTAGACAAGTTCCTCGCAGCGGCAAAAGCTGACCCACGTAATAAGGGACAGTCTGATGACCAGCTCAAAGCGTATTACCAACGCACCTACGGGCAATAAATGGCTGACATCTTCGATCCCTTCAAAGTTTCCGGCGCAGTAAGCGAGAACAACGAAGGGATCGCAGATCCGTTTGCGGCCGGGTACGAAAAGCCTAGTGTCGTCGGCACATCAATCAAACGCTCTGTCGGCAACGTCATCGGTTCGACCGGACGTGCGCTCAAAGACGTCACCGATGTTGGCGGCATTGCCTCTGGCATTCAGCACTACGGTGAAGACCTTGCAGCGCGTAACCCTGCCCTCGTCACTGACATTCAGGGCATCAAGGACAACCCGGGCACGTTCGCGAAGCAAGCGATTGCCGAAATGGCTCCGCAGCTTGGTATCAACATGGCCGGCGTTGCTGCCGGTGCAAAGCTTGGCTCACGAATCGGTGGCGGTCGCGGTGCAATCCTTGGTGGTATCGCTGGCGGATTGGTCCCGACGTTCGCGCAGGAATATGGCGGCATCCGTCAGGGTCAAGATGAAGAAGGCATTGATGACAAGGGCCGCGCACTGACTGGTGCGCTTCCAGCGACCGCACTCGAGTTGGCGCTTGGTCCTGAAGCAATCATTGCGAAGAACATTCTCAAATCCGGTGGCAAAGTCACCGAAGAAGGCCTTGCGAAGATGCTGGGCCGCGATCTTGCCCCGGGTGAAAGCCGTCTTGCCCACATGGGCAAGGAAGCGCTGAAGTCGGCTGCAGGCGAAGGCGTTACAGAAGTCGCACAGACTGGACTCGAGCGTTACGGCGCTGGCCAAGAACTAACCGGCGACGATGCAACTAACGACTACGTTATGTCGGGCCTTGCTGGTGGCATCGGTGGCGGTGTGTTTGGTGGTGCCGCTTCCGGTTTCACGCCACGCGAAAAGCAAAACAAAGTTGATCCAATCGCAGCGCAGCGCAATGCAGACATTGCCGACGTTGCACAAGCTGCGCAGCAGCCTGGTGCTGGCGCACTGACGAAAGCAGTTGGCCTTAATCCTGATGCCGCGGCTGCCGTGGGTGATCAGCAGCAAGCTCGCCAAGATGCAGCGCTCAATGAAAAGGTTGAGCAATCGCCGGGCAAAGCCAAATCGCTGCAGAAAGAATTCACCGATCTTCAGAAGCGAGAGGCCGATGACGCAACGGCGCAAGCCAATGTCGAATCAGCTTTCGATGATGCGACTCTGCCATCTGCACGCGGCATTGAAGTAAGCGAAGTCCCATCCAGCAATATCACCTTGGATAGCGGTGATCGCTTTAAGCAGCCAACTGCCGAAGGCATCGAAGTCGGCACCGTGCAAGCGGAAGATGCTGGCCAGATGCCCGGTGTACAGGCGCAACTTGCGTTACCTGCTCCAGCTCGTGACATGGTTGTGGGCCCTGATGGTGCTGCTCGCCGCGCGACCTTCGCTGAAAACGCGAGCGCACAACAGCAGCGCGCAGAAGCCGACTTAATCAGCGGTCGCCCTACCGGCATCAAAGCTCCACCCAGCGAAGTCCGCAATCCAAAGGATAACCAGCCTTGGAAAAGCTATCTCGGTGCGAGTGCATTTCTCAAGAAGATGGATGACGGCGATCAGTTCGCTGTTAGTCGCGTCGAGAAAGGTCAGTTCGTGCTTGCACGCAAGGAGGCAGTGAATGGCGAACAAATCAATGCTTCCAAAGTGGCTCCGGCAGGCAATGGGCGACAGAGTGATAACGCGTCGACAGGCGCGGCAAATTCACAAGCTGAGCTGCGAAACACCGCACAACGAATTGGCGATGATGCCGCCCGAACTGGATCAGGCAATGCAGCGCCTGCATCTGTGGGAGTCACCAAGTCCCAGCAGCCTAATCCACTGATCGCCAGCGATATTAGCCGTCCAGATGGCTCGCCATTCCCCACCAAGATCGCAGCCACTGGCGCGCGCGCAAAAGGTGGTCAGAAAGAAACGCACACCATTCATCCTGTCGAGGGTGGTTTTGTGCTGCGCCCGAACGCAGCACCAATCAGCAACGAGGTAAAAGCCAATGTTCCCCAGCAAAACCAACAGCAACAAGAAGCCGCCATTTCCACCGGCGAAGGACAGCAAGCCAGCGCCCAAGAAAAAGCGCCGGTCGTTCCCGCCAGCGAAGGAACAGGCAATCGGTCAGATGTAAATTCTGACGAACCCGAGTTCAAGCAGTTCGCGAAAGAGTCTGGAACGCTTGGCGTGCCTCGTGCAGAAATGCCACAGGTCAAAGCTGAGCACCGCGGCGCGCTGGTCAACTTCCTTAAAGGTCGCGGCATCAGCCACGAACAGGAAGAGGTTGCGCCGGAAACGCTCAAGGCAACGCAGGCTGAATACTCCCCCTCCAAGGTAGAGAAAGCTAAAAACTTTGAGGGCGGTGATCGTTCAATCCTGATTTCATCTGACAACCATGTAGTCGATGGTCATCATCAGTGGCTGGCCAAAGCCGACAGCAAAGAACCTGTGAAGGTGATTCGCCTTGATTCTCCGATCAAGGATCTGTTGCCGCTGGTTAAGGAATTCCCCAGTTCGACGAAGGACGAATCGAGCGCAAGCAAAGGCCAGGATGTGCGCAAGGCGGCTGACCTAACCAAGGCAGCGCACGAGTTCGCGGCGTCAAATCCTGAAGTGCAGAAAGCAGCATCCAGCCGCACTGCATTTGATGAAGCACTGCCAGAGGCACTGAACCAGTGGTACAACGACACCGTCGATGGACCAACTAAAGCGAAAGATCATAAGTTCCTGAAAGAAGTTCTGACCGCTCAGAAAACGCTCAACGATGAATCGTGGCGTGAAAACATTTTCAATGAAACGCGTAAGCGTGTCGGATTGCCTGCGCACGATAGCAAAGGAAAAGGTCAGATTCGCACCCTGCTAGATCCGAGCGCAATCGGTCTTGATGACGACTGGAAGGGCAAACAGTTCAAGGTCGGTGAATGGGAGGGAGGATCCGGATTTAAACGCGCCACTCGCCCCGTCGCTGAAAATAATCCAGACCCGGACCTCGACAGCAACGACTTTCCACCAACCTTCAAGGATGCACACGAAGTAGAGAAAGCATTTGGTCTTCCGTTTTCGACTCGTCCTGAACCAAAAGAGAAGGTAAAGGGCAAAGCCGCGACCACTCAGGCACAGAAGTCACCAGTACAGAACGGCAAGAAACTCACGCCGTCTGACGATGCACGCCTCAAGGATCAGTCGTACCACGACAAGCTGCGAGAAATGGCCAACGAAGCTGGCTGGGCAACAGTCGGTGGCAGAATTCTTCGCGGGCCCGACAACGAAGTCAGCGGCCGCACGACTTGGGTGCCGCATGCGCCTTGGTTCGCCGAGTTTGCGCGTGGCGTGAAGTTGCCAGGCAGCGACTACGGTGTCCGCCAAGCAGTAACCAAAGCACTGGATGGCAAGCCACTGACCGCGTCAGAGAAGCGCGCCATCCAATGGATGCTCGATTTTGTCGACAGCGGCCGCGCTGAAGATGCCGCCTTTGATGCTGCGAACAGCGTAGATCCGTTCGACCCGACATTGGCCGACCACCTCGAAGCCGCTGGGGCGGATGCCAGCAATGAAGATGATTTGCAGATTGCAGCGCTTACGGCACAAGCGCATGATATTGACGCTGACGCGACAGAAGAGGCCGCTATTCGTCATCAGGACGACGATGCGGGTTATCGCCGAGCACTGGAGGAAATTGTTAATGGCACAGAATCAAAGCAAAACCAGAGTGCAGAAACTCTACGCAGCGGGAGTGGCGTACGCGAAGGATCGCAAAGCCAAGGCAGCCGCCAACATTCAGAAGCCAACAGCGAAGGCCAAGGCTCCAGCGGCCAAGTAGATTTATTTGGGGCAGCTCCAGTTAAGGAGCAGGCCCTTGCAGATGCCCAGCGCGCCAAGGATGCGCAGCGCAACGGCACCAAAGATGTACCCGCTGATATCGATGGCGGTCTCTTCTCGAACCAGCAAAAGCAAACCGACTTAGTTGATGAGTCCGACCTCGCTGAGCGCACCAAAGCCAACATCGCCGGAGAAACGCAAGCACGCGCCTCGCTAATCATCTTGCGCGACATGCTGGACGCTGGTTCTGACACGATGAACGATGGGCAGTTTTCCCCAAGCATCACGGAGCAAGCCTCCCAACTGAGTGATCGAATCACGGCCGCTTTGGATAACGGAGACGACCTGATTTCGATTCATAGCGATGCGGTCGAAACGGTATCCGAGTGGCTGAAGAACGATGACGCTGGAGAAGCCACGAATGAGTTGCGTGGAATCTTGAAGGCGCTGGGGGCAAGCTCAATCGCACCACCTGCAACCTCAGCCAATGGCGAACAATCTCCAACACTAAAAGCACTTCAAGCTAACCTTGAAAACCTGACTACGAAGCGTGAGCGTATGCAAACGCAGCATATGCAGAAGTATCGCGATGGCTCCGCAACTCGCGCACAAACGACGACTTATAACGCTCGATCAAGCGATCTTAACGAGCAGATTCAGGAAGTACGCGATCAAATCAGAGCGCTTGAATCAGCTAGTAACGTAAAAACCGCTCCTGAACACAACGCCTACCCGACGGAAGGCGCGAGCGAAGCTGATCTGAAGAAGATCGCCGCCGAGTTCAGCGACGCACAAGAATCGATGATTAACGGTGACGATCAAGTCACCCATGTTTTCGATGCTCCAAAGAAGAGCGAGATTGTTCGATTAAATGACAAAGTAAAAGTCCATGTTTCTAAGCATGGATGGATGACGCCTGCTGAAGCCAAGCAGAAGATCAAAGAGTGGAAGCAGCACGCCGAGAAACAGGGCAAAGAAAACCGTTCTGAGAACAGCCAGAAAGTTGTGCTCTCTCTGTTTGATTTGTCCGGTGAGTGGTCTAAGCCTTGGGAAGAAGCTGGGTATCAGGTCTATCGCTTCGATATTCAGGACGACGCAGAAGTCGGCGACGTCACGAATTTCTCCGCTGATTTCTTCGGCGACTGGTTCGGCGACTTCGAAGGCCAAGACATCCACGCGATTCTTGCCGCCTGCCCTTGCACGGACTTCGCATCATCCGGCGCACGTCACTTTGCCGCCAAGGATTCTGACGGTCGCACCGTTTCGTCAGTCAAGCTGGTGCATCAGACGCTCGCCACTATCGAGTACTTCAAGCCTGCTGTCTGGGCATTGGAAAATCCAGTCGGCCGCATTGAATCACTTGGCGGCCTTCCGCCTTGGCGCACTTCGTTCGACCCCTACAACTTCGGCGACACGTACACGAAGAAGACTCTTCTTTGGGGCCGCTTTGACGGCGACATGCCGATTGCACCCGTTGAGCCTGTTGAAGGCTCGAAGATGCACACGCAGTACGGCGGAAAGAGCCAGGCTACAAAGAATGCTCGCAGCGTTACGCCAGAAGGTTTCGCGTATGCGTTCTTCATGGCGAACAACGCTGTCGACAACCCTGTGCAAGCGGTGGCCGGCAAGTACGATCGCCTTGATCGCAGCGCGATTAAAGATGCGCTCGATGCAGGCATTACGCCGAAGGAAATCGACAGCATCGTCGAGGACTTCTACTACCAAGACTTGGATGACGACGCCGCAAACAAGGCGCTCCGTGAAGCCGTAGAAGCCAAGAAGCCCAACGAGGATCCTGTCGAAGCGAAGATCGAAGCCGCCGAGAAATCTGGCGTAGTGCTCAACGATTCTGACAAGAACGCAATTCGCATGGCCTTCAAGAAGGCCGACGAACTGCAGCGCAAAGCCAATGGCATCGTAGGCCGTAGCAGCGATCCCATGAACAAGGGCAACGCATTCCCCTTGGGCGTCGGTTTCACCAAGATGACCAAGCGGAAAGAGCAGGCGATTGATTCATCTGTCAAAAAGGCTGGCATTGCAGTTGGGATCTACAAGCAGGCTGAATCCCTCGAAGCGCAAGCAAATTCACTGCTTGCTGGCAAGGGAACCTCAGCCGATATCGCACGTCGCGCTGAAGCCAAAGAAAAATCCAAGATTGAAATCGTTCGCAAGATTCTCAATCTGAAGAAAGGCGACAAAATCGCTGGCATGAATGTTGAGCGCGTGACGTTTGGCGCTGGCAAGCAGCCTGTGTCGTTCACCATTTCTGGCGAAGGCATCGTTAAGGGCGTGCACGACAAGATCGATATCGCAAAGACGTTCTTTGGCGGTGATCGTGACGAGCTACGAAAGGTGGTTGATCAGGTTCGGGCTGAAACTACCGAGACCGAATCTAATGCAGCGGTAGAGACAGCTCCCGACTCAGCATTCAAGACCGCTGACGAAACCATTGCTGCGCTTCGCGATGGCACTGCAACGGTTGAACAATACCGCAGCGCATTTACTGCTTTGATCGATAACGTCGCGTCTGTAAAGGCTGAACTCGCTGGCAAGAATAAAGATGCGCTGTATGACCTGATTGGCGGCCGTGGCTATGGCCGTGAATACAAAAAGCCGGAGCTTGTTGATCAGGTTTATCAAGCTTTTGTGCGGTCATTCGCGCTGGGCAAAGAGTACGGCCCCACTGGCTACATGATGGCACCTGGGGCATTAGAGCGACACGAAGCCGCCAAGCTTAAGGCATTAACCGAATTGGTAAACGGTCAATCGGCTGAATCTCTGGCCGAATACGCTGCCGACATGAAGAAGAAGCGCGAAGAGTTTGCATCTCAGCGCGCTGCACGCGTGGAATCCATTAAGAGCCCTAAGACGCTCGAAGACTTTTACGCCTTCATGCGATTCCACACGGGCGAAGGTAAGAAGCACCGCGACGCGCGACTGATGCTGACCCCAGAGCAGCGTGAAGCTTACGATGCTCTTTCGGCTGAGAAGTCTCGCAGCACTCGCAAGGTTCAGAAAGATGAATCCCGCGAGATCCGCGTAGCTGGTCAGAAGGTCGATGCTGAAATCATTGCGACCAAGCACACGAAGAAGCTGCACGATCTGTTTGTCGTGCGCCTCGGTGAGCGCGTCCCTCGCGAGGACTACGACACGCTCAACACTGCAGCCAAGCGGATGGGTGGGTACTACTCGTCATTCCGTGGCGCGGGGGCAATAGCTGGCTTCCAGTTCACTGACCGGCCCACTGCTGAGGCCTTCGTAAAGCTGGCCAACGGTGATGCCACTGCTGCAAACGAGACCGCACAGACGCGCCGCGATGCCTTCCAAGATGATCGTTCACAGACTGCTGTCGAACGTCTGACTGAAATGGCTGACGCACTGGAAGAGCGCGCAGACGAATCACTCAATGCAGATCGCAAGACAAACACCAATCGCCGCGCCGCCATGGCTTCGCGAGCAGAAGCAAACGCGAATGCAAGCAAGGCGCTGGCCAAGACCATGCGCAACATTGCCAAGGCCGTCGAATCCGGCAAAGCAAAGTTCCTTGACCGCGTGCGTCAGAAAACTCAAGTTGAACTGCTGACGACCACGATCAACACCGCGAAAGATGACGAGCTGCGCGCTAAGTACGACAGCTACGGCGAACAGCTCAAGCACAAGGGCGAGCCAGCAACATCCGATACGGTTGAGTTCGCCACCTTCCCCAGCTTCACGATGTATCGCTCTGACCTTGCAAGCCTTGCACGACAGTTGGAAGACGTCGACGGGCTGAAGTTGATCAGCACGCGACTGTTGAAGGTTGCCGATGACGTGTCGGACGAATACACCAAGTTCGCTAAAGCGAATTGGGAGAAGGTATCGCCGTACACGATCAATGACGGCAAACCTGCTGTCATTCCAACCCGTGAAGCTGCAGAGACAGCTATCCGTCGCTCCGGCCTTTTAGGCAAAGCGATTGTGATGCCGCTGGGCCGTGGAAAGAATGCCATCGTGATGAGCCCAAGCGAAGCCATTGGCCGCGGCATTTGGAAAGGTGATGGCGACAAGCGGATATCGCTTGTGCACGAAATTGGCAATGAGATTGTTACCAAGCTGAAGGGACGCAAAGACGTCCCGGCACCATGGCAGTTTGTATCCGCGAGCGACAAGCTGAAAACGCTTGCACGCATGGGAATCGAAACCCCAGCCGAATACCGCAGCGCCTTGCGTGAGTTCATTGGCCTGCGCGAGCAGGCTGCAGAGCCAGACAAAATCAAGCAGATGGAACGGGCAATGGTCGGGCGCCGCAATGACGGGCTCGACTTCTTCCCAACTCCGGAAACCACCGCCGATGAAATGGTTGATGCCGCTGGCATTGAGCCAGGCATGCGCGTGCTGGAGCCATCGGCCGGCATGGGTCACATCGCTGACCGCATCCGCGCTGCAGGTGTTGAACCTGACGTCGTCGAGATGTCTGGTGATCGCCGCGAACTGCTGGAAGCCAAGGGATTCAACGTGGTCGGCTCCGACACGATGGACCTGAAGCCGGAAACCGCTGGTCAGTACGATCGCATCATCATGAATCCCCCTTTCAGCGATGGCCGTGACATGCAGCACGTCCGCCATGCTTATGACTTGCTCAAGCCGGAAGGCCGCCTGATCGCCATCATGGGCGAAGGTGCATTCTTCCGTGACAACAAGCAGGCCCGCGAGTTCCGCGAGTGGCTTGAATCTGTTGGCGGCACCGATGAGAAGTTGGCGGAAGGCACGTTTGAAGACCCTACACTTCCGGTAAATACCAGCGTCAATGCACGCATGGTCGTCATTGAAAAACCCGCTGGCGAAACTCCTGAATTCAGAATGTCGCCGTCGTACAACACGGTGCAGCAGTCCACCACCGCAGAAGTTCTAAAGGCACTAAACGACAAGCTTGGAGCCGCTGGCGTTAAATCGCTGATGGATCGCGGCATCCTGAACATCGTGCAGTCTGCAGATGATTTACCGTCGACCATGCGCGCAAAGATGTCCAGCCAAATCGCTGGCCGCGTGAGAGGTCTGTACGATGGAAAAGCCGCCTATATCGTGGCCGATAACATCGAAGCGTCAGAAGCTATCTCCATTGTTCTGCACGAAATTGGCGAGCACTACGGGCTGAAGCAAATGCTTGGCGCCGACCAGTACAGCAAGCTGCTTAACGATGTCCGTCGCATGCGCGCTGCTGGCAATCCGATTGTTAGAAGCGCATGGAATCGCGTGGAGCGGAACTACAAGAACATCACACCTGGCAGTGACCGTTTTGTACGCGAAGTCATTGCGCATGTCGGGGAATCAGCAGAAGCCTCTAGCGCGCCATGGTTCCAGCGCGTCATGCAGGCCATCCGCCAATTCCTTTGGTCGAAGGGCTTCAAGTTCATCAAGCTGGATCACAACGATCTGCGCGCAATGGTTTCGGCCAGCCTGCGCAAGGCCATGGCAGGAATGAACGCTGCAACCGCTGAGGCCGGTCAGAGTTTAAAAGAATCGAACATTAAGCAGACCGATACACCTGCCTTTAAGAAATGGTTTGGTGCTTCCAAAGTGATTGACGCCAATGGCGAACCGCTGATCGTGTATCACGGGACTGACAGTGATTTTGATGCGTTCGATAAAAAACGCCAGCGCGAGGGGCGTCTCGGCAAAGGATTTTATTTCACGTCGTCGCCAGAAGAAGCGAAAGTCTACGGAAAGAATGTTATTCCGGTTTACTTGCAGATAGACCGACTCTACAACGGTCGTACTAGAGAAACCATCGGCAGCGGGAAAACTCATGGGATCGAATACAGCTTAACCAAAGGTGGTGGCCGAGTATTCTTGGTGCAAGGTTCAGAGCAAATCAAATCCGCCTCGGGCAATCGTGGCACGTTCAATCCAAATGATTCGCGCATCGATTTCAGTCTGAAGGGCAAGTACGGTTCCGACCGCGCGGACTGGAACGGCTTTCCACCGGTGCACCGCATGCAGCCACTTGGCGCGGCACAGAAGCATGCCGATTATGTCGCCGCCAAAGCTGGAGACCCAGCCGCTGCATACCGAGTAGCGCATGACCTACTCGATGACAAGAAGCTCGAAGAGCTGAGCAAAGCTCTCGGTGACTCGAGCCCCACGGTTGTCCCGGTTCAATCCGTAGAGGCCACCGGACGCAATATGCTGCCGCGTGCTTACGCTGAACTGCTGGGCCAAAAGCTTGGACTTCCGGTAGATGAAAACATCATGCAATCGGTTCGCGCATTTCACACAAATGCCAACGCGTATGAGCGAATCGCCAGCCAGCCAGCCTTTGACGGTGATGTAAAGAAAGGCGGCAACTACCTGATTGTCGACGACACGCAGACTATTGGCGGCACGCTGGCCAATCTGCGCGGACACATCGAAGCCAATGGCGGTCACGTCATCCTTGCCTCTGCGCTGACCGGTCACGAGAGCACGGCAGATATCACTTTGCGCCCTGCGATGCGTGACAAATTGCTTGCCAAACATGGCGCTAAATTGGATGATTATCTCCATGAAAACTTCGGTTTCGGAATCGATCAACTCACCCAAGGCGAAGCCGGGCACCTCGCGGCTGCCCCGTCTCTTGACGCCGTCCGAGATCGAATCGCTGAGGGCCGACGCACGCTCGGCCTCGAAGACGATCAAAGCGCTGATCGAAGCGGACAAGAAAGCGGGCAAGTTCTAGGTAAAGACGAACCGATGTACTCGCTCGCCGATGCGCGAGCACCAGAAGCCATCGGAGACATTCGCCAACGCATTGGCGACATGCTCGACAATCGTCGAACCTTCAATCGCTGGTGGCATGAAACAGTTGGTACTCAGTACCACAAAGCCCAAGTCGACAAAGATTACGGACGCGTCTACAACCGCACGCAGGAATATCTAACCGATGTATCTCGCTTTGCGCTCGGTGCCGCTGACCTTGCTTCTGACATCTTGCCGAAATTCGAAAGCTTTTCAGATCTAACCAAATCTGGTGCAAGCCCGCGAGAGCTGAAGCCTGTTGCTGATGCAATCTTTCGCGGAACTCTTGAAGATCAAAAGCACTACACCGAATCGGAGCTGCGCGATCGCTTCAATCTGAACCCGAAGCAGATCCGCCTATATCAGCAAGCGCGGACTGCAATCAATAAGAGTTTGAGCGATGTAGCCATCACCGACATGGTGAAACTCGCACGCCCGAACATCTCTGATGCGGTAGCACGTGAAGCTGCGGCGGCGGGATCCATGCGCGCTGCACGTAATTTGCTCGTTAATTCCGCTCCTGCCCTGGCTGATGATTTTGATCAGAAGATTGGCCGTGTGAACCAGCTAATTTCAGAGGGCTACGCTCCGCTCATGCGCTTTGGCGAATACTCGCTTCACGTCACTGACAAAGCTGGCGAGACGGTCTACTTCAGCATGTTTGAAAATGCCGCAGATCGAAATCGCATGGAACGTCTGATGCAGGAACAGTACCCCGACGCGCTGATTAAATCTGGCGTTGTGAACGATGAGACATATCAGATGTTCAAGGGCATGACGCCCGAAACACTCGAACTCTTTGCTGGCGTCACCGGCATGGATAAAGATGATGCGTTCCAGCAGTACTTGAAGCTGGCCAAGAACAACCGGTCGGCGCTGAAGCGCTTGATTCATCGCAAAGGCATCGAAGGTTACAACCCAGACTTGAAGCGCGTGCTCGCGCAGTTCATCACCAGCAATGCTCGCGCAGCATCGTCGGGCTTGCACATGGGCGAGATGACCAAAGCGTGGGAAGCCATTCCTAAAGAGAAAGGTGACGTGCAGAAACAAGCCGGTCGCTTGATTCAGTACATTCAGAATCCGCGCGAAGAAGCGCAGGGCCTCCGCTCGTTCCTGTTCTTCAACTTCCTCGGCGGATCTGTAGCATCAGCAATGGTCAACATGACCCAGCCGGTGACGATGTCGATGCCGTATCTATCTCAGTGGGGCGCAGGATCCGCAGCGAAGGAACTTGCCGCCGGCATGAAGATCGCGATGCAGCGCCCAGAAGCTATCAGTGATGCAGGCCTGCGCGCGGCAATGCAGAGAGCCATCAAGGACGGCACAGTAGAGCCACACCAGATCCACGAACTGACGGCTGCGTCAATGCGCTCCGAAGGCGATTGGGGGAAATTCGACAAGGCGCGCGAACTCGGCAATAAGGGCCTGTTTATTTGGGGCCGCATGTTCTCGCTGGCTGAGCAGTTCAACCGTCGCTCGACATTTGCGGCCGCATATCAAATTGGGCGCAAACTCTCAGGCGAGCAACTTGCTGCGGCAAGGGCAACGGATGCCTACGACTTTGCAGCCAAGGCGGTGCACGAAACTCAAGGCGTCTACAACCGCGGCAACCGTCCGAATTGGGCGCGCGGTGCTGTCGGCGCAACAGTGTTTACCTTCAAGCAATACAGCATCAGCTACCTTGAGTTCGTGAAGCGCTTGCCGCGCAAACAGCAGTTGATGACTCTTGGTGTGTTGGTTCTCTCTGCAGGGGTAAACGGATTCCCAGGCGCGGAAGATCTCGACGATTTGATCGATACCATTGCTCAAGGCCTTGGCCTGTCATGGAACACAAAGGAAGAGCGCAACAAAGCTATTAGTGCGGTTATCACACCGATTTTTGGCCAAGGCGCTACTGAATTTGCACAAAGCGGCGTATCGACATTCCTGCCTATCGATGTGGCTGGGCGCATGGGTATGGGAAATTTGATTCCCGGCACCGGCATTGGCTTGAAATCTCAGAACGACAAGGGCCGCGAATTTGCAGAGGCAGTTGGCCCCATCGGTGGTCTTGCAAAGAATTACGGAAAGTCCGCAGCGGATCTTTTGTCAGGCGACATCAGCGGCGCTGTGAAATCTGCAATGCCGAACGCTTTGCAGAACGCAATCAATGGCTACCAGATGGCTCAACTTGGATATGCAAGAGACGACAAGGGCCGCCGCGTCATTGATACTACTACGGCAGATGCCGTGTCGAAGGCCATCGGATTCAACCCGAGAAAGGTTGCGGTTGAATCTCGCGCAGTGGAAATAAAGCGCCAAGATATCGATCTCAACCGTGCCACTTCATCTGAAATTGCCGAGGAATGGGCGCAGGGTATTTTCGAGCACGATCAAGACAAGGTGAATAAAGCCCGTGCGAAGTTGATGCGCTGGAATGCTAAGAATCCAGACTCACGGATCCTGATCGCACCTTCATCGATTCAGCAGCGCGTGAAGCAGATGACGATGACGCGCGCTCAGCGCTTCATCAAGTCAGCACCAAAGGGAATGCGCGCCGAGGTTTCCGACGCGCTCAAGGATCAATAGCGATTAGCCCATGACTCGGTAGTAGTAGTTGACCCAATCGCGAACGGTGATCCAAGGCACTTTGATGCCGTATTCCTTCTCCAGTGCAGCGGCTATTTCTTTATAGAAGTAGCCGTTGCCACGCATTTTGCGAGCGTCTTCGATCATCTTGTACGGATACTTACATGACCGCCTTGTCGAACGGCTCTGGTTCTTCCACTTCTTCTGCGGCGGCAGTTCCAGCGCCAGTTGTGGCACTGCAGACAGCTCCAAAGATTCCTTAAGGCCGCGTCGCGCACGAAGCACAGCTTGCTTGAGTAACTGAACTTGATCAGGGCTGAGGTCGGCGAGCGCAGCAGGATTTGCGCTGACACTGAGCAGAAGCTGTTGCAGGAACTGCCGTTTAATTACGACCTTCTCCCCGCTCTCTTTTCTCTGAGCTTTCATGCTTCACCTTTTTTGAGTGCTCGCGTCAGTCCAGTGAAATGGGCGTAGAGCTGCTTCAGTTCTTCGATGGTGTATTTGCGTGGATCGTTGTCAGCCTTGAGCGCATCGACCGCAGCTTGTCCAATGCGCTCAACGATGTTCACGTCATAGCTTTCTTTTACCGATCTACCCTTCAGCGCGTAGTGCTTCGATCCGCCATTGCAGGACTTGCACTGCTTATGTGCGTTGTCTGGAATGAATCGAAGATTTGGATGTGAACCAACACTGAGGTAGTGGCCGCAATCCCAAAGACCACCCGGTTTCCACCCATCGGTTCCGGCTACTTCTTCGTTTGTGCGATCACAGGTGATGCACCGTTCATTGCGATCACGTTCACGGATGTAGGGATTGAAGGCATCCTTCTGCACCTTCTTGACCCATTCGCCACGGCCCATGATCGCTTCACGCATTCGCCGAGTTTCGCGGCGGTACTCCGTGCGAGCTTTGCGCTGCGCTACACCAACCGCGCGCACTTTCTTCGCCTCCTGCTTGCGGTGCCAGTCAACGATGCAGGTCGGGGTTAAGCACACAGGCTGCATACTGTTCCGAGGCGTGTACGGATTCCGGCAGCTTTTGCATTTGCGTTGCTTTATGACTGCCGCTTTGATCATGCCGCTAACCCCACGAGGCTCGCCATGTTTGCAATCTGGTTTTCTGTGAGGTCGTGCCAGTATTTGTCGATGAGGTATTGGCAGAAACCTGAATAGGCTGCTTGGTACTGCCCTTCTTCCATTTCATCGAATGCCAGGCTGCGTGGCGTTCGGATCATCATGTTGTCGCCAGTGGAGAGCTTGACGAATGATTCTTCGCACTCGACGCCGCTGAGTGCTTGCAGGTGCTTCAGTGCTCCGTGGCTGTCGGTGCGATTGTTGGGTAACTGGAACTTGCTGAAGTCTTCAAGGTTGTTGGCGATGTATGTGCCCAGCTCGTGGGCTTTTTTCCATTTCGGATAGTCGCGTGGCTGGCTGACAACTAATCGAACAATGCTGTGACGCCGGATTTTTTTTCGTCGTAAATGGCTTGCGCTGATGTCATCAGCGGCCACGAAGGATCCATCTTCCATCACCTTGGCGTAGATAGCGTCAGCGCTGCGCTTTGCGCTCAAGCTGCGATCCTCGTCCGGTATTCACACCAATCGCGAACCGTGTCTTCGCTCAGTTTCTTGCCGTACTTAGCCGAAAGCTTGCGTGCGATCGTGAGATAGCTGCCTACCCCATCGTCGTCCATGGTGCGCGCCTCTTCGACAATCTCATTGCTCCAGCGCGTGCGGTGATGTTGCTCGCCGCACTTGTGCCCGGTACCCGGATGTATGGCGGCCATTACTCAGCGCTCCACGCACTCAGCGTTGCAAGCTGTTTTGCGCCAGATTCCAGTAGCGCCGGTCTTGATGCCAATAGCGCCATGCAATTCGAATTCTTCACCCTTCAGAAGATCCACCATCCAAGCCAAGTGCTCCTGCCGCATGGTTTGCTGATGCGTAAATCCCATTTCTCTGGCGTAGTTGAAGACAGCGGATGTTGTGAACCCATCTTGATTCGTGTTCGCCGTGAATGCGCGGACGTAATTCAACATCACCTTTTTCCATTCCAGCTCCGAAAAATCTGCGTGAAGGTCCAACACGCGAGATCCCCAAAGCACCTTCGGCGACAGATTTGAGGTCTTGGCTGGGCGATAACCAATCTTCTCGATCACGCTGTCTTTCGCTGCAGTCTTGAACACGCAACCCCAAGCCCGGCCATCTGGTGGTGCCGGCACGATGCCGCGTGATGCGTTGATCACATCTTCAGCCAGAAAATCGACGTGCGTCTCAGCGAAACGAGAAACAAAGCGTGCAGCTTCTTGGCGCCAGAAAGCATGCTCTTCATCAGCGTGGTCACCGGCCTTCTGCATGCCTTCATCAGCGCGCTTACGTGCTTCTGATTTTGTTGGGAGCAAAGACATCGGAAGATCGAACTGCATCATTTGGTTCATGCCGTCTCCTGCCTTGGGGTTTCTGCTTCGATGGCTTTGCGCGGTACGAATTTCAGAATTTGCGCATTGGTTCTTTCTGGTGCTGCAAGTGCCGGGTGATTAGTCACGCCAGCAAGCGAGAGCATTTCGCGAAGGTGTTCGCCGTGCACGCTGTTTTCTGCTTCGGCAATCGAGATACGCCCGTAACGAACTGCTTCAGCCAATGGCCCCGGGCGACCGGGCGCATCAAAGCCCAAGCTGACTTGCCATTGCACAGGCTTCTGTTCAGCTCGCGCTTTCACCATCGCTGAGTTGTAGGCTTCCTTGAACGCCATACGTGCGCCGATTTCGTCGCCACGGTTCAGCAGTGGTTGCGCTTGGCTCAAGGCAATCAATGCTTCTTGCGTGAGCACTGCAGTGTCGTATTCGGTACGTGGCACCATCGCCCAAGCCACTTCAACACCAGGGCGGCCATCGTCGATGCGCGCGATGATTGCAGCCAACACTAGTCGGCCTGAGTGCTCGCGACGCAAGCGCTGCAGCGCAGCCAGCACGGCTTGCTCTGGGTAAGCCGATAGATCCATCAGCATCACCTTTGCAGCAGCGTCACTGATTTCGCCGCCGCAGATTTCTGCAGTGACTGCAAGAGCTTCGATTACTCGCCTACTCAGCGCCATGGTCTTCTCCTTGCGGCATGCCTTCAGCCATCTTTGCGAATGGATTGGATGCGGTGCGCTCTTGCTGGCGCGCCTGTGTGGTGGTGGTTACTCGGTTGGTCGCCCACTCTGTGCGCAGCTTTTCAGCGTCTTGCAGCAAGCAGCCGACGCTATGCCCGCGACTGCGGTAGTACGCACTTGGGTGCTTGATGTAGAACGCCGAAATCTCAGGCGCTTCCGCTTCACCCACGCGGTTAATGAACGACGAGAGCTGCGCATTCACAGTTCGGTTTCTAACGGGGTCGACGCCGTAAGCAGCGCGGTAGGCGGTTGCATAGGCGGCCCAAGTTGCAGCCGTCCGGGTTTCGGTTTTGGTTGCAACTTTTCCACGTTGTTCCACGTGGGCCGGATCATCGGTAAGCGAAAACTCAAGCGGCGGTGCGGCTGCATCAGCAGGCGCAACCATCCCTTCCTTTCCACTCCCCTCCAATAAAGAAGATCCCTTCCCTTCCGTAGACGAGGCCTCGATAATTCTCGCGACTCTTCGCGAGGATTCACCGGGCGGGGATATTTTCGACTTGGTCGGTTTATCGATCTTCTGATGATTCAACCAGTTACAAACTTGAATGTAGTCGGCACCGTCGATTTCATAGCGCTCAACGCAGCATTCGTGCTCCAACTCGTCCAACCATGTTTCAACATCACGACGAGTGGTCCTTACGCTGCCATCTTCGCCATCGTCATAGGGGTAAAGAGTCCTCGCGAGCATTCGCGAATCCCCGCGAGTCCTCCCCTCGTCATCACAAAGGGTCCAAAGCATTATGAAAAGTAGCCGTGCATCGCGGCTCACGTTTCCCATACTTTCGGATTGAGGAAACTCTGGTTTGATCGAACGGATACGAGCCATTAGGAGCGATCCGCTACAGCATTGACGAAGTGTGAGGGAGACATTCCGGACTCATCTCACACTGCGTAGGCGGCGCTGAGCTGCCATCTTATGCATGCCCGCTCTACCGATGCAGTGCTCAATGAAAACCTCACGCATGTACGCCGCCTTCGTCATACCAACCAGCGATGCAAGCATCTGCATGTCAGTGTCGATTTCTTCGGGCAAGCTGACTTTGGTTTCAAAACTGCACTTGCCCATCGGCGATGTCTCAGCCAATGCAAATTCCAAAGCGGGCTCTGGTGAAGCAGTTGGTGAGTCAGTGTTCTTGTTCATTCAAGCCACCTTGAAACAGGAAAAAGAAAGCCCGACCGAATGGCCGGGCAAAGTGCGAGACAGTCGCGGAGACTGTCTGGAGGAGATCGTTTGCTTCGCTTTGGCGCCCATTAGGCAGCCTTACTGCGAGGCTTTCTGAATGCCGCTGGCTTCAGGAGCTTCAGATACATCCGACGAGATCTGGGGATTCCCTTTGATTTCCATTCGGATACTGATGGCGGCCGCACTTCACATAGACGTGCAACTTCGTTAGTGCCGCCGAGCCGTTCAATGATTTCTGCGTCTGTCATGCCCGCATTATTAGGTACACCTTATAAACAAGTCAAGGCACACCTAATAATCCCCGCCGTAGGCTGGACAAATATGAGAAATCTCGCTGAACGTGTTGCTGCTGCTCTAGCTCACGCCAATATTGATCAGGCTGACTTGGCTCGCTTGGTCAAAGTAAAACCTCCGTCCGTCAACGATTGGCTGTCCGGAAAAACGAAGTCGCTCAAAGCAAATACCGCGATTGCCGCAGCTCGCGCACTCGGAGTAAATGCAGACTGGCTTGCGAACGGCCGTGGGCGAATGCTTGAAAAGCCCGAGCTAGATTCGGGTGAAACTGATCACGATGGGCCGCAGACAAAAAACGCTGCAGCGATTACAAATCAGCGGCAAAGTGAAGGCTTTTACCGCATTCCTAAACTGGATATAAAGGCCAGTATGGGGAACGGTGTACGTATTCTAGATTCAGCGCAAATCGTCGACTACATCGAGCTAAATGTCCCTGAACTTTGCCGATCACGTGGCGTAAAAATCACGGCACCAGAAAATCTCTGCATCGTCACGGGCATGGGAGGATCCATGCGACCAACTTTTGATGATGGAGATCCGCTGTTAATCGATTGCGGCGTGTACGACCTTAAGGTCGATGATGTGTATTGCCTCGAAAACAATGATGAACTCTACATCAAGCGATTTCAGCGAGTGCCAGGCAAGAAGGACGCGTACCTAATGATTTCGGACAACAAAAAGTTTAAAGACATCGAGATTCAAGACCCGCTGCGGTCAGGATTTCGTGTGGCCGGTAGAGTGGTAATTGCAATTAATTTTGTGAAGGTTTAACCATGCAAGCCGTCTTAGACATCGCTATTCCCTGCGTTGGAATATTCGCTTTGAATTTTTTAATTGCTTGGGCATTCGAAAGAGCAACAAATTAATTTCTCTAGGCAAAATGCAGAACGCAGACGACGAGAATAAAAGCTCCGAGTCCTATAAAAAACTTTCCCTGTCCACGCACTTCTTCGACGTGTGAAGCATAGGAACTCTGAAAGCTTTCTGAAGGAAAATCCAGTCCTGCACTACGAAGCCCCCGCTCGTATTCACTGAAGCTTTTAATGTTGTTTACCTTGTTATAGCCAGCAGCAACCAGCGCGCCCCCAATGGCGGCCATGATGATGTAGTAATCCATCGTCGTCCTTAACTCCAAGCGCAAAAAACAGCATAGCTGTAAGTCCATGAATGATCTTGAATCATTTATTAGGTGCGCCTATTGACTTAGTTATTAGGTGCGCCTAATATTCTTCACCGGCACCTAATAACGCCATGGAGAACCAAGTGAGCCTAGTACGTCGTTTCCTCTTTAACCGCCGTCAGCGCGCCATGTACCGCATGGCAGTAGACCGCCCAACATCCAACCCCCAAAACATCGCCCTCGCACCTAAGCCAGTCGTGTACTGCGACCGGAATATCGAAGTGAAGGCAGACAGCGTTCTGACCCGCTTGCGTCTCGTAGGTGGCCTGTAATGCGCGCCCTCAAGATCAACGGCATGCGCGTCGAACTCGCTGGCAATGTTCTGCCGGTCCACGTTCGCAACTCCAAGAAGATCGGCCCCGGTGACTACATCGTCGTAGACGACGAGAACGACATCCTCGGCGACACGCACACCACTTTCGACGATGCCGCTAAAGAGCTTTACGAGCTTGCTGGCGTTGAAGTGAAGAACGGTCTGCCCGTCTACAGCAAGGGCGTCGCCATGCGCAGCACAGAGCCCTGCTTTGCCCAGATCGGCAGCGGCTTGCTGTTCCTCCACGACCCAGAGCGCCGCGACCGTCTCGCACTCGCTTAACCAATTTCTGGCACCACTCAAGAGAGCCGAAGAATGAGCAACAACCTCGCAACAAACGCAAAAGAATTTCCACTGCTACTCGACAAAATGAAGTCGCAGATTGCTTTGGCATTGCCGAAGCACATGGATGTAGACCGCATGTTGCGCGTCTCCCTCACCTGCTTCCGCACCACCCCCAAGCTGGCCGAGTGCGATCCAATGTCAGTGATCGCAGCCATCGTCCAGTCTGCACAGTTGGGCCTAGAGCCGGGACTGATGGGTCAGGCATATCTCATCCCATTCAAACGCAGTTTCAAGCGCGGCAATGATTGGCACAGCGTAATGGAATGCCAGTTCATGCCTGGCTATCGCGGATTGATTTCTCTCGCACGTCGCGGTGGAGACGTTACTAGCATTAACGCTGAAATTGTCTACGACAAAGACTTCTTTGAGATTGAGCTTGGCGTCAATCCTTCACTGAAGCACAAGCCAAAGATCGACGGTGAGCGCGGGGAACCGATCTGCGTCTACGCCGTCGCCCAATTCAAAGAAGGCTCGTACCAGTTTGGCTGGATGACGATTGAAGAGGTCGAAAAAATTCGCCTCCGCAACGAAAAAAAGAACAGCAAGAACAAGGAAGCTGACTACAAAAAAGAAACTCCTTGGGACACTGATTACGAGGAAATGGCCAAGAAAACCATGATTCGCCGTATCTGCAAAACACTGCCTATGTCGGTCGAGTTGGCCAAGGCTATCGCCGTGACTGACGCAGTTGATCAAGGCAAGCGCGCAGTTATCGAAGGCGACTTCGTCAACGTCATTGAGCCAGAAGCAGAACCGCTAACCGAAACGGAAGGCGATGGCGACACCACCGGTGCAGGTGCCGACGCAGGCACAAGCAAGAAAGAAGAAGCCAAGCCTCAGTACACCGAAGACGAATTCAAAAGCCGTCTGCCGATGTGGGAAAAGCTGATCAAGGAAGGCAAGAAAACAGCCGACGAAGTTGTCGCCATGGCTGAAACCAGATCCACCTTCAGCACCGATCAGAAGCAAATCCTTAAAGACATCAAGGTGGAGCAAGCAGCATGAACGCACCCGTAAAAAATCTTATTGCTCGTCAGGTTCATAACCTTGTCCAAGGCAGTGATGAATGGCACCGCTTCCGTCTTGTGCATGACGGTGCCAGCGAAGCCGCTGCGATGCTTGGCATTTCGACGAAGACCACTCGCACTGAGCTGTTGAAGATGAAGGCGACTGGTCTCGCCAAGGAGTTCAGTGATTGGGTTCAGAAGAACATTCTGGACTACGGCCACGAAGTTGAAGCAAAGGCTCGCGCGATTCTCGAAGGCATCATCGGTCAAGACCTTTATCCGGCTACCTACTCATTTGGCTTGCTGTCGGCTTCGTGCGACGGCCTCACCATGGATGGCGAAATCGCTTTCGAGCACAAGCAGATCAGCAAAGAACTGTTTGATTCGGTGATGAGCGGAGTTCTGCCTGAAGAGTATCAGCCTCAGTGCCAACAGATCATGCACGTCACTGGCGCCAAGAAAGTCATCTTCACGGTATCTGATGGAACGGAAGAAAACTGCGCTCGCATGGAAGTGCTGCCAGTCCCAGCTTGGGTGCAACGTATCGAAGCTGGCTGGGTTCAATTCCGCATTGATCGCGAAAACTACAAGCCTGCTGCGGTCACGATTGAAGCAGTAGGCCGTGCACCTGAAGCACTTCCCGCGCTGGATATCCGCGTGATGGGCATGGTGCAGTCGAGCAATCTGGCTGAGTTCAAAGAGCAAGCCATAGCTGTGTTCAAGAATATCAGCACTGATCTGAATACAGATCAGGAATTTGCTGATGCCGCAAAAACCGTTACTTGGTGCAAAGGCATCGAAGAAAAGCTGGATCTGGCCAAGGAGAATGCGCTGGGTCAGACGAAAACAATCGACGAACTGTTCCGCGCGATTGATGAAATCAAAGAAGAGGCTCGCACAAAACGCCTCGCCTTGGACAAGCTCGTCACAAAGCGCAAGGACGAACGTCGTCTTGAAATCGTGCAAGGCGGTAAGAATGCGTTCGACGAGCACATCGCTGCGATCAACACGCGTCTCGGAAAGATCAAGCTTCCGGACGTCATTGTCGACTTTGGCGGTGCGATAAAAGGCCTGAAGCTCTTTTCGACTATGCAGGATGCCGTCGACACAGAACTAGCACGCGCGAAGATCGAAGCCAACACGGCTGCGGAAAAGATCGAAGTCAATCTGGGCTCACTGCGCACACTGGCCAAGGACCATGCTTTCCTGTTTGCCGACGCTCAACAGTTGGTGATGAAGGAAAACGATTACCTGGTGTTGCTGATCAAAAGCCGCATCACTGCGCACGAGACAGAACAGCAGCGCATTCGCGATGAGCAAACAGCCAAAGAAGAACAGGCTCGTCTCGATGCCGTAGCAGAGGAAGCACGTCGCGCCACTGAAGAAGCGACTCCTGCTCCAGTCGCAGTGCAGAGCGAAGTACAACCAGAATCTAAGGCCGAAACTGTCAGCGCGCCGGCAGTGGCCACATCCGCGCCAACAAGCGCGCCGCGTCAGCAGGTGGCCAGCGGTGCGCAAGTGCTGGCCAAGATGAAGCTCGGCGAAATCAATGCACGCATAGCGCCATTGCTGATTACTTCGGATGGCCTAGCGTCAATCGGTTTCAACCCGGTCGAAATTGATAAGTCCGCGAAGCTCTACAGAGCCACTGACTTTCCGTTGATCTGTCTGAAGCTCGCAGAGCATTTGATGCTGAATGTTAAACAGCAGGTGGCCGCCTAATGTCGCGCGGAATCAACAAGGTTCTACTGATCGGCAACCTCGGAAAAGAAATCGAGCTTCGATACTTTCCGAATGGTGATGCCGTGGCTAACACCACGCTCGCCACGAGCGAAACGTGGAAGGACAAAGCCTCGGGTGAGAACAAGGAACACACCGAGTGGCACAACATCGTTTTCCGTCGAAAGCTGGCAGAAATCGCAAGCCAATTCTTGAAGAAAGGCAGCAAGATTTTCATCGAAGGAAAGCTTCGCACCCGTAAGTGGCAAGACAAAGACACCGGCAAGGATCGTTTCACCACTGAAATCGTGGTGGACGACATGCAGATGCTTGATGGCAAGCCAGCAGAAGGTGAGTCGCGTGGTGGTTATCAACCCGGCCGCACTCGCGAGCAAGGCGCAACTGCAACGGGTTACGCATCTGCAACCGGACGCGACCCAAGTCGAGCGCAATCGACAGCCCCGCCGCCAACGGATCCCAATGGCTTCGAGGATGACGACATCCCTTTTGATTAAGGGGCGCGTGGCCCCACCGAAAAACACGCAAACCCATTCTTGAATCAGAGGCCTCATGTTCTTCCGAAATCTCACTATTTATCGCCTGCCTGTCGGCTGGGCCATGCCAGCCGGAACGCTGGAAGAAATTCTCGCCAAGTTTCCTCTGCAACCCTGCAGCGGAATGAGCACCACAAGCCGTGGCTGGGTGTCTCCGCGCGGTGACCAGCAGTTGGTCGCTTCGCATGGCAAGCAACTTCTGATTGCGCTTGGCGTTGAGCAAAAGATTCTGCCCTCTGCCGTGATCAATCAGACCGCCTTGGATCGTGCTTTGAAACTCGAAAAGCAGCAGGGCTACAAGGTCGGCAAGAAGCAGATGCGCGAACTGAAAGAGCAGATCATGGCTGAGTTGTTGCCACGCGCTTTCTCGCAACGCCGTTCTACTCGCGCATGGCTTTCACCTGCAGACGGCTGGCTAGTGGTTGACACCGCTTCAGTAGGCCGCGCAGAAGAAGTGACTGAGCAACTGCGCAATGTGCTCGGCGAGTTTCCGATCAGCCTGCCAGAAACAAAGCTGTCGCCAGTAACCGTGATGAGCGCCTGGCTCGCAGGTAACGACACGCCCAGCCGTTTCATCATCGATCAGGACTGTGAGCTGCGCGGCGCCGATGAATCCAAGCCCACCGTGCGCTACGTGCGCCACGACCTTGGCGGCAAGGACGTAGCCAAGCACATCAGCGACGGAAAGACCGCGACCAAGTTGGGGCTGATTTGGAACGAGCGCATTTCGTTTGTTCTCGATGGCCATCTGCAGCTCAAGAAGATTCGCTTCCTCGACATCGACAAGAACCGCGAAAGCGATAAGTCGCAAAACCCTGAAGAGCAATTCGAAGCTGACTTCGCCTTGATGACTGGCGAGCTGTCGCGACTGTTGGCCGATCTTCTTAACCAGTTTTAATCGGAGCACTCCATTGAAAGCAGTAGTTAAAGACGTTGAGAAGTTCATGCAGGCAGCCGGGCAAGAAACCCCGGATGTCCCGACCATCACTCAAACGGCTCAGCTTTATTTCGGCAATCCAGATGACCTCGACCTTGGCTTGAATGGCCCGCTGATTGGCGGCTTGGTTCGCGAAGAGATTGATGAACTGGCTGACGCTTGGATGCGAGGCGATCAAGTTGAAATTCTCGACGGCGGATTGGATGCGATCTGGACGATCATCGCTGGCCTTCGCGCGCTGGGCTTTCCGATTGAAAGCGGCTGGCTTGAAGTTGCTCGCTCTAACCTCGCCAAGATTTCTGCTGACGGCACGCTTCAACGTCGCGCTGACGGCAAGATTTTGAAGCCTGAAGGTTGGACCGCTCCTGACTTGGCAACCGTTCTTGCTGGTCATTCCATGCCAAAGCTTGTGAAGAACACGGATGAGGTGTCGGCATGATCCGCACTGCCGTCACATCGTCGAACATCAAGTCTGTCGGCTATGACGCCGCGTCGGAAACGCTCGAAATCGAATTCGGCAACGGCTCTGTTCATCAGTACGAAGGCGTGCCGCAGGATGAATACGAAAAGCTGATGGCCTCTGAATCCGTCGGCAAGTACTTCAGCGCCAGCATTCGCAGCAAGTACAAATCCACGAAAGTGGGCAGCGAAGAATGAGCACCAAGCTCAATGCAGTTGTTCGTTTCTTCCGCTGGATCGGATTGAAGCGTCCGTACTACGACATCCATGGCAGTGACGGCACTCTCTACATGGGTCGCTTGTGGATCTTCGGCGGCAGTAATCCGAAGCTTGATCCAGATGAGAACCGCCCTGTTGCTCGGACGTGGAAACGCGGCCGCATCGATGCGTTCATCGGTAACTTCGTATCAGGTCGCTTGCATCACATCGCACGCGAAGACCGTGCACGCGATCACCACACGCACCCGTCATCGTTTCTAAGCATCGTATTTCAAGGCTGGTACTTGGAGCGCTTGCCAAAGACACAAGCTCAGCATCCATCACTGGATAGGGCTGAGTACGAATACGTTCTGCGCAAAGCTGGAAGCATTGCTTTCCGGAGCGCGACAGATCGTCACACGATTCAAGAAGTGTCGCCGGGCGGATGCTGGACCTTCGTTATTTGGTTCAAGAAGCAGGGTTCGTGGGGCTTTTGGTTGCCTACGGGTGACTTCGTTAATCATCGCAACTACACGGAATCGCCATGAGCAAGTACGGCACAGCCGCAGATGTTCGCGCCACGATGCGTGAGCACTATTCGTCTAAAGAATGGGCTTTGATGTTTGAGGTCAGCAATGACGCAGGTTTTAGCCGCTCCCGCTCTGCTGACGCAGTTGCGATGAATCTGTGGCCTTCGCGTGGACTGCGCATCCATGGCTTTGAGATTAAGGTATCCCGCTCGGATCTGATCAAGGAATTGACTCAGCCGGAGAAGTGCGAGGCCATCGCAAAATACTGTGATCATTGGTGGCTGGTCGGTCCACGCGAAATATTCGCCGATGATGTACTCGCGAAGATTCCCCCAAGCTGGGGCATCATGGTTTATGTCCCAGCGGTGGGCAACGGAACAGGTAAGCCTGCAAAAACAGCCCGGCTTTCACTTTTCAAAGATGCGCCATTCCTTGGCAAGCCAGATGACCGCGAAACGCTACCCCGTGGCTTCGTGGCGTGCCTACTAAGACGCGCTAGTGAAGCAGACGCTGCCGATATTGAAGCGATCATTGAGAAGCGCATTCAGCCGGTCAAGGATCAGATCGAAGATCGTATCAAGCAAGGCATACAGAACCGTATAAGTCACAACACCCACGCGCTCAAAATCCTCGAAGACTTGCAGAAAGAGACTGGCATCGACTTTGGTCGGTATGGCTTGTCGGATGGTGTTGCCAGCGCTATCAATGCGGTTGTGCGGTCGCAGATCTTTTCCAAGTACGGATCCGCCGCTATCGAATCGCTTTCAAAGCGATTGAAAGAATTTGCGCAAGGCATCGACGAGCTTGCCTCCTACGGCAAACCAGAGGGGAATATTTCTCAAGACGTTCTCGTAGAGCGTCCTCAGCCTGAAGATTCGCAGCAGGCCGCCGCATGATCACCGAAGTAAATGCCAAGAACATGAGCGCCGATGAACTGGAGCGCTATGCCTACATCGGTGACCCGGTCGCAAAAGCCGCACTCGACGATCGCGCTGATGAAATCAACCGAATGTCAGCGACCGAATTCGCCATCAAAGAGCTTGAGGACGAACTAGAAGAAGTAAGCGAAGAGCTTCGCACGGCACAGAACGCCGTTGACGACTTGGAATCCGACGTCAGTCACATCAAAAGGAAAATCAAGGCGCTGCGCAAAGGCGAGACACACTGATGACGCCAGGTCTTCGCCTATTTCTTATCTGTGTCGCTGCAGGATGCCTGCTGATTGCGGCGGTGAAGCCGTGAATCAGCAAAGCCTACCTCTGGCGACAACTGCCATCGACATCACCCGCTTGGTGAAATTCTCACCAAATCCGCAGCCGAGTTCATGGCAGGTCTACGGCGGTAAACAGAAGTGGCACGGCAAGGTTGGATCCTTCATCGGCGTGCTCGAGGTGCTGAATTCTCGTGCGCACGGAATCGTTTTGCAGTTTGAAGACGGCGCTATTGAAACTTTTCATCCAATGGACTTGATGCCTCACAGAGAAGCCGCATGAGCAGCCCAAACGTCATCGCATTCCAAGGCAAGACGATCATCTATGAGCAGTTCAACGACGGCTGGAGCGCCATCGTTTTCGGAACCGGCGAGCCTGTTGGCGTCGGCCCTGAATTGCTTGAAGCGATCGCAGCCGATCAACAGCACCAGCGCGAGAAGAGGGAAAGAGCATGAGCCGCATGAAGCGCCGCGATATCCGTCGTGCACGACAAGCCAAGGCAAAGCGCAAATGGCTGGGTCGCTAATGCGAGTCGCTACCTACAGCGCATCTGGTCGCTTCGCTGGCCAAATCGTTCCCCTACGGAAGATTCAGGGCTTACAGCGGTGGCGAGTCGTCGTCGTGGTTGAAGCCTTAGATCCAGAGGCGATCACGGAAGAGAACCCAGAAGGTCGAGTTAAGGATGAGCACGTCATCTACAGCAACGGCGAGTGCGCCCTGATCGACATGAAAAGCAAGGTCGTCGCCAGCATCAATGAACTGA
The DNA here is from genome assembly GCA_040387055.1 of Pseudomonadota bacterium. GTDB lineage: Bacteria > Pseudomonadota > Gammaproteobacteria > Nevskiales > Nevskiaceae > Stenotrophobium. Next base: position 9,127 of record JAZKEM010000040.1, on the reverse strand, counting down.
CGAAACCGAGCGTGACGATCAAAGCCGCAAACATGGATTTTTATTGCAGTAACAAGAGAGGAAGAAAAGCATGAGCAACAAGAACCAATCACTGCAAGAACTGCTGACCGAGCGTGTCGCATTGTTCGCAGAAAGTGGTAAAGCCGAGGAAATCATCGACGCTGGCGTCAAGAAGCTCTTCACTGACGTCATCGATGACACCTTCAGAAGCTACGGCGAAATGGGCAAGGCCATGAAGGAAGCTGTCGCTAAAGCGCTGCCGGGCAATATCTCAGATATGTTCGAACTGACCCGCTACAACACGCTGATCGCAAACTCGCTGCGCACGCAGTGGGAAAGCAGTGGCGTTGAAAACGACATGCTTCGCCGCTCGAAGGAAGTGCTGGATCAGTTGCTCAAGGATGAAGTTATTCCGGAGCGCGTGTATCTCAGCGAGTTGCTTGAAGAATTCATCAAGGAACACAAGGAGCAAGCAGTCGAGAACCAGTGGGAGCACCCAGAGGTTCGCATCCAGCCAAGCGAATACGGCGGCATGCGTATCTTCTTCGACAAAGAACCTAATTCTTCACATCAGAAAGGTCATTTTTCGCGCTCAAGTGATCGTAGCGAATGGTCGCTGGATAACCACATCTGCGTGCAGTTCGACAAGAACAACCCAGAGAAGGACGCCAAAGGAAACACCATCGGCAAGGTGTACGCGGCCAAGATCAATGACAACCCCATTGGAAAGGAATTCAGCATTCGTGGCCGGTGGCAACGTCTGCTTGCGGGGCTGTACTTCGGCGCGGCCATGCTGGTGATTGATTGCGATGAAGATCAGTTCAGCTACGGCATTTACGACTAGCCCGACGCGCAAGGAGCAAACGGAAATGAAGAAACGCGATATCGAAATCCTCCGTGCAGGACTACCGCAGCGGCAGAAGTGCTGCACCTGCGATTCCTGCAAAGCACACGCGTTGCTTGATCGCATGGAGTGGGACGCGCCATTGATTCAGAACAGCCACGATGCTGCAGACGCCTACGTTCAAGACTTGCCAGTCAATCACGCCAGCCGCGTCGACCGCGTTGCAGTGCGTCTGGCGCATATCGCTGGACAGGAATTCAACGCAGAGCAGATGTCGCAGCAGAAGGCAGCATGAGCACTGAAATTAAATCACATGGCGGGGCAACAAACCCCAACGACAATTTCCGCTATCACTGCGAAGCGTGGGGCGAGTCTGATCGGCCCATCGTTGTGATCGCCAGTAATTTTGCTGGCATCCGAAAATTCTTTCAGGAGCAATGGTTCGGGCAGGAAGACTGCCCCGAGCTTGATGAGGCCATGACAGAAATCGAAGGGCATGACTTCGAAGATGATGGCAGTTGGGAAACCAAATTCGAGATTGGCGGCATCGAAATACGGCGCGTTTATTTCATTGAAGAGCAGATTGAATTGCACTTCCCTGACTGGATGCAAAAGCCATCGGTGCGCCTAAATGCTGGCGACACTTTTATTCTCAAAGCCGACTCTACCTACGAATCCGTTAGAGACCAGCGCAACCGCCTGGCTGAATTGCTTCAATCGGCGCGGAATCTCTTGAGCGCTTTTGAGTCGTCTTCGCGCAATAACTTTGGAAATCTTGCAGCAGAAGAAGTAGCCGGCATTGACAAGGCCATGCGCGAAATCAACCAGCCTGCAGGAGGAGTTTAATGGGACTCGAGAGCACAGCTCCACCAATCCCAACGCAGTCGCTACACATCGGACTGACTGCATACGAAGCAATGCCCGGCCTCGTGTTTGTTCGCGTGCCCAATGAAAAGGGCCGCTGGATCCTTACCGATCGCTGCGTCGCTGAAGTTGATTGCCCGCATTGCAAAGCTGTTGTGGGCGAACCATGCAAAAGAGATTTCTCATACGGCATCCGCTATCACAGCGGTACGCATTGCTACCGTCGCGACGCAGCCAGACAGCTTCGTGGATTCGGCTACAGCAAGAAGTCAGAGAAGCCAAAGCTGCGCATTCGCGTTGAAGACATGGAGGCAGCGATGGCTATTGAGCCGGTGATTGTGAGCCGGGCAACAGGCCAACAACTATGAACGTCTTCGCCCCACCACTCGGCAGCCCTTCGTTGACCCAATGTTCAGTTTTGCAGTCTGGACAGGTCGCCACGAACAAGTGCCGCTCTGGAATGCCTCGCAATTCTGAATCGACGGCATGGCCGCAGCGAGGGTTTTTACAGGTGAATTTCAAGATCATGCGCAGATTTTACCAGCAGGTGAAGGCATGAGATCCATGAATAAGTTTCTCGACTTCTTTATTTGCCTTTTGCTTATCACCAGCAGCGCGGCCGTAGCAGGGGTTTTCATCATCCTGTGGGTTCGCTTTGATTTCGACTATGCGTGGAACCGTTTCGAATCTCTGATTAAAGAGGCATTCGACTCATGAGCAAGAAATGGCACAGCCGGTACCTGACCCGGTGCGAAGTGCACAACGATCGCAGTTGGCAAAAGGGCCACAAAGTCTGGCGCTGCCATCGCTGCGGTACGACTAAACCAAATCCTCTCAGAGGTGGAAAATGACCGCGATTCTGTTGTTCTGGTGGCGTATCCGCTACGCCATCGCCGCGATGTACGTAATGCACTGCACGCCAAGACTCGCATGGCACATGGCTACGGCCGACGACACCGCGTTCAATGACGGCGACACGCCCATCGACGCGCTTTACGAAGAACTCAGCTACTGGACGGCAGACGAATGAGCAAAACACTACCGGATGAAGCTATTGCTGATCTGATTAGCGCAGTCAGGTCTATTAACCGAGGCCGCGCCCATCAAATCAAAATTGAAGGCGACGATGAGCCGTGTTTCTGGCAGCGCCAAGAATGGGTTAATTGGCTGCTAGAGCTTGCCGATACTGCCGAAAAGTCAGCCTCCCCCGCTGCTGATGGCGGGGTGAAGGGTGAGCCAGACCATTTTGTTGACGCTAACAAAATGGGGCGAGCTACCGAGGATTCCTCGGCAGTTGAAGGGACGTATCAATGTGAAGATTGGTTCTGTCGCCCATGCACTTGCGATAAGCCATCTACCGAGAAATCCTCAGTAGCCGCGATGAATGACCCAAAGCTGCCCGAATGGTGGGATCGCTTCATCCAGAACATCAGCGAGATCCCCGACCGCACCAGCCCTGATGATGAACCGGCAGCGATGATTGCCACGGCTGATGAGCTTGAGAGCTGTGCACTTCGAGCCATGGAGTAACCATGTTTTTAACTCGTGACGAAATTGCTGAGCTGACCGAACGGCGCCAAGCCGCGGCCCAGATTCGCTGGCTGACTGACCACGGCTGGAAATTCGAAGTTGGCATGACTGGTCGCCCAAAGGTCATGCGCGCCGAGGCTGAACAGCGCATGATTGGAAAGCAAAAGCCACGCGAACGTCACCTGAAATCATTGGCTGCCTGACATGGGAAGACACAAGACCAAGCACAAGCACTTGCCACCCAAGATGCAGCTCAAAAAGGGCCGCTACTATTGGGTCGGATACAAGGACGGCAAACGCCCCTACATTCCGCTGGGGAACGACTACCTTGCCGCGCTGGTGCAGTACCGCGACATTGAGGGCATCGGTAACGACACGCAGACCGTGGCCAAGTTGTTGACTTGGTATCTGTCCCGTTGCGGCAAGCTATCGGCGGCCACGATGGTCGAATACAACCGCAGTGCGGCGGTGCTCAAAAAGGAATTTGAAGGGTTCACCCTGCCGGAAGTGCGGCCCAAGCACATCGCGCAGTTCATGCAGGTTGTGTTCAATGGCACCGTCGCAGGTGCCAGGCACATCGCCTTTCTGTCGGCTGCGTGGAATGCCTGCCGCAGTGCTGGACTCACTGACCTTGCCAATCCCTGCACCGGCGTAAAGAAGCCGCGCACTGGCAAACGTAAGCGCGTGGCCACCGATCACGAAAGAGCTGAAGTCCTAAAGGGCCCCGGCCCGATTCCGCTCATGGCCGAACTCGATCTACTCATCGGTGCCCGTCAGCACGACATCCGACTGATGAAGCTGTCGCAGATTACCGACGCCGGCATTGAGGTCGAACCAAGCAAAACGAAGAACAGCACCGGCAAGAAGATGCTGTTTGTCTGGACCCCTGCACTGCGCGCTTGCGTCGCCAAGGCGAAACTGCTCCGGCGCAAGCCCAGCAGCGAGTATCTGTTCCCGACGCGAACAGGCGAGCCGTACACCAAGGACGGATTTCAGACGATGTGGAAGAAGCACTTGAAGGCCCAGAAAATCACCGGGCTGACCTACAACGATCTGCGCCGCACGGCGATCAATGACATCGAAGAACAGGGTGGCGCGTACTCAGCTCAAGGGTTCGCGGGACACGCTTCAATCAAGACAACGGAAATCTACCTTACGAACAACAAGCGCGAGAAAATTAACCCGACAAAATGAGGTCTACAATCGCTAAAAGAAGCAGATTCTCCCCACGCAAAACAAAACGAAGTAATGGGTAAATTGTAGAACCGTTCCAGACCGTTTATTATTTATCATCAAAGCTTTGCTGATACTTGTACAGCCAAATTCGTAATCAGTAGGTCGGAGGTTCGATTCCTCTTTTCGGCACCAGTATTAACAAAGGCTTGCATGCGAAAACATGCAGGCCTTTTTTATTATCCCGAAGGCACCGTAGCCAAAACGTAGCCACTATCTGCAAAAGGCAGTGGTGCATTTTGTGCAAAACGCTCTGCGTAGTTCGCCAGATGGTTTGCAGAAAGATGAGCGTACCGCCTCACCATCTCTGTACTCGCCCACCCGCCTAACTCCTGAAGCGCATACGTCGGCGTGCCACTTTGTACATGCCAGCTGGCCCAAGTGTGTCGAAGGTCGTGCCAGCGAAAATTCTCAATCTCCGCTCGCTTTAACGCCCCGCGCCATGCTTTGGTGCCGACCTGTCGGATCGGCTTGCCCTGATAGGTGAATACGTAGTCGGCGTGTTTGCCTTCCACTGATCGGAGCACCTTTAAAGCGTCGGCATTGAGAGGAACCGCAATTCCCTTCCCTGCCTTGGCTTCGTGTGCCGCGACCCAAGCAAAACCCCGCTCCATATCCACCTGTGACCACTTCAAGCCTTTGACGTTCGCCTGTCGCAATCCCGTACAAAGTGAAAAACCTGCCATCGCCCTGAGATGTTCCGGCAACTCTTTAAGCAGCCGTTGAGCCTCAGGCGGCGTCAGAAAGCGCACACGGCCTTTTGCTTCTGGCAGGAGGCGAACTTTGGGACACCGATCCATCCATTCCCAATCGAACGCCGCTCGCCGAAGAATCGCCCGTAACACCGCTAGACGCCGATTCACTGTTGCATTGCTTACACGTTCAGCTTTCGCTATTCGTGTCAGACGGTCTACGACGTCCCGATTGATCGATGCTAGGTCGGAAGATTCAAGGTGCTTCTGCAACCAACGAAGGTGCAGCTTGTCATCCTTGATACTTGCCTTGTGACCGCTCTCGTCCAGATATCGCAGTACCGCTTCTTCCCACATATGACTTGGCTTTACACCGAGTCGTTCTTGTTCCCACAGTTCAGATTTTCGCTTGTCGTGGAATTCTTGAGCCTTTCGTTTATCGGAAGTCCCAGTGCTTTCCTGCAAGCGGCGACCCTTGTGTGAGAGCTTGACCCACCATACCGATGAGTCCTTTCGTTTGTAGAGTGACATGTAGATTTCTCCGGGTTGTCACCCTGCAACGCTCGCGGTTCGTATTGTGCGCGCAGATAGGCCAGTAAGTCTGCCTCCACGAACACCCATCTCTTACCAATTTTGGCGCCGGGAATAAGGCGCAGCCTTGCCCGTTCGGCCAGTGTTTCTTGGTGAATCAAGAGCAGCGCCGCAGCCTGTTGCAGGGTGAGCGTGCTCATGGCTTCAGGTTAGGCGTCGGGATAGATGCCAAGCGTTTTGGCTTGCCCTCTCTAAGGACGTCTAAGAGCACCCCGCCGCTATCGCCTTGATGCATTTGCAGCATCACATTCAACCCACGCCCAGAGCCGTTCCGGATGTTGTGAACCATGTGCGCGTAGCTGACTTCAAGCTGCTTCTGTGTTGTCTTGAGCTTGCATTGCTCCAAACTCAGATATGCGAAGCAGGGATAAGCACCTGCCAAGTAATTGCCGGGCTTAGTCAGAACATCCCAAGGAATCACCCTGCCCTTGTTGCGAAGCTCCACCTCTGCACGACACCAATGCGGCAAAAGGTGCCCCCCAAGCTGCCGTCCTTTTTCGTAAACACGGCAGAGCTTCCCGTTTTGACGCTTACCGATGTAGAGCGTTTTTCCATCACCACTATCGAAGTCATCAATATAACGAGCGTTCGCAGGTCTGCCATTGAGATCAAATCCGCCCTCACGTCGCCATTGCATTGCACGTTCGACGTTCAGTGTCACACCATCAAAATCGTCATGCGCTAAATCGATACGGGTAATTCTGGCTTCGTAGGTTTCACCAAATACGCGAACAGCACACCAGTCTTTGACGCGGAAGCATCCCATTGCATTGAGAGAAATGTGGACTGTCCCGCGCTGCCTCTCCCCTCCAAAGGCGAGTAGCCCACAATCCGCTAAATCGACGCGCTCTCGATATCCCTGCCAACCGTATCCAGCAAATCTCCACTCACTTCGAGCAATGCCAAATAGGGTTTCTACAAAAGGCGTGATCCATTCCAGATTATTTTCTTGGAAGGGGCATGTAACGGTTAGCGAAAACCAGTCGATATGAGCTAACGCTGGAATTGCTCTTGCATCCTCTATGTGAGTTTCCCCCCGTGTTACTAAACGGGGGTCCTGCTGCGCCGTGGTGTGCGCGGCGTGCTCATCCTTGCGCTCGCCGTGCTCCCACGGCTGCGCGTGTTCTTGCGGTGACATAGCTGTGACTCCAAATTGTTGCGAGGAGTCACACGCAGAGGCGCTACGACTCCATCGCGTTGATAGGCGATTGGTTCATATAAATTCCTTCAGGCGTCATGCCTTGCTATCGCTGCTTAAATCAGCGCATACGGGCGGCAGGCCATCGTAGTTCCCTTATCGGGCTTTGCTTTGGGGTAGTGCCCTTCTATTTCGGGCTAGAGATTCAGGCTTTGTGCCTATCAGTACTGCCCTATGTCGGGCTTCTCATTTTTGGCTTAATGCCATTTTGCGCCCTATGTGCCGGGCGTGCTGTTATCGCTACTTGCGATGACTTAATAAAACCACAAATTCTCATGCGCGGTCAAATCACAGTTTGTTGCCCCAGTGGGCCCACAGCCTCGCTTCTACGAAGCGACCCGCGCAGCGGTACGGTGATTCCTTACGGCCTCACCGCCGCGCGGGCTTCGGGTTGTGGACTACAGGGACAACTCGAAATCAGACTAGCAACCTCAAGAACAGTATGTAACGCTTCAATACCAGACCGGATCGATAGAGTCCGGCTATAGCCGATCAGATGCCCAAACCGACCAATAAGCTGAAATCCCCGCCTCCGATACCAGAACAACTTACCTTTGTGGTAAATTTCTGGCCGGTGATGCCCGCTTTTGGCAAGGGATCATCGAGAATCTCTAGAAATATCGGGCGAAAGCCAATCTACAAACTTGAAGTCGTTCAACAACATTTCACTGTCGATAAGTTAAATGCATTCACCAAAGGATGCCGCCAAGACTTAGCAAAGTGGGGGTGGGATATTAATGACACTTTTAATGCCATCCAAAAGCTTAGACAGAAAGATTATTTATCTTCCGCTTGGTGTGAGGACAACCACGGAAATTGGGCAGCCTGCGACGGGTACTGCATTCCGAATCACCTAGATACGAGCTGCGATCCGCCATGTCGAATAGATCTGTATATAAAATTTGCTGTCTCACTCACAGGCAAAGTTTTATTAATCTTTTCCTTTCATCCATCAAATACGTAATTCAACAATGAATCGTAATGAATGCCCAGTGTGTGGCTCAGGCCATCTAACTGAGACCTCTGAAGTGGCCAGCTTTGAGCTAGATGGTGCCACTCTGAGCTATGAGTCACATTTCTCTACGTGCAATAAGTGCGGCAGCGAAATCTTGTCCGCTGATCAATCAACTATTAATAAGCGCGCGGCGATTGCTGCAAAAAATAAACACCTTGGCGTGCCATCGCCGAGCGAACTAAAAGCATGGCGCGATCGCTGGGGCCTTACCCAACACATTGCAGGCATGTTTTTGGGCGTCGGTCCAACCGCATTCAGTAAGTATGAGAATGCTGCACTCACTCCATCAGGCCCTACGGCTCGTCTTTTGTTCGCCGTAATTAATAGCGATCAAGCAACTGTAGAGCTAGCAAAAAAATATAGCGTTACTCTAAAAATTACGCCCACGATTGTTTCCTCGCAATACAGTCTGATTTGGGCTGCGCACAATCAACCAGTCAAAGCAGCAGCGAAGGTCTATGAACAGAAAAGCTCACAAGACCATGAACAATTGCTACAACTATTGAATGTGCATGCGAATACGCCTTTTGTGCCGCAACCAATTTCAATAAACTGAGGATCAGCACATGTCTCGCATGACAGAAAAAGCGCGTGAACCTGGCGCGAATTTTGACATCACATATCCGGACAACATGCCCGAAGTCTATGTGGACGGAATATCTAAAACCTTATCGGGTCCTCTGATAAGCAAAATTGTTTTTCATCGTGTAGTCGTTACGGCAACGTCGACGGAATCCGAGCAGCGTGTTGCAGCAGCCACGATCGTTATCCCTACCCAAGCTCTCATTGAATACGTCGCTAATATCGGTGCAAGTTTTGCCAATAACACACCGTCCTTATTAGCAGCCCATGCACAATTGGGCTCGGCGCTTAATCAGATATTAGAAGCACACAAAAATTCCAAGCCTCTTACACCGATCACTAGTGCCGTTGCCGCAAAAAAAAGTAAGAAAATAAAATCCACTTCGTCACGCAAATAAAACTACCGGTGTACGTAGCCAAAACGTAGCCATTGTTATATCTTCCGCCGCCTTTTTAAGCTGGTTTTGGCTGTTGCGAGCGTTGCAAGGTGTTGATTCCATTGCAGCGGTTTTACCAAAGACCAATTCGTAATCAGTAGGTCGGAGGTTCGATTCCTCTTTTCGGCACCAGTTACAAAT
>JAZKEM010000039.1:0-9033 GCA_040387055.1 Pseudomonadota bacterium | reverse complement strand
TTACTCTTTGACGTTCAACTCAACGCGACGGTTCTTCGCGCGGTCTTCGTCAGAGGTGCCTTCAACAACTGGCTTGGTCTTGCCATAGCCAACTGGGGTCAGGCGGGATACGTCTGTACCACGGCTAGCGAGGTAGGTCTTGACCGAGTTAGCGCGGCGCTCAGAGAGGCCGAGGTTGTAGGCTTCCGTGCCGACGTCGTCGGTGTGACCGGCCACTTCAATCTTCAGGTCGGCGTAAGACTTGAGGGTCTCACCCACGCCATTGAGGATTTCCTTGGCATCTGCAGTCAGACGGTCGGAATCGAACTCGAAGTTCACACCCTTGAGGATGAACGCCTTGTTCACAGCGCAACCGTTTTCGTCGATGGCTTCGCCAGCCTTCGGCGTGCGGCAGTCGCCCTTCAGTGCGCAACCATTAGCGAGCACTTTCGCGCCAGCTGGGGTGTTCGGGCACTCATCAACGTCATCAGGTACGCCGTCGCCATCGGTATCAAGCGCGCAACCTTCAGCATTGACCTTGGTGCCAGCTGGGGTATCTGGGCACTTGTCTTGGCTGTCGACAACGCCGTCACCGTCGCTATCAGCTTCGCCAGCGGCAGCAGCCACAACTTCAACTGGTGCTTCGGTAGCAGCAGGAGCTGCAGCAGCCTTGGCGCCCAATGGGATCAGCACACCGACGTTAAACACGCCTTCATAGAAAGCGCTCTGTTCGCCGCTGTGAATGCCGAGGAATTCGCGACCGTGCGAGTTCATGCGGTAGCGAGCTTCAGTACGGAGCAGGATGCGTTCGGTGATCGGCCAGAGGTAACCCACGCCGAGATCAAACACGGTGCTGCGGTAGTCCAGTGCACTGACGCTGGTCGGGTTGGCCGAGAACAGTGGCTGGCCGTACGGAGCGTTAGAGCCCGTGGCGTAGTCAACGCTGACGATACCGAAGGCGTTAGGGAAGCTAGACAGTGGGAACAACAATGCCGTTACACCGAAGCCCTTGAGCTTGGCGTCGCCGCTGAAACCGCCGGCTTTAGCTTTGCTGTCGCCCTTGGCGGTGCTGTAGAAAGCATTCAGTTCAAGGTTGAGGCCATCGGTCAAACGCTTACCGACCGAGATCACGCCGCCCATACCATTCTTAGTGCCGGAATCGCCGTCGCTAAGTGAGTACGAGAACATCGGCGAAACGTAGAACGGGTGGCCTTTGATAGCCGAACCGCTTGCGCTGCCGGAATCGGACGATTCGCTGGAAGCGGTTTCTTCTGCAGGAGCAGCAACTTCTTCAGCTGGAGCAGCTTCAGCAGAAGCGTCGGTCAGAGCAGCAGCGTCTGCAGGGGCGGCTTCAGCAGCGGCTGCGTCGGCAGGAGCAGCGTCAACAGGTGCGGCTTCTACAGCGGCTGCATCAGCAGGAGCGGCTTCAGTTGCAGCTGCATCTGTAGGAGCAGCCTCAGCAGGAGCAGCGTCGGTTGCAGCTGCATCGGCAGGTGCGGCTTCAGCAGGAGCAGCGTCAGCCGGTGCGGCATCAGCAGCAGGTGCTTCAGCTGCAGCATCGACAGGAGCTGCATCATCTTGAGCAAAAACGGGTACGGCGATAGCAATGCTGAGTAACGCGGCCAGCAGACCGGAACGGTATTTCATAATTCTCCCCTGAGCGGTTCCGACAGTAAAAAGCGATTCAAATGACTATAGCAGCCGCATGCACATGCGTCTGCCGGAAATCCGGTGATTTTTTAACATGCGGGCGGGACGGATACAACCCGCAAGCGAACATAACGTGATTTGGGTCAGCACTCATCCGTTATACTTCGCGCCCTTAAAAGTGCCCAGTTCCATGGAACCTAATCAGATCAAAAGTGAGATCACAGCCCTGCGAGTGCGTTTCGACGCGCTCCGGGGCTATCTTTGACTACGATGTAAAGCGGGACCGCCTCGCCGAAGTTATTGCTGAGATGGAGCAGGGTGATTTCTGGTCCGATAATAAAAAAGCGCAAGAAACCGGCCGCGAACGCGCAAAACTTGAGGATGTGATCCGTCCTATCGACAAGGCCACCGCCGGTCTTAACGATGCGGTCGACCTGCTCGAACTAGCTGAAGCAGAAAATGACAGCGGCACCATTGCCGAAATCGCTCGCGACATTACTGCCCTGATTCAGCTGGCGGACGATATGGAATTCCGCCGCATGTTCTCCGGCGAAATGGACCGCGCTAACGCCTATCTCGATGTGCAGTCTGGCTCTGGCGGCACCGAAGCCCAGGACTGGGCCGAAATGATACTGCGCATGTATATGCAGTGGGCGGCAGGCAAGGGCTTCAAGACGGAGTTGATGGAAGTCTCTGCGGGTGAAGTCGCCGGCATCAAGTCCGCCACCGTCTTTGTCGAAGGCCCGTATGCCTTCGGTTGGCTGCGCACTGAGATCGGTGTGCACCGTCTGGTCCGCAAGTCACCGTTCGATTCAGGCAATCGCCGCCACACCTCGTTTGCCGGTGTGTTTGTCGCGCCAGAAATTGACGACAGCTTTGAGATCGACATTAATCCGGCCGATCTCACCGCCGTCACCTATCGCTCATCGGGCGCGGGTGGTCAGCACGTTAACAAGACCGAATCAGCGATTCGTATTACGCACGTTCCCAGCGGTATTGTTGTTGCCTGCCAAACGCAGCGCTCGCAGCACGCCAACCGTGATCGCGCGATGAAGATGTTGAAAGCCAAGTTGTATGAGCGCGAGATGGAAAAGCGCTCGGCTGAAAAACAGAAACTGGAAGACTCCAAAGCCGATATCGAGTGGGGTCATCAGATTCGCAGCTACGTGCTCGATCAATCACGCATCAAGGATCTGCGTACCGGCGTTGAAATCGCCGATACGACTAAGGTGCTCAATGGCCATCTCGATCCGTTTATCGAAGCCAGCCTCAAGCAGGGACTCTAATTAGCTTGCTCACAAAAGTGAGCGCGCAACATGCCGGAATAAAAGTGATATGAGCGAACAAGAACAGCCACAGCAGCCGCAAGACGAAAACCACATCATCGCGACTCGTCGCGAGAAACTGGAAAAATTGCGCGCAGCTGGCAACGCCTATCCCAACACTTTCCGTCGCGATACTTTGGCGGATCATCTGCAAGGTGTTTACAGCAGCCACACCGCTGAAGAACTCGAAGGCGTTACCGAGACGTTCCGCATCGCTGGTCGCTTGATGGCCAAGCGCGTGATGGGCAAGGCCAGTTTCGGCACGCTGCAAGACATGTCCGGCCGTATCCAGATCTTTGTGCAACAAGCCGCGCTGGGCGAAGAGCTGTACAGCCAGTTCAAGACCAGCGACGTCGGCGATATTTTTGGTGCCACCGGCACCATCATGAAAACCAAGACCGGCGAATTGTCGATTCGCGTCACCGCTTTGGAGTTGCTGACCAAGGGCATTCGTCCGCTGCCGGAAAAGTGGGCAGGCCTCACCGATACCGAAGTGCGCTATCGCCAGCGTTATCTGGATTTGATTGTGAATCCAGAAGTGAAAAAGGTTTTTGAAAAGCGCGGCCAGTCAGTACGCTTCATCCGTAACTTCCTCGATAGCCTCGGCTACTCGGAAGTCGAAACGCCGATGATGCAGCAGATTCCTGGCGGTGCCACGGCCAAGCCTTTCATCACGCATCACAACGCATTGGATCGTGATCTGTATCTGCGTATTGCACCTGAGCTTTATCTCAAGCGCCTCGTCGTTGGTGGTTTCGAAAAGGTCTACGAGATCAATCGCAACTTCCGCAACGAAGGCCTGAGCACGCGCCACAATCCTGAATTCACCATGCTTGAGTTCTATCAGGCTTATGCGGATTACCGCGAGCTGATGGATCTTATTGAGAACATGCTGCGTGATCTCGCGTTGGCCGTGAATGGTTCTGCGCAGCTGACCTATCAAGGTCGCGAATACGATTTGGAAAAGCCGTTCAATCGCTGGTCGATGCGTGATGCAGTGATGCAGTTCAATCCGACGATGGACCGCTCACGTATCAACGAGCGCGAATATCTCGCGGAGTGGGCGAAGAATTTGCGTTGCGACGTTAAGCCCAGTTACGGCACCGGCAAGTTGCTCACCGAAATTTTCGAGAAGACGGTCGAAGCCAATCTGCTTGATCCGACGTTCATCACTGAATATCCGACCGAAGTTTCACCGCTCGCGCGTCGCAGTGATGCTGATCCGGAAGTCACCGATCGCTTTGAGTTCTTTGTTGGTGGCCGTGAAGTTGCGAATGGTTTCTCCGAGTTGAACGACCCGGATGACCAGGCTGCGCGCTTCAAGTCGCAGGTCACTGCCAAGGAAGGCGGTGATGATGAAGCCATGTTCTTCGACGCGGATTACATCCGCGCGCTGGAATACGGCTTGCCGCCGACGGCAGGCGCGGGCATCGGCATTGATCGTCTGGTGATGTTCCTGACGGACTCGCCATCCATTCGTGATGTGTTGCTTTTCCCTCAAATGCGACCAGAAGTCTAGAGATCCAAGTGAACTCTAACGGCGCGCCAAAAGATGTAGAGGTTGCGCCAACGACGGCGCAGGTCAATCTGCGCCGTTTTGTTTTGACCGCTGCAGCGGTGATGGCCATTGGCCCGCTGTCGATCGATATGTATCTGCCAAGTCTGCCTGCGTTGCAGGCGCACTTTGGTGCTGATACTGAGTCGACGCAACTCACACTCTCTTTGTACTTTATTGGCTTGGCCATTGGCCAGCTGATCTATGGCCCGGTGTCAGATCGCTTTGGACGCAAAAAGCCACTGCTATTTGGTTTAGCGCTTTACAGCTTGGTATCGCTTGGATGCGCTTATGCACCCAGCATGCATAGCCTCGTCATGTTGCGATTCTTGCAGGCGCTCGGTGGTTGTGCGGGCATGGTGATTACGCGTGCGATGGTGCGTGATCTGTTTCCGCCACAAGAGATGGCGCGAGTGCTTTCAACGCTAGTGCTGATCATGGGGGTGGCGCCCATTCTCGCGCCGCTTGTTGGCGGGCAAATTTTCTTACTGTTTGGCTGGCAAGCCATCTTTCTGGCGATGACGGTTTACAGCCTGCTTTGCTTGGCGGGCATTTATGTCTTGCCTGAAACCAGTCATAGCCGCAGTGAATCTTTGCGGTTTGGCAATGTGCTTTCCGGTTATACGCGTTTGCTACAGCACCGCCGTTTCATGGGTTATGCCTTGGCAGGTGCAGTTGCTCAGGCCGGCATGTTCGCTTACATCTCAGCTTCATCGTTTGTCTTCATCAATGTTTATGGCGTATCACCAGCGCACTTTGGCTGGCTGTTTGGTTCAAACGCACTGGGCTTGATTGCCGCTGCGCAGATCAATTCATTCGTGTTGCAACGTTATCGTTCGGAGCATGTGCTGCGCATTGCGCTGATGGCCAACGCCTGCTTCGGCGTGTTGCTGTTGATTAATGCATGGACAGGTTTTGGCGGGCTGCTTGGCATCATGATTCCGCTTTTCTGCGGCATGAGCTGCTTGGGATTTTCATTCCCAAATTCCACCGCAGGTGCAATGGCGCCTTTTGGTGATCGCGCAGGCATGGCCGCAGCGTTGCTCGGTACTTTGCAATTTGGGATTGCGGCTATCTCTGGTTCGGTTGTCGGACATCTCTTTAATGGCACGGCGATGCCAATGGCTGCTGTCATTTGCACTTGTGCCATCAGCGCACGAGTTTTGTTGCAACTGCTGGTACCAGCACCGGTGTCACCGCTGCAAAAATAGAGATGAAATTAAAAAGCCGGGCATTGCCCGGCTTTTTAATCAAAGTTGCGATCAAGGATTTTAACCAAGCCGCCCACGTTCGCGATGCTCTGGTACGGCCAACGGATCAACGTCTGGCAGGGTTCGCACTGATTCATGCGATGCGCGTGGGAATAAGCCATAAATTGCAGGCTGTAGACGAATGCTTTCGCCAACCTTGCGATTGATCGCCTGTGGGTCGAGGTGCGCCAACTCAACTTCAACGACGTCATCGTTATGCTTGAGTCGCGTAACTAGACGCACGATAGCGCCGGTGCGTTGCACGAGTTTGATCGTCGCATCGAATCCGGAGCTGCCTTCTTCGACAACGCGCAGATCGTGTGGGCGAACATAGATATCGACTGCACCTGCAGCGTGACTATTGTCGGTGTCCAGCGTGACGTCGGCGCCGTCGATAGTGAGCTTGCGGTCCTTAACGGTGCCCGGAAATACGTTCACGCTGCCGAGGAAGTCGAATACGAACGGCGTTGCCGGACGTTCGTAAACATCGGAAGTAGAGCCCACCTGTTCAATGCTGCCGCGATTCATCACGACAACGCGGTCGGCCAATTCCAATGCTTCTTCCTGATCGTGCGTCACGAAGATGGTGGTGACGCCAGTTTTATCGTGCAGCTCACGCAACCAGCGACGCAGATCTTTACGCACTTTGGCGTCGAGCGCGCCGAAGGGCTCGTCTAACAGCAATACGCTGGGTTCGATGGCGAGCGCGCGTGCGAGTGCGACGCGCTGGCGCTGTCCGCCCGAAAGCTGCGATGGGTAGCGCTTATCTAGGCCGGAGAGTTGGACGAGATCGAGCAGTTCCAAAGCGCGCTTGCGGATGGCGGCTTTGTCTGGACGATCCTTGCTCTTGCGCATGCGCAGACCGAAGGTGATGTTGTCCAGCACGGTCATGTGCTTGAACAGCGCGTAGTGTTGAAACACAAATCCAACACGACGTTCGCTCACTGGCAGTGGCGCAGTGTCCACTCCGCCGAACAGGATTTGCCCGGCGTCTGGAAATTCTAGGCCAGCAATCGTGCGCAGCAAGGTTGTTTTGCCGGAACCTGATGGGCCCAGCAGTGCAATCAATTCGCCGGAGCGAATATCAAGGTTGGCACCACGCAACGCAGGAAAGTTGCCGAAGCCTTTGTAAATATCGCGGATCTGAATATCCATGTTCTTTTTAACTCTTTAAATTTTTAAATTCCAACGTCGTTAATTAGCGACGCCGTTCATGAATTAATGCTTGCGGCCGGCGGCCAATTCGTCGCCATAACGCCATTCGAGGAAGCTCTTAACGCCGAGGGTAACGAGCGCAAGGCCAGCGAGTAGCGAAGCAACTGCAAAGGCAGCGGAGAACGAATATTCGTTGTAAAGAATTTCGATCTGCAGCGGCATGGTGTTGGTTTGACCACGGATGTGACCGGAGACGACGCTGACAGCACCGAACTCACCCATCGCACGCGCGTTGCACAACAGCACGCCGTACAGCAGGCCCCATTTGATGTTGGGCAGGGTGACGTGCCAGAAGGTTTGCCAGCCGTTGGCGCCGAGCGACAAAGCGGCTTGCTCGCTGTCGGTGCCTTGCTCTTGCATCAGCGGAATCAACTCGCGGGCAATGAACGGGAAGGTGACGAAGATTGTCGCCAGCACGATGCCAGGCACAGCGAACAGGATCTTGATGTCGTGATCCATCATCCACGGGCCGAGGTAGCCCTGTCGGCCGAAGATCAGCACGTAGATCAAACCTGCAACAACGGGTGACACTGAGAAGGGCAGGTCAATCAGCGAGATCAACAAACTCTTTCCACGGAACTCAAACTTGGTGATGGCCCATGCAGCACTAACGCCAAGTACCAGGTTCAGCGGTACCGCAATGGCCGCTGCGATCAAAGTGAGTTTGATCGAGGACAGCGCATCAGGTTCAACAATCGCAGCGAAGTAGGGGCCCAAGCCATTGCGGAATGCTTCGGTGAAGACACTCACCAAAGGCAGCAGCAGGAACAAGCCGAGGAAAAGTATTGCGACGAAGATCAGTGACCAGCGCACCCATGCGGGCTCACTGATCGTAGAGTTACGTTCGATCAATGGCTCAAACGGAATCTTCGGTGGATCCTGCAGCGAAGTGTCGGTTGCTGGATTACTCATTTGCGGCCACCCCGGTTGCGGCTCCAAGCTTGCAAACTATTGATCAGTAGCAGCAGGACGAAGGAAATAGTCAGCATGGTCGCTGCGATGGCTGTTGCACCAGCGTAGTCAAATTCTTCCAGCTTGATGATGATCAGCAGCGGCGCAATTTCCGACACCATCGGCAGATTGCCTGCGATGAAAATGACGGAACCGTATTCACCCACTGCACGTGCAAATGCGAGGGCAAACCCAGTGAGCAGGGCAGGGAATACAGTTGGCAGGATCACCTTGGTGATGGTTTGCCAGCGATTAGCACCCAGCGTAGCGGCGGCTTCTTCAAGTTCTTTCTCGGCTTCTTCGAGTACCGGCTGCACCGTGCGTACAACGAAAGGTAGACCGATAAAGGTCATTGCCACAATCACACCGATGGGTGTGAATGCCACCTTGATCCCGAGTGGTTCGAGGAACTGTCCCACCCAGCCATTGGCTGAATACAGCGCCGTGAGCGCGATACCGGCAACTGCGGTGGGCAGTGCGAATGGAAGATCGATGACTGCATCAAAGAAGCGTTTACCCGGAAACTGATAGCGCACGAATACCCATGCGACCAGTGGGCCAAACACTGCATTGATGAGTGCGGCAACCAGCGCAGCGCCAAAGCTCAGCTTGAGCGCAGCTAGAACGCGTGGCGAACTGACGACATGCCAGATCCCGTCCCAGCCGAGTCCTGCGCTCTTAATGAAGACGCCTGCAAGCGGGATTAGAACAATCAGAGACAGATAAGCCAGGGTAAACCCCAGATTAATTCCGAACCCCGGAATAGCAGAACGGGGCGACTTACGTCGCCCCGGTTTTGTTGCGTTACTCATTAATTATTTGCCTTGGAAAATCTGGTCGAACGTTCCGCCATCGGCGAAGTGGGTTGATTGTGCCTTGTTCCAGCTGCCAAATGCTTGGTCAACATCAAATACGTTGAGATCCGGGAAGCGAGATGCGTATTTTTTCAGAATTGCTGGGTTGATGGGGCGAATATCGTTATTGGCAAAGATTTCCTGACCCTTATCCGAGTAATGGAAGTTGATATAGGCCTGAGCAATCTTGGTGGTGCCTTTCTTCGACGCAACCTTGTCGACAATGGCAATCGGATTATCTGCACGAACCGTCA
>JAZKEM010000038.1:0-4420 GCA_040387055.1 Pseudomonadota bacterium | reverse complement strand
CAAAGACTGCAGGGATGGTGAACTTGATGGTCTTGATCAGTGCCTGCGTCGTCGCAGCGCGACCGATCGGCGTGCCAGTGATCCAGACTTTTGTGTCGCCAGAAACTTCGCGAACGATGTTACGAATCTGCGTTGGGTAATCGCGCTTTAGAAAATCGCCTTCGCTGACATCGCCCATTACCAACGCAAACGAAACGATCTTTCCATCCAGAGACAACAAGGTGCCGTGATACAGCGGATTCGCCGCAAACTGTCTGGGGAATTCCGCAATGAGCGCCGGATCTCGCTTGGCCTGCTCGGTGAAGCTGCTGACTTCAACGTCATCTCCTTGCGCGAGAAGATTCGGCACGCTCGCCAGCGAGACTACCGTGTTAACGCCTTCTAAGGTGCGTAGCCGCTGAGTGATTTGATCAATACGATCCAGACTCTGCGCTGTGAATACGGTGTCGAATTTAACCGCAACGATGACCGCATCAGCGTCACCAAAGTTTTTACGCACGCGATCAGACACTGCACGATCTGCATCGCCTGCTGGCAACAAATGCTCTACGGCTGGATCAATCACCAAGCGCGGCGTCATCGTTACTGGGTTAAAGCACAACAGAAGTGCAAAAACTGACAGCAGGATCGTAAACAACACGACCCTATAAGGATGCTTGGCCAGCCACTCCACCGTTGCTTGCATGAATTAGCGCTTCAATCCGCAGTATAGAAACTGCTGACGTTGAAATAACGATCAGAGAGCTTATCGACACTGGTCAAGCCAGTGATTTTGAGCGTGGTGTGAGATTTGGAGTGCAGATCTTCCATCAGCGCTTCCGACACATACCAATTGCCGCCCGCCTGCTTCAGCGATTTCACCGGCGATGAGAGGCGTTTACGAATCTTGGCGCCTTCATAAAACTCAACCTTGAGTGCCACGCAGGTTTTTTGATCAACCCAGGCACGGATCAAACTGTAATTTGATTTAACAGCGCCCGGAGCACCGGTGCCAGGCGTCATGACCAGCACATGCATCTGCTGGCCTTCCAATGCCTGCGGCTTTTCCAGCTTTACGGGGCCGCCAGAGAACGCGTTCTGCACTTGCTTGATGTCGTTATACGAGAGGTCAGTGCCAAACAAAGGGCTGTCTGCCGTGCCACCCAAAATTCGGCGCACGCGATTGAGCGCAGGCAGGAAGATGAACATGTCATCTCGCTCAACGCCTTCACGCACTAAATACGCTGCGTTGTTGAGATCAGGTGGCGCTTTGATTTTGACCATGGCACGAACCAAATCATTTTCGCGCTTAGCGTACAGACGACCACGCAACATGCGTTCGCCGCCTGCTGGATCAAACGCATTCAATTCGAATTCTTGAATACGCATGATCTTGGGAATATTGCCGCGCATGCATTCGAGGATCTTGTCCGTCGCTGCATCATTGGCATGTGCCGTGCCCGCTACAAGCAGTAGCGCGAGAAGCATTTTGATTCGCTTCATTGCCGTCCCCTTTTCCCTTTTCTTGTTGTCCGCTGTGGCCATCTTACTGCCAAGGTCTGTGCTTATTTATATAATATTAAGTTAATCGATTGACTTATAGAAACACTCAAACGAGGCGAAATATCGAGCTGCGATCACACTGTAGTTCTCATCCCAATTTTCTTGAATGATTCCACAGCCCGAGCACGCAATTCTGCGGCCAAGCGTTCATCGGCAGCCCAATGCGCTTGCGCGCGAATCAACCAAGGCTCAAATCCAAGTGCCCCGCTCTGTTTGATCAAACAGTCCATACGCTCCAAACCCTGCTCAGCACGTGGGCGAAACGCATCAGTGACGGGCATATCCAACAAGCTGATCCAGGCGCGCATTTCCCATACACGAGATTGTGATCGCTGCGCACTAATGACGGCTTCTTCGCCAGTGCGCAGCGCATCTTCTAAACGACCTGCACCGCGATAGGACTCGCACAACACGGAGAGAAAGTTGGCTTCGAATTGATGCGCCAACCCCCCGCGAGAGTAGATCGGCCGACCGGGCTCCATAAACTCAATTGCCTTGTCGTACTCGCCCCGCAGATTGTGCGCGAGGCCCAAGGCACGCAGCGCAATGGCGTGGAAGAACTTGCTGCCAAAAGACTCAGCGCGCTCATAGGACTTACGCGCTTCAAGCAAGGCCATCTCGTGCCGCCCGGTGAACCAGGCAAAGTCGACCAGATTGGCGTGCATCCAACTCGCTGACCGATCTTCTTTCGCAGCAAACGCGGCTGCTTCAAGCAAGTTGGTTTCAGCTTCTTGCAACTTTCCCATCCACGTCAGCATCAAGCCGTAGAAACCACGCGACATGAAATTGTCTTCGCCAATCGGCTCGGTGCGCCACTGCGAACCACCTGCGGAATCAACCAGCGCAATGCCATCGCGAGGACGTCCTGCAGAATTGTGTGTGAGCAAGAGGGCCAAACGGAAACGCTTCACCAAATCTTCGTGCCCGTGCTGCAAGCAAAGTCGAACCGCCTCTGCACCAAGCTGCGCAGCCGCTTCCGCATCACCGTAATGCACCAACTCATTGCCGTAGGAAATCATCAACTCGGCAGCGCCTGCGATATCACCACAATCATCTGCAAGTTTGCGCGCTTCAGCATAAGCACTATCCACTTCTTCCACCGAAATCTCGGTGAACTGCGCCATGCGAATCAAACCTGCACGCGCGGCGATGCGTTGCTTAATAATTTCTGGCGTCTGCGGCCCTTGCAGCAAATGTTTGGCAGCCAAACGAAATTGCTCAACCGTCACGCGGGGATCACGCGAGGAAGCCCAGATTGCAGAGCGCAGATTCCAACTACCGGCTTTGGATAATTCACCGGCACATTTCCAGTGATGCGCAATCCGCAGCGCCACTTCGGTTGTTGGTGTAGTGGGTGGATTCTGTGATTCCAACGTCGCCGCCAAACGTGCGTGAGTGAGTGCGCGCTGCGCTTCCAACTGCGCTTGATACGCCACTTCTTGCATCAGCGGATGACAGAACGCGTATTCATCATCATTGCTACGCTGATGCACGAAGCCCGAGTCTTCTAGCGCAGAGAGATGGTGACCAAACTCTTCGTCCTGTGCTTGCGCCAATTCAGCAAGCATTTTGGGCTGGAACTCTTGTCCAATCACCGCTGCCGTCTGCAGCAAGCTCTTGTGCTCGACCGGCAAACGATCAATGCGCGCAGCCAACAAGGCATGCACCGTATCTGGAATCGGCCACTCAATAATCGGCTGAATTAGCTGATAACTGCCCATGACACCTTGCAGATGACCTGAATCCGCCAATGCCTGAACCGCTTCTTCAACAAAAAACGGATTGCCACTCGCACGCTGACGAATCATTTCAGCAATGCCTTTGAGACTCTCATCGCTGCCGAGCAGTCCAATCGCCAAACGTTCCAACTGCTGCGCGGACAATGCAGAGACTGCGATTTGTTCGTCCAGATGCGGAATCAAATATTCGCTGATGTAATCCGGGCGATAGTTAAGCAACAGTAGAGTACGGCTGTCGCGAATCTTGGCGCAGAGATTCGCGATGAACTCTTCGCTCGCGGCATCCAGAAAATGGAGGTCTTCAATCAACAGAATTTGTACCTGCTCATCGCAAGGTAAGTACTGTGCGAACAACTCAAACATTTTTTCACTGGCATTGGCTGCTTGTTCAGTAGCTGCAGTGCTGCTGTCAGCGACACCCAAAAATTCAAACACACGTGGCAGGATTGCAGCGTTGGCAGGCTCGTGCATCAAGAAAGTGCCCGCAACGAGACGTCGCACTTCAGTCGCACTAGCGCGTTCGGGCAGGCCCAAACGCGAACGCACTAAAGTCTGAACCGGAAATAGTGGCAAGGCATTGGCGTAAGGCACGCCGGTTGCGCGATGCACGACTACACCTGACTCTTCGCAGGCGCGAGTAAATTCGTGACACAAGCGGCTCTTGCCAATACCCGCGTTGCCAACGACGGCAACCACCTGCCCTTCACCTGCACGCACACGTTCCAGCGCTGCGAGCAAACCGGCAATCTCTGTGTCACGACCCACAAATTGCGAACCACCACGTGCGAGTGAACGATCCAAACGTGTACGCAGATTGCCCTTGCCCTCAAGCTCGTAAACTTCTACGGGCTCATCAAGTCCGGCAACATTCATGCGGCCCAGATCACGCAGCTGAAAATAACCTTCAACACCGCGTGCGGTATAGCGCGATAAATAGACGCGGCCCGGCTCGCAGATGTGCTCCATTCGCGCCGCAAGATTCACCGTGAGACCTTGCGCGGTGTAATCCATACGCAGATCGTCGCCAATGCTGCCGACAATGACTTCGCCAGTGTTGAGGCCAACGCGCATCGAAAGATTGAGGCCTTTCTTTAAGCGCAGATCGTCAGCAAATCGACGAACCTCGGCCTGCATTTCCA
>JAZKEM010000037.1:0-6737 GCA_040387055.1 Pseudomonadota bacterium | reverse complement strand
TCTGCCTGTTCCCGAATGATCGTCGCATGTCGGTGAATCGACCCACGCCTAAGGGTTTGTTCCCCGCTATGACTCCGGCCCATCTCAAGCAGATTGGCCAGCTGTATCAGTTCAATGATCTCGGCACTGCTCGTATTGCGGGCCGCATTTGTCACGGCATTGCTGTGACCCCGCGCGATAAATTCCGTTACGGCTATCAGATTTGGGCAGATGCCCAAACGTTGGTTCCACTCAAGGTCAATATGATTGGCCAGAACGGCGTCACGCTTGAACAGATGATGTTCACTGAAGTTGATTTTCCAGCCGTGATTCCAGATGTGGCGTTCCAAATGCCGATGTCGATGGATATGGGCAAATCAGCGCTACAAGCTACTGCGCCGTCATCTCCTGTAACGCCCGCTTTGTCGCAGGCGCCATCGCCTCCGCCATCAGCAACAGCCGCTTGGGTGCTGGACCAATTGCCCCCAGGGTTCCGCGTGACGCTACGTGAAGTTCGCGAGCTGCCTGGCATGCGCGGTTCGGTTGAGCACTTGTTAGTTTCAGATGGCCTCACGGTTATTTCGGTGTTCTCTTCCGAGCGTCCGCAACCGAACAAAGCACTCAACGGCGTTTCAAAAATTGGCGCCGTAAATGCCTACGGACGCATGGTCGGCACTTTCCACGTCACCGTGGTTGGTGAAGCACCAGCAGAAACGGTCAAGATGATTGGCGACAATCTCAAGCAAGCAAATGTGGCTAAGGTGGTAGACACCAAGCCCTGATTGATTTTGATCCAATAAAAAAGCCGGACTTAGTGTCCGGCTTTTTTATTTGTGCTGGTGTTAGCGCTTATTTGACGAGCTGGTTGAGATCAAAGATTGGAAGAAGAATCGCGAGCACGATCAACAGTACGACGCCGCCCATTGTCAAAATCAGAATCGGCTCAAACACGCCCATTAATGCAGCGACTAGCGTTTCTACTTCGCGTTCTTGATTCTCAGCCGCGCGATCGAGCATGTCATCAAGCTTGCCTGATGATTCGCCACTGGAAATGAGATGGACCGTAATCGGCGGGAATAATTTGCTGGCGCCTAGCGAGCGACTCAATGGCGCACCTTCGCGCACTTTGCCTGCGGCTTCTTCAATTGCATCACGCATTGGTAGGTTGGTGACCACTTGAGTGCCGATGCGCATCGCATCAAGAATCGGCACGCCGCTGCCAAACAAGATGCCGAGCGTGCGGGTGAAGCGTCCTGTGTTGGCACCGCGGGTTAAGCGACCGATCAGTGGCAAGCGCAACTGGAGTGCATGCACGCGGCGTTTAAACACATCGTTGCGCAGCATGCGAACGAATATGAAGCCGCCAGCGGCCATAAGAATCAGCAGATAGATGCCCCAATCGCGCAGAAAATCTGAGGTCGCGATTAAGCCGCGCGTCAGAATTGGCAATTCAGCATCAATATCCTGAAAGACTTGCACGACCTGCGGCACAACGTACGTGAGCAGGGCAGTGACCACGCCAATCGCAACGACGGTGAGAATGATCGGATAGAACGCTGCCAGCATCATCTTCGACTGCATGACTTGGCGTCGTTCAACATAGTCCGCTAAACGTTCAAGAATGTGATCGAGTTTTCCCGACTGTTCGCCAGCTTCGATTGTGGCGCGGAACAGTGGTGGGAATACATTCGGAAATTGATTGAGCGAATTAGCGAGCGTGTTGCCTTCAATCACGCCAGCACGTATTCCCAAGGCAATACGTTTGATGCGCTTGGTTTCGCTTTGATCTGCAACAGCGGTTAAGGCTTCATCGAGTGGCAGGCCAGAGCGACTCAGCGTCGCCAGCTGACGTGTAAACAGTGATAGCTCGGTAGCGGAGATACCACCGCCGCCACGTTGAAACAGATTGCTTTGCGAGATTTTGTTGCCTTCAGCAACTTCGGAAATCTCAAGCGGTGAGAGCCCGCGATCACGTAACAGTTGACGTGCTTGGCGTGGGGTATCAGCTTCAATCAGGCCTTTTTCTTGGCGGCCTTTGCTATTGAGTGCGGTGTATTCGTAGGCAGCCATGATTTGGCGAGCAGCGGGTTAAACCGCGCTCACTCCTCCATGGTCACGCGCAATACTTCGCGCAATGTGGTTTCGCCGGAGATCACTTTGTTGCGACCAGACTGCAAAATTCCAGGTCCTTTTTCACGAGCATAAGCTTCCATGGCTTGTTCACTAGCGCCGTCGTGAATCATGGTTTCAAACTGACGATCGACTTCGATGATTTCGTGAATGCCGCTACGACCGAGATAACCCGTATGACGACAAGCTGGGCAGCCAACCGGTTTATGCAGTGTCAGTTTTTCTTTCGTGCTGACGCTGAGTTGTTCTTTTTCGGCAAGGCTGGCTTCGTAAGGTTCCTTACAGTTTTTGCACAGCGTTCGCACAAGGCGTTGTGCCATCAGGCCGATCAATGAAGATGACAGCTGGTAGGGTTCCACACCCATATCGCGCAAACGCGTGATCGCACCCACTGCCGTGTTCGTATGCAGCGTCGAGAGTACGAGGTGACCGGTTTGTGAAGCTTGCACAGCAATCTGCGCAGTTTCGAGATCGCGAATTTCACCGATCATGACCACGTCAGGATCTTGGCGAAGAATCGCACGCAGGCCGCGTGCGAAAGTCATGTTGACCTTGGTGTTGACCTGCGTCTGGCCTACGCCGTCGATGTAATACTCGATCGGATCTTCCACCGTCATGATGTTGCGGCTGTGATCGTTGAGAACGCTCAGGGCCGAATACAACGTTGTGGTTTTACCGGAGCCGGTAGGGCCGGTGACCAGCATGATGCCGTAAGGCTTGTGAATGATGCGGCGCAGAACTTCAATTTGATCTGCGGCGATGCCGAGTTGTTCCAGATCTAGTTTGTCGGCCTGTTTATCCAGAATGCGCATCACGACGCGTTCTTGATGCTGGCCGGTTGGAATGGTTGAGACACGCACGTCGACTTTACGGCCGCCGAATGCGCGGCTGATGCGACCATCTTGCGGCAAACGCTTTTCAGCGATGTCGAGCTTGGCCATTACTTTGATGCGCGAGACCAAGCGTGGCGCGAGGGCGCGAGGTGGCGCGATGATTTCACGAAGTACGCCGTCAACACGGAAGCGCACCTGAAAGCGATTTTCAAAGCTCTCGATGTGAATGTCTGATGCATTTTCTTTGATCGCTTCAACGAGCAAACCATTGATCAGGCGAATGACAGGTGCGTCGTCGTTCGACTCCAGAAGATCTTGAGTTTCGCTGAGTGCTTGCGCGAGTGAATCCAGATCCGCTTCTTCTTCGTCGAGGCCATGCATGAGGCCAGCGGCAGCACCGGTTTGGCCTTCATAAACGCGCTGTAGCAGCGCATCAAATTCTTGTGGCGTGACTTTCTGCAAGCGCAGCGGGCGGCCCACAAAGCGGCGCGCTTCCTGAATCGCTTCAATGGTGGTGCCAGGCCGTGCGACAGCGAGAACATGATCGCCGCGATCTTCGCTAACGATCAGGCCATGGCGCTTGGCAAAAGCAAAAGAGGGACGTCGCAGGCTTGCGTCCATGGCTGTTGCAGTCATCGTGAATTACGGCTGCGCGGCATCAGGCGATGCAGGAGCGGTAGGGGCAGTTACTTCAGGCGCTGGCGCCGCTTGTACTTGAGGCGCAGCGGCTGCTGGTGCTTCAACAACAGGCGGTACGTGCTTCAAATAATTTTCGAAGGTTTCCAGTACTGGGCGCGATCCGCCAATCAGCGGGACGGCACCACCGACGTTGGCGTGGATCTGGGCTTCGCGAACTGCATCGTATTTACGACGTGTGTAGTAGTCGCCATCGCTCTGCTTGCGCAGGATCGATGGGCGAATGAACAGCATCAGGTTCTGCTTGGTTTTGCTAACCGAGCGGTATTGAAACAGGCTGCCGATGAATGGAATGGAGCTGAGAAATGGCACGCCACTCTTGCTGTCCGTGATCTGGTCTTGAATCAAACCGCCGATCACCAAGATCTGACCGTTTTCGACGCCAACCGTGTTGGTCAGCGTGCGCTTGTTGGTAATGAGGTTTGAGCTGCCAGCGCTGCCGCTGGCGATGCCGGACACTTCAAGATTGAGCTTCAGCTTGACGCGATTGTCGGCGTTGATCTGCGGCGTAACGCCCAGCGTCAGACCTACATCTTTGCGCTCGATGGTCTGGAACGGATTAACCGAACCGTTGTTCGAGCCTGTTCCAGTATTGGAAAACGAACCGCTGAGAAAGGGGACTTCTTGTCCGGCAGAAAACTTTGCTTCCTGATTGTCCATCGTCACCAAGGTTGGCGTGGACAATACATTGGTGTCGCCGTCGGTTTTGAGTGCTTTGATTAGCAGCGCCAAGCTGGTGCCACCAGAGCTAAGAACGCCGCCGCCAATATTGATGCCTTGGCCAATCAAGCCGAGATAAGCCGTATCGCTGCCAGAACCAACAGCCGTGCCGAGTGCCGACAAGGTGTCTGGATTAAGAATGCTTGCGGCTGCAATACGATTTTGATTAAACACGGCCCAGTCCACGCCCAATTGGCTCGCTTTGTTGGCGCTGACTTCAGCAATGACTGCTTCAACCAAAATTTGTGCGCGCTCGATATCAAGTTGCGAAATGACATCGCGGATCTGACGCATCATCTTTGGTGCAGCTGTGATGACGAGTGCGTTGGAATCTTTTTCTGCTAGAACTTTGACGCCCTCAGTACCACCGCCGCCGCTGGATGAGGAGACTGGTGCTGAAGTTGCAGCAGCGCCGGAGCTGCTGCTGGAAGAGCTAGTGCTGCTCTTGGAGGCCTGCTGTGCATAGCCTTGCAAGATTGGCGCAAGGCTATCTGCACTGGCGTAGCGCAAGTAAACCACTTGCGTCGAACCACCTTCAGTTGGTGTTGCATCCAACTTGGTAATGATTGAAAGCATTTTTTGGCGATCAGACTTTTCGCCGCCAAGCAGAACGCTGTTGGTGCGTTCGTCAGCAATCACGGCTGGTGCGCGCGAGCCGGGGTCGGCTTGCTTGTCTTGCTGTGTCAGCGAGGTGAGGGTGCGGACCACTTCAGGTGCGCTGGCATTGACGAGGCGCACGACTTCAATTTCGCGATCGCCGGTTTGATCCATCTGCTTGATCAACTGCTCGATGCGCACAACATTCGCGGCGCGATCAGAGATGATCAGCATATTGCTCGACGGATACGCGGCGAGATGTCCCCACTGCGGAATCAACGGACGCAGAATCGGCACCAGCTGTGCAGCAGAAATATTTTCAACTTGATAGACGTGAGTTACAACACCATCAATGGGCAAGCCTGAGCCGCTGGCGTTGGGCACGCCACCGTCGGTGCGCGCATTGGTTTCTGGAACGATCTTGATCGCTTGTCCTGCAGGCACTGCAGCAAATCCTTGCACCTGCAATACCGCCAAGAATGTTGCGTAGACGCCAGCCGGTGACATCGGGCGTGATGACACGACCGTAACTTTGCCTTTAACGCGCGGATCAACGATGAAATTTTTGCCGGTGACTTCACTCACTGTGGCAATCAGCGAATTGATATCCGCGTCTTTCAGATTGAGAGTGACCGCAGCAGCAGCGGGGTAGGCTACCGCTAGCAACATGATTGCCGCAAAGAAACTTTTAACGCGGAGCATGGATGCCATATTTAGTTGAATGAGACGTTAAGGGTTTGAGGTTGACCGCCGCGGTCAATGACAATGCTGACGCTGCCTGCCTTGCTCAGATCAGTGAGCATCTGCATGGCTTTTTGAGTGTCGTCTAATTGGATGCCGTTGATCGAAGTGACCAAGTCGCCAGGACGCAAGCCTGCGTTAGTAAACAACGCTTGATTCTGGCCTGGATAAACGCGATAGCCTTTCATGCGGCCACCGATATTAACGGGCTGTACGCGGATGTATTCAGCCGCTTTGTTGGGATCGGCGAGCAACTCTTGTCGCACTTGCGACAATTGGCCGCTGCTAACACCTTCGCTGGATGCGCCGCCGGTAAATTCAGCGCCCGGCTTATCTTTATCCAAGCGCAGCGTTTCAAGCTGACCATTACGTGAAAGCACTACGCGATCAGCAAAAATAGCTTGCAGATTGACGCCATCAACAATGTCTTGGCCGATGGAGTAGGGCTTTTCATCGCCGCTGGGTTGGCCAATCAATGCGCGAGACTCTTTATCCGTTGTGCCCGCAAAAATGCCGAGTAGCGTGAGGTTGAGTTGCGTATCCGGCGCGGCGTCCAGATTTGAAGCTTGTGGCTGATAAAGTCCGAACAGTTTTGCGCTCAGAATGAGGTCAAGTTTCGGAGCGTTGCTTTGTGTGCTTGCAGCGGTTTGTACTGTAGCGGGGCGCCAACGTGCAGATTCAGGTGTCGGCACTAATGACCAGATCAAGCGCGCTGCCGCAATTGCGATGGCGATCAGAAGTAAAACTTGTGCGGCTGGAATGAGCCATCGAACATGGCGCTCATAGCCATGCGACAGGGTTTTTCCAAGTTGATCTGGGATTGTCAGCATGGCCGCATCATAACCGGTCTAAACCCTGAAAACAGCAATAAAAATGTTAGTTGTGCGTGGCTTAAGCGCGCAAGAATTAAAGCTGTTTTAGCAGCCATCCGTGCATTGTGGCCTCTAAAGTTTTGCAATTTGAGGTGATGGATTTGAAGAACAGGTGAATTTCATCAGCCGAATGCAAAGTCCTTGGCGTTTATGCGGGTATGCACTGACT
>JAZKEM010000036.1:0-7084 GCA_040387055.1 Pseudomonadota bacterium | reverse complement strand
GAGCGCGGACCTATAGCGTAACGTGACTGCTTGCTGATTTCAGATCGGCACATGATTTGCTTTAATGCGGCATATTCAATGCGCGCGTCAAAACCGGAAAAAGCATGAAACGCTTGTTAGTGGCGATCGCCATGTTGTTCTCTGTCTGTGCTGCGCAGGCGGCTGATTCAGGTATGGCTGAGCGTTCTGCACTCAATGCCATTCTCAAGCGCGGCGAACTACGCGTGGGACTTGATGCCGGTTACATGCCTTTTGAGATGCGCGACAAAAGCGGCGACATCATCGGTTTTGATATTGATCTGGCGCGACTGATGGCGCGCTATATGGGCGTCAAGCTCACTATCGTTAATACGCAGTGGGACGGAATCATTCCTGCATTGCTCACTGACAAGTTCGACATACTCATGGGCGGCATGACGATAACGCCCGAGCGAAATCTAAAAGTAAATTTTTGCGACCCGTATGTGCTGATCGGTCAGACCATTTTGTTGCGTCCTGGCTTGAAAAACACGATCAAGAGCTACCGCGATCTCAATGATCTGCGCTACACCATTAGCAGCAAACTCGGCACGACGGGCGATATTGCTGCGCGTCGTTATCTGCCGAAGGCAAAGCTCAAACAGTACGAGTCTGAATCAGAAGGCGCGATGGAAGTACGTAGCGGCCGCGTCGATGGTTTTGTTTACGACCTGCCATTTAATGCTGTTTACGTTGCCCAGAATCCAGACAAAGTGATTCATCTCAAAGAGCCGTTTACGCAAGAGGCACTAGGCTGGGCAGTGCGCAAGGGCGATCCGGATATGCTCAATTGGTTGAATAACTTTCTGGCACAGAGCAAACGTGATGGCACTTACGATGCGCTCTACAAAAAGTGGTTTGAAGGCACGGCCTGGCTGAAAAATCTCAAATGAGTTCGCCTGCAAAGAAACCCGCTGATCGCGTGCCTTGGATCTGGCATGGCGTTTATGCACTGGTGATTCTGGCTATTGGTGCTTCGCTGTATTTCGCGAGCAAGCGGATCGACTACAGCTGGCATTGGGAGCGTTTGCCGGAATATGTCATCAGCACCGAGGGTGAAGAAATTCGCGCATCGTTTGATGGTTTTGTCGAAATATCTGAAGACGGCAAAACACTGACGATGACCGAGATGAAAGGCGCAGGCATTGAAACCTTTAGCGGTTTTTCACAAGTGCTGGTTGGGCAGGGTGATCTGGTTTTTCAAAACGATGTGCTCGCACGCAAGCCGGGAATGCGTCCGGGGCCATTGTTGATTGGTTTGTGGTTAACGCTGAAGATTTCTGCAATCTCCCTGGTGTTTGCTTTGCCGCTGGGACTCATCGTCGGCCTTGGTCGTGTTGCGAGAAATCCCGCAGCACGCAATCTGGCGGCGACTTACGTTGAGATTATTCGCGGTACGCCGTTGCTCGTGCAGATTTTCATTTTCTATTTCTTCATTGGCACGGTTTTACAGCTTTCAGCATTCACTGCAGGTGTCGCGGCACTCTCTGTATTCACCGGCGCTTACGTCGCAGAGATTGTGCGCGCAGGTATTGAAGGTGTCGCACGTGGTCAGATGGAAGCGGCGCGCAGTTTGGGAATGAGTTATCCGCAATCCATGCGCTACGTCATTCTGCCGCAGGCACTGCGTAAAACTTTGCCGCCGCTGACCGGGCAGTTCATCAATTTGATCAAGGATTCTTCGCTGGTCTCGGTGATGGCGCTGACCGATCTCACTAAGGCTGGACGCGAAGTGGTGAGTTCAACGTTCAGTCCTTTTGAAGTTTGGTTTTCTGTGGCCATCCTTTATTTGCTGTTGACCGGAAGTCTCTCATTAGTGGTGCGGCGCTTGGAAAAGAGATTGGCCCATGACTGATCGCAATCCAAAACTTTTGATTGAAGCGAGCGGCGTGAGTAAGCAATTCGCCAATGGCACGCAGGCGCTCAAGAATATTTCTCTAACGGTCGAGCGTGGCGAAGTGTTGTGCATCATCGGCCCTAGCGGCTCTGGTAAATCGACCTTGCTACGCACCTTGAATGCGCTTGAAGAAATTAGCGAAGGTGATATTCAAGTCAACGGCCACAGCGTGCATAGCAGCAAAGCAGATCTCAATCGCTTACGTACACAAGTCGGCATGGTCTTCCAGCAGTTCAATTTATTCCCGCATATGACTGCGTTGGAAAATGTGATGCTGGCGCCGCTCAAAGTATTGAAGCAGTCTGAATCAGAAGTCAGAGCACGTGCCGAACAACTGCTTGCGAAGGTAGGACTCGCAGATAAAGCCCAGAGTCATCCGGCGCAATTATCTGGCGGCCAACAACAACGTGTTGCGATTGCGCGAGCTTTGGCGATGCAGCCGAGCATCATGTTGTTTGACGAGCCAACCAGCGCGCTGGATCCCGAGATGGTCGGCGAAGTTTTAGAGGTTATGAAAGCGCTGGCGCAGGAAGGCATGACCATGTGCGTAGTCACGCATGAGATGGGCTTTGCGCGCGCGGTTGCTCACCGTGTCCTGTTCATGGATCACGGCGAGATTGTTTATCAGGATGCCCCTGTCGCGTTCTTTGACGCGCCCCGCAATGAGCGGCTCAGAAATTTTCTAGGACAGATTCTGAAGAGCTGACGTAGGGTGCGCTATGCGCACCCTACCGTGGTCGACGAATCAGCCCGGCATACAGTCCAGCAATACGGAACTGCGCTGCTTCCTGCGAATCTTCGTCCTGCTGAACCAAGTCGATCTCGATGGTCGTGTATTCGGGATCACTGTTTTCAGACTCTAGGCGAATCTTGTTGCCGCGCCGGAAGTAACGTTTCAAGGTAATGCCTTCACGACCAGAGCGTCGATCGTAAATCGCCGCGGCAATGATCTGGCCATTGTCTGCATCGGGTTGGTAGTGAATGCCAACCAGATCGCCTTCAAGAATGCCGACCTCTTTCATTGAATGCCCGGACACGCGGTGCAAAAAGTCTGCACGCGGATGAAATAGTTCGGGATCGATGCGCACCGTCTCTTCAATATTTTCTTCGGCCATGATCGGCTGGCCCGCGGCGATGTTGCCAATCAGCGGCAGCTCATATTGGTTAGTGAGCGGTGCGTCCTGCTCGACCAATAAGCGAATGCCGCGGCTATGCCGCATTAACTCTATATAGCCCTTGGCGGCGATGGCCTTGAGATGGCCTTCAGCAGCGTTGGGAGAACTGAAACCGAACTCTTCACAGATATCGACGCGCGTCGGCGGTACGCCGCTGTCACGCAAAGTGCGCTGGATGAACTCGAGAATCTCGGTCTGGCGGTCAGTCAGGTTTTTCATAGTGATGGACATATTAGACAAATGTATGGACATACAGTAGTGTATGTCCATACAGTATCACTAAGTCATCCTCCAGACGAGCCCTCAGACATGGAAAAGTTCAAGAGCGTCACGGTACTTACGGTCGAACCCAGCTACGAAGGAGCACGCTTCTCCCAGCGTGCCTCCAGAAGGCCAACGGCTGTACGTTGGCCGCATCGTCGTCGGACGATGGCAATGGCCATTGGCAATGAAGTCGCGGCTGACGCGGCCGACAATGCTTGGGCCGGATTGGAGCAGTTTTGGAACGAACACGCCGTAAAGTCCGGTATTGTTCTATTCTGGGCTTGGTACGGTATTGCGAACTGGCAGGCTATAGGCCAGATTCTGCACTTGGTTTGAGTAGGCGGTCCGCTAAGGCATCGCGGCGTTTGATGGAGCGACGCGATGTTTTAGTGGGAAGCTGCACGACCCGGCAGGATGGTCGGCAAGGCCTCGGGCAATGTTTGCGGATAATCCAGCGTGAAGTGCAGGCCGCGACTTTCTTTGCGTAGCAACGCAGAGCGCACAATCAGATCGGCAACGGTCACCAAATTACGCAACTCCACCAAGCCCGCATTGATGCGGTAGTTGCCGTAATACTCTTGAATTTCCTGCTTCAACAAATCGACGCGATGTTGTGCGCGCTCGAGACGTTTGTTGGTGCGGACAATGCCAACGTAATCCCACATGAAGCGGCGCAACTCTAACCAGTTGTGCGAGACCACCACGTCTTCATCAGAGTCGGTGACGCGACTATCGTCCCAAGCGCGCAATGCAACCGGTGCGGGTAGGGAGGGCAGGCGTTCATGCAAATCTGCTGCCGCGGCTTCTGCAAACGCCAGACATTCCAGCAAAGAATTACTGGCGAGTCGGTTTGCACCATGCAGGCCGGTGCAAGTCACTTCGCCAATTGCGTAGAGACCATCAACGTCGGTGCGTGAACGCAAGTCCGTCATCACGCCACCACAAGTGAAGTGTGCGGACGGCACGACCGGAATCGGTTCGCGCGTAATGTTCAGGCCCAGCTCAAGGCAATGCGCGAAGATCGACGGGAAATGCGTACGGATGAATGTGGCAGGCTTGTGCGTGATATCGAGCAGTACATGCTGAATGCCGAGGCGTTTCATCTCATGGTCAATCGCGCGAGCGACGATGTCGCGCGGCGCCAATTCACCGCGATCATCAAAGCGTGGCATGAAGCGTTCGCCGCTCTCGGGCAATTTCAGCACGGCGCCTTCACCGCGCAACGCTTCAGAGATCAGAAACGAGCGTTCATCTTTGTGATACAGCGTCGTTGGATGAAACTGCATGAACTCCATATTGGCGACGCGACAACCTGCGCGCCAAGCCATCGCAATGCCGTCGCCAGAAGCGCCATGCGGATTGCTGGAATAGAGATAAACCTGATTGGCGCCGCCCGTGCACAAGGCAACTGCCTTGGCCGCAATGGCCGTGACCTGATCGGTTTCGATGTCGAGCAGATAAGCGCCGAGTACGCGCTTGTTGGCGTGATCAACAATCAGATCAACCGCCACACAGTTTTCGCGCACACGAATATTGGGATGCGATCCGGCCAGTGAGGCCAGGGTTGTTTCTACGGCACGACCCGTGGCATCGGCAGCGTGTACGACGCGGCGATGGCTGTGGCCACCTTCGCGAGTCAGATGCAAATTACGTCCGCGCTCGTCGCCTTCTTCCTGTGTAAAGACCACGCCTTGTTCGATCAGCCAGCGGATTGCGGCAGGGCCGCGCTCGACGGTGAAGCGCACGGCGCGTTCGTCGCAGAGTCCGGCACCCGCGACGAGTGTGTCTTGAACATGATTCTCAAGACTGTCGTCAGCATCGAGCACAGCAGAAATACCGCCCTGTGCCCATAGCGTGCTGCCGCTGGCGAGCGAGCTTTTGGAGACGACCGTGACGATGTGGCCTTGTTGGGCAAGGCGCAATGCCAGCGATAGGCCGGCGGCACCGCTGCCTAGAATGAGAACTTCGGGGTCACTCATGGGACTCAAGACTGTTAAAATGACGAATGGTATTGATTCCGACAGGGCAAAAAGCACTCATCGTGCCGGCTTCTTCGGACAAGTTTATCTGTTTTATGGGGGCTAAAGCCTCCCTTATTTGGCGCGAATGAGCGAAGAACAACAGCAACAGGTAGACGAACAGCTGGTCCAGCGTGCGCAGAAAGGTGATCAGCGCGCGTTTGAGCTATTGGTGCGTAAATACCAACACAAGATCGTTCAACTGGTAGGCCGCCTGGTAGGTGACGCTGACTCGCAGGACGTTGCGCAAGAAACCTTTATCAAGGCTTACCGCGCACTCAACGGGTTCCAAGGTAATAGCGCTTTCTACACCTGGCTTTATCGCATTGGCATCAACACCGCCAAAAATCATCTGGTGGCACGCGGGCGTCGTCCGTCGACTCAGGATATCGATGTGCAGGATGCCGAAATGTTTGGCCATACCCTGCAGATGAGCGATATCGACACGCCTGAAGCGCAGTTGCTCACCGAAGAGATTAAGACCACCGTTGAAGCAGCGATTGCCAAGCTGCCGCCGGATCTTCGTCAGGCCATTACCTTGCGCGAGTTGGAAGGCCTGTCTTACGAAGAGATTGCAGAAATGATGGATTGCCCGATCGGCACCGTCCGCTCACGTATTTTCCGAGCGCGCGAAGCGATCGACTTAGTCCTCAAACCGCTGCTCAATTGATATGAATTCTCATCTCTTTGCCCTTTACATAGCTTGTGGGAACTTTCCTACTTTCTGGCGGTTTAGCTTGTATCAATCGTTGAGGTCTGCCTGATGTCATACGAAAAGCTCTCTGCTCTCCTGGACGGCGAATGTAGCGCCGAGGAATTGGATCGACTGCTGGCGGACCTTGATCAGTCTCCGGACCTCAAGGCCCAATGGAGTCGCATGTGCTTGGCCCGCGAGGGCGTTGAAGGCACGCGCATCCGCAAAGCTCAGCCCTGCATTGTTGCCGGGGTGATGGCGGGTCTGGACAAAATCCCTGTGGAACTGGCCAAACCCAATGTGGTTGAACTGCGCCGTCCACGATCGATGATCGTCAAACAGGTGGCGGGCTGGGCAGTTGCCGCATCGGTTGCAACAGTGGCCATGCTGGTTGGCGTGAATACCGGTGGTCATCAGGAGCCGGCGGTTGATTTCACGGCATCAACCGCGCAACAAACCACCTTGCCGGTTACTGAACCGGTTTCATACCCGGTTGTACCGCGCCAAGCACGCAATCTGCAGAGCGTTTCACTGCGTATGCCAGCTGAACAGCAGTGGCAGGATGCGGGTGAAGATCTCGATAACTATTTAATCGAACACAACACCAGCCTTGCCAATCAGGGCATGGGCATGGGCGGCACGCTGCGCGCAGCGCGCTTTGCAGCCCACTCGGCTACCTATCATCCTGAAGGTCAGCCTTGATGAGTGCTAGAGCGCTCTTTGGAGTTCTAACGCTCGCAGTTGCACCTTCAGCTTTTGCTGATAGTCAGGCAACGGATTGGTTGGCAAAGATGAGTGATGCGTCGCGTAATGCAACGTATCAAGGTGTCGTGGTGTATCGCGGCAGTGATGTGCTCGATACCTTCCGCGTCACTCACCGCAATCTCGATGGCAAAGAGTTGGAGCGTGTCACTTCGCTCAATGGCGAGACACGCGACATCCTTAAGGAGAACGACAAGGTCGTCTGCCTGTTCCCGAATGATCGTCGCATGTCGGTGAATCGACCCACGCCTAAGGG
>JAZKEM010000035.1:0-24129 GCA_040387055.1 Pseudomonadota bacterium | reverse complement strand
CAGTGGCTTGAGCATATCGCTCATACCCGTGACTCCAGTATTTTTGATAAATCGGCCTGCACAGTTTCGAGTTCATTTTCCGCGTTAAGAATCGCGTAACGCGCAGGCTCAGCCTTGGCACGCTGCAAGAATGCTTCACGCACGCGCTGCATAAACGCCACCGTCTCATCTTCAAAACGATTCACATCACCGCGACTGCGCGCGCGTTGCAAACCAGCGCTCGGATCAAGATCAAACACGATCGTCAGATCGGGGCGAAAATCACCCAGTACCATTTCTTCCAAAGCCTGCAACTTGCTCAATGAAAAACCATTGCCCGCGCCTTGATAGGCATAGCTGGAATCAACAAAGCGATCGCAGATCACGTCTTTGCCGGCTTCAAGCGCTGGCAGCACGGTGGCTTGAAGATGTGCAGAACGCGCAGCGAACATCAGTAAAGCTTCGGTCAATGGCGGCATACCTTCTGACCACGACGCTAAAACCACGCCACGAATCGCTTCGGCTAGCGGAGAACCGCCGGGCTCGCGTGTCATTACGACTTCGCGTCCACGCTGCTCCAGCCACGCTTTGATAAAGCGCGCGTTGGTTGATTTACCAGCGCCCTCGCCCCCTTCAAGCGTAATGAAACGGCCTCGCGTCATCAGTCCTTACCTTTACTCTTTTGTTTGTCTTTAGCTTTAGCCTGCTTATTTTGGCCTTTGCTCGAACGCTGAAATTGATTTACGGCAGCATTGTGCTGCTCTAGCGTAGCCGAAAACTGATGCGTACCGTCGCGTCGCGCCACAAAGAAAATGGCATCGCCTTTAGCCGGATGCAAAGCCGCATTGATTGAAGCGCGTCCAGGCAGACAAATCGGCGTTGGCGGCAAGCCCATGCGCGTGTAGGTGTTATACGGCGTATCGAACTCCAGATCAGTGCGACGCAAGTTGCCATCAAAATTCTTGCCAATTCCGTAAATCACGGTGGGATCGGTCTGCAACTTCATTCCCATCACCAAACGTCTTACAAAAACACCGGCAACTTCAGCACGCTCTGATGGCGCACCTGTTTCTTTCTCAATGATGGAGGCCATGACCAAAGCCTCTTCCGGCGATTGGTAAGGCAAACCTTCCTCACGCTGTTCCCATTCCTGAGCCAATACATTATCCATCGCAGCTAGTGCGCGAAGGAGGAAAGCTTCGTCGGTTGTTCCCTTTGGGAAAAAGTAGGTATCAGGGAAAAAGCGCCCTTCGGCATTCACACCGGAACGGCCCATTGCCTGCATGATGACTGCGGCATCATCCGTTTTCAGGGTATGAACCAATTCATCATTAGCCCGGATAGATGCCAATGCTTGTTCAAAGGTCCAGCCTTCAATCAATCGCAGTTCGTGCAGCACCGTTTTTCCAGACACGATCAGCGCGAGAAAATCGAGACTGTTCATCCCCGGCGTCAGCTCATATTCGCCCGCCTTGAGCGAAGTCGCTTGCCCACTGATACGCGCATAGACCTTCAGATAAAAAGTCCCGCGCCGCGAAGAAAAAACATTATTCGCTGATAGTTGACTCAAGGTCGCAGAGAACGGTTTGCCTTGGACAACATCAACATGCTGCTTCTGTGTTAGTTGAAGCGGTTGTGACAATATTGTTTGTGCGTCTTGAAAAATCAGGAAGCCCGCGACGACGAGCACCAAGACGAGAGTCAGTAGCGCGCGCACGATCAGACCAGCCTAGGATGTTGCAGTGCTGCTGAAAGCTTCAGCGTGATAGCGCCGGGCGCGATCCATTCACGTTGTTCAAACTGACGCAGCGGCCAAATACCAATTAAGGAATTCGAGACAAACGCTTCATCAGCTGATTCCAATTCTGTTCGTGGTGCTTTCACGATTGAAGTCGGAATCCGCATGGATTCAGCCAAAGCCAGTATCTTTTTTCGCATCATCCCTGACACACCAGATTCTTCCAATGACGGCGTGCATAGAACGCCTGCACGAACCCAAAATAAATTACTGCGTGTACCACTAATCAATTGATCCGCTTGGTTGCAGAGAATGCCTTCATCTGCCGATGCAGGCCAATGGCGTGAAGCCAAAACTTGCTCCAGTCGATTGAGATGTTTAATCCCTGCCAACGCTGGCTGCAACGACAATTTAAAATTAGAACAGAACGTGTTAACACCCGAAGTCCAGCACTGCGCTGCATACTTGGGGGCGGGATAGCGAAGCAATAATCGATCACTCGCTTGCGCATCAAAACGATAGCCACGGCCACCGGACTGACGCATCACCATTACCTTCAACACTGCCCTCGCTTGCTCTGCAGCAAGTTGCGTCGCTTCTGCTTTCAACAACGAGAAGTCAGGAACGTTTAACTCTAAAGCAGCACAATCCTTAGATAGTTTTTCCAGATGCTGATTCCAATCCAGCAACTGTTCATTCCAAATCAAGATCGTGCGAAACACGCCATCGCCATAGTGCAGCCCGCGGGACTGGGCTAAATCGCTTGCAGCAACGCCGTTGAATAACGCGCTCATGTCTTGGCAGCGCCCAAAGCAAGTAACAGCCCACGCGCTTTGGCGCGTGTCTCATCAAGCTCTGCCTGCGGAATGGAATCCGACACGATTCCGGCACCTGCGCGAAAACTGACCGTGTCATTTTCGCAGATCAGACTACGGATCAAAATATTGCTGTCCATGCGTCCGCATTGCGAGAGATAACCCATCGCGCCGGTATAAGGGCCGCGGCCCACGCCTTCAAGTTCAGCAATGATTTCCATTGCTCGCACCTTAGGACAACCCGTAATCGTTCCGCCAGGGAAAACTGCCTCTAGCACCTCGCCTGGCGTTGTACCTGAGCGCAACTTGCCACGAATATTCGAGACGATGTGATGAACGTGGGCATAACTCTCAATTGTCATCAGCTCGCTGACTTCGATGCTGCCCGGCTCGCAAATGCGTCCAAGGTCGTTGCGTTCCAAATCAATAAGCATGACGTGCTCGGCGCGCTCTTTAAGATTGCCAATCAAGTGCTGCTTCAACGATTGATCTTGCGATTCTCCAACGCCGCGCGGTCGCGTTCCCGCAATCGGACGCGTTTGTACCGTGCCATCGTGATCAACCGTCACCAAACGCTCAGGAGACGAGCTCAGAACAGCAGCATCACCCCAGCAGGCCAAGCCAGCAAACGGCGCGGGATTGTTTTGACGAAGTCGGTTGTAAACATCTTGATACGTCGCACCCGGCACCAACTTCGAACGCCAAGCACGTGACAGATTGACTTGGAAGGTATCGCCATCACGTAGATATTGCAGAACGCGCTCAACGCCATCTAAAAAACGCTGCGGCGGATCTTCAACACATCCCGTAACGATTTCTACTTGAGAATCTTCGACAGTTTGCTGTGAGCACAATTTGAAGTCGACTTCGAGTCGACGCAACTGCGCTTCATCGCTTTCAACGATCAAGTGAGTGATATGTTTTTCGCGATCATAAATCGCAGCGGCCGGACAACGCACAGCAAACGCATCAGGCCAAGCATGAGGCGATGGCGGCAATGACAGCGAGGATTCAATCAGACGCGCAGCTTCGTAGCCAAGATAAAAAAACCAGCCGCCTACAAACGGCAAATCTGTTTTTTCTTGTGGCTGTTCTGCAGCGTATTGCCTAGAGAATTCGGCAAAAAAAGCAGCGCTATCAGTTGATGATAGCGCTGCCTGTGGATACGCAAATAAAATGTCGTAGCGCCCAGACTGCGGATGACCGGCGACACTTTGCAGCAAGAACGGATACGCCTTCGGATAACGCCGGTGAAGATCAAAAAGATCGACTTGTCCCGGATATTCGGCGCGAAAGCTCATGCGCCAAATTCAACTTAAACAGCGAAACGCTTAAAGATGATCGTGCCGTTGGTGCCGCCGAAGCCAAAGGAGTTGGACATCGCGATATTAACTTCACGCTTCTTCGCAGTGTGCGGCGTGTAGTCGAGATCGAAGCCTTCGCTTGGATTGTCGAGGTTGATCGTTGGCGGAATAACCTGATCGCGAATCGCGAGCACGGAGAACACTGCCTCGATACCACCTGCTGCACCGAGCAAATGTCCGGTCATCGACTTGGTCGAGCTGATCGATACCTTGTACGCGCTCTCGCCGAGTGCATTCTTGATCGCCTGACTCTCAGCACCATCGCCCGCTGGCGTTGAGGTGCCATGAGCGTTGATGTAGTCGACCTGCTCTGGCTTGATGCCGGCATCGCGCATTGCATTGAGCATGCAACGACGAGCGCCATCGCCATTTTCAGCAGGCAGCGTGATGTGGAATGCATCGCCTGACATGCCAAAGCCAATCAGCTCCGCATAGATTCGTGCGCCGCGCTTCTGCGCGTGTTCGAGATCTTCAAGCACCAGTACGCCAGCACCGTCGCCGAGTACAAAGCCATCACGGTCTTTGTCCCAAGGACGTGAAGCGCGTTGAGGATCATCATTACGCGTTGACAGTGCACGGGCCTGACAAAAACCTGCCATGCCTGCAGGGCTTGAGCCCGCTTCTGCGCCACCGGCGATAAAGACATCAGCATCGCCTGATTGAATCAGACGTGCGCCAATGCCAATGGAATGAGTTGCCGTCGTGCACGCACTGACGGTTGCGATATTCGGGCCGGTGATCCCCAGATCAATGGAGATGTAACCCGAAATCATGTTGATGATGCTAGCTGGCACAAAGAACGGCGAAACCTTGCGCGGACCACCTGCGTGGAGCGCTTTGCATTCGTTTTCGATGGTGCCAATGCCGCCGATGCCAGAACCCACGCAGATACCAATGCGCTCACGGTTTTCTTCGGTGACTTCCAGTCCGGAATCTTTGACTGCCTGCTTGGCAGCAGCAACGCCGTACTGAATAAAGGGATCAGTACGCTTGATCTCCTTCGGACCCATCCACTCCTCAGCACGGAAGCCCGCCACCAATCCTGCAAACTTGGTGGAATATGCTGATACATCGTAGTAGTCGATGGGAACGATACCGGACTTGCCGGCCACCACGTTGGCCCACGCTGTTTCCAGCGTAGAACCAACGGGCGACACGATTCCCATGCCGGTGACGACAACGCGCCTGCGGCTCATGCGATTTCCTGTTTAGAGGAGGGAGGGAGCGATAGAGACAATTACGCCTGGTTGCTGGCGTGGGTCTTGATGTAGTTCAGCACGTCCTGGAACGTGACGATCTTTTCAGCTTCTTCGTCCGGGATGTCGATTTCAAATTCTTCTTCAAGTGCCATAACCAGTTCGACGGTGTCGAGGGAGTCGGCTCCGAGGTCTTCCACGAATGAGGCGGTCAGCGTGATCTGATCCTCGCTCACGGAAAGCTGTTCGGCGATGATCTTCTTAACCTTCTCTTCCAAGCTGCTCATGCGTTACTCCTGACAATAATTTAGTTTGTACAACCGGTGCATTTTAAGTGAATTGCTTCACAGATACAGCTAATGGCCGTCACCTTTCGGTAAAAGTCATTTAAATCATGTGCATACCACCGTTGACGTGCAGCGTCTCACCAGTGATATAGCTCGCTTGGCGCCCTGCCAAGAACGCCACAGCAGCGGCAATATCCTCTGGCTGACCGAGTCTTTGCACTGCAATTTGATTCACTAAAGCCTTGCGAGTTTCCTCACCCAGTTCCTTAGTCATATCCGTTTCAATAAAGCCTGGCGCAACCACGTTGACCGTGATGTTGCGTGAACCAATCTCTTTCGCCAGTGCCTTGGAGAATCCCACGAGGCCAGCTTTTGCAGCGCAGTAATTCACCTGCCCTGCATTGCCCATGCCACCGACGACAGAACCAATACTAATAATGCGGCCATGACGCGCTTTCATCATGCCGCGTAACACCGCACGCGAGAGACGAAATACTGGAGTGAGATCGGTATCGATCACATCATTCCATTCTTCGTCTTTCATGCGCATCAATAAATTGTCGCGCGTCACGCCTGCGTTGTTGACCAGAATCGCAACAGGGCCAATCTCACCAATCAATGCGTCGATCGATGCCGGGTCGCGCACGTCAAGAACGCGTCCACTACCACCAAATTCCTGCAACGCAGCAGTGATTGCCGCAGCACCCGCTTCGCTGGTTGCGGTGCCAATCACCTTGGCGCCGTCTTGTGCCAATCGCATTGCGATAGCTCTGCCGATTCCACGGCTGGCCCCAGTCACCAGGGCCAAATCACCTTGCACGCTCATGTGAACTCCATTTGGCCACCCGCCCTAAGCGGTTTATTTCCAGGCCATGTTCTATTTTATATTATATGGATAATATATTAACTTAATAATAACAATATTAGCAGGCCAGATGGCGCTCTGCACAACTGTATATTGAACTAGCCCGCTTTAATAGTCTCGACTGCGGCAGCCATGCTTGCAGCATCTTCCAGCGCGCCACTTTTGGCCTCAGCCGAAATGCGTTTGCCCAAGCCACACAATACTTTTCCAGGACCACACTCAAAGAACTGAGACAGACCCTGCGACTGCAGATTCTGAATCGTGCGGGTCCACAGAACCGGACGATAAAGCTGTTCCTTCAATGCCTGACGAATCGCATCAGCGTCCGTGCGCGCTTCCGCATCCAGATTGTGTAACACCGGGATGACAGGACTGTGAATCTGCGTTTGCGCAAGACGCGCGGCCAGTTTTTCAGCTGCGTCTTTCATCAAAGAGCAATGTGAAGGTACCGAGACCGGCAGCTTCATCACCATGCGTGCGCCCAACGATTTGCCGTTAGCCGCCAGCCATTCCAATGCTGCAGTTTGACCTGCAACAACCACCTGACCCGGCGCGTTGTAGTTCACAGGTTCAAGCACTTCAGAACCTGGATAAGCCTTACAAACTTCCTGAACTTTTTCGTCATCAAGACCAATCACTGCGACCATGCCACCTGTGCCTTGTGGCACAGCGGCCTGCATCAATTGACCACGTAATTCGACAAGCTTTAATGCGTCTGCAAAGTCGAGTGCGCCAGCGGCGACCAATGCGCTGTACTCACCAAGGCTATGGCCTGCAAGTGCCGCAGGCGCAGGCAAACCCTGCTTCTGCCACACACGCCACACCGCAATACTCGCGGCCAGCAAAGCCGGCTGCGTGCGCTCGGTGCGATTCAATTCTTCAGCTGGACCTTGAGTGACTAGACCCTGCACATCCCAACCCAACACCTGCGACGCCTCAGCAAAAGTGGCGGCAATTTCAGGAGCATCGTGACCCGAGAGCATGCCCACAGCTTGTGAGCCCTGACCCGGAAATAACATTGCGTATTTCATTTTTATTAATCGTTCCTTTATTTCAACGAAATCATTTCAGTTCGCTTATAGACGCGAAACATTATCCCGTATGCGAGTGCGGTTAGTGTGCCAAACAGATGAGATTCCAGCACTACACTCCCGCCCAAAGCGCTTTCATCTGACACCGGCGCGCCAGCAAATAACTCCCAAGCCAGCTTGCCGATCAGATACAACAGACAACCGAGCGCGATTAAATCTTTTTTTAGAATCTGCGGCACTAAACCCAGCAAAAACAGTCCATGAATCACACCAGACATACCGACATAGGACTGCAGCCCCGGCACAAAAAAGTACAGGCCCAAGCTCATTCCCAGCGACAAGATCAGTAAGCGACGAATCCAAACAGCAAAGGACAAGGGCTGCGGGCAGAGCAGCACTAGCACCGCAAGCCCCATTTCATTCAAAAACAGATGCCACCAACCCAAATGCACAAAGCT
The DNA here is from genome assembly GCA_040387055.1 of Pseudomonadota bacterium. Lineage (GTDB taxonomy): Bacteria > Pseudomonadota > Gammaproteobacteria > Nevskiales > Nevskiaceae > Stenotrophobium. The sequence goes on along the minus strand of JAZKEM010000035.1, from coordinate 16,396 downwards.
GCCGGTGATAAGGCGCCACCATTGACCCGCTTCAATCAGGCCGCGGTCATAGCTCAGCCACTCTCGGCCACTATTGCCGAGCAACTCTGTAAATAACAGCAGCGCCATTAACGTTAGTGGCGCTAACCATGTTTTCACAGAGCGATAAGGGGCTTCTGCTATGATGTTCTGAGATGTTTCCACGCTCGTAAAAATCCTCGAAAACGCCCATGAAAAATGTTTTTAACCGAACCGCACAACGCGGTTTCACCCTCATCGAAATTATGGTGGTGGTGGTCATCCTCGGCATTCTGGCCGCCGTTGTTGTGCCTCGCATTATGGATAATCCAGGCAAAGCACGCGTTGCAAAAGCCAAACAAGATATTCGTCAGCTTGAATCCGCTATGGAACTCTACAAGCTCGACAACTTCAACTACCCGAATACGCAACAGGGTTTAGAAGCGCTCGTCACCAGACCTTCTGGCGACCCGCAGCCAAAAAATTACAAACAAGGCGGGTACATTAAATCGCTGCCAAAAGATCCTTGGGGCAATCCCTATCAATATCTGAGCCCAGGCGTTAAAGGCGAGATCGATATCTTCACGCTTGGCGCTGACAATCAGCCTGGCGGTGAAACTGAAGCAGCCGACGTCGGCAATTGGAATCTCGATCAGTAAACTGATGACACGCTCTCGCGCTTAGATATTTTCAGCAAAGACGTGAGCCTCAATCGCGCATTGAAAACCACCACAGCACGAACAGCAGGTTTCACGCTGATCGAGCTGCTGGTGGTGATTGTCATCATCGGCATTCTTGCGACCTTTGCGACGCTCTCCATTGGCAATCGCGCACTAGATGATCGGCTTGAAGTGGAATCAAAACGCCTTGAGCAAACGCTAAAGCTTGCATTGGAAGAAGCAGAAACCAAAGGCATTGATATTGGTTTTATCTACACACAAGAGCAATACCAATTTCTAGCGCTGGATAAGAGTGGCCTTTGGGCACCTTACGTTGCATCAGGGCCCTTGCGCCCACGCCCAATACCTGCACCGTTTTATCTTGAATTGCGCATTGAAGATCGCCCCGTGCAGCCAGCATCGGATGTTCCGGACAGCAAAAAAATAGAACCGCAAATTTTGCTGCTATCAAGCGGCGAAGTCACCGCCTTTGCTGTCGACATCAAAGCCGAAAACTACGATCCGTATTACCACATTCAAGCCGATACGCTCGGAAAGTTTCAACGCGAGCGTAGAGACTAAAGCCGATGAAATCCTCTCGAGGCTTTACCTTGCTAGAAGTGCTTGTTGCCGTTGCGATACTTGCAACGACACTCGCCGCACTGATTTCTGGCATGGCGCGTCACGCAGACAATGCTGGCTACATTCGTCAAAAGACAATTGCACTCTGGGTTGCACACAACCAACTCAGTGAAATGAAGATCGCAGCAACCTGGCCCGACACTGGCACCAGCGATGGCAAAGTCGATATGGCAGGCACCGCGTGGAAATGGATTGCGGATGTAAAAACCACGCCTGATGATCGCTTGCGACGCATCGACATCAGCGTGCAACGCGAAGGCAACGACGCGACGCTCGCAACGCTGTCTGGCTTCATCGGAAAGCCCTGATGCGCGCACGCGGATTTACATTACTGGAACTGATTGTCGTCATCGCGATCTTCGGCTTGATGTCGGTGATGGCGTATGGCGGCCTCAGCTCGGTGCTAAAAACGCGTGTTCACGTTGAGAAATCATTAGAACGTACAGGCGAATATCAAAAAGCCTTTATGCGCATGCGCAATGACTTTCAGCAAGTGCATTACCGCGCTGTGCGCGATGGTTTTGGAACCACACAACCCGCCTTTATTGGCGACACCTACTCTCACGTCACGTTTACACGTGGCGGTTGGCGCAATCCTTTATCGCAACCTCGTGCAAGTCTTGAACGCGTTGTGTACTACCTTGATACCGACAAGAAAGCATTAATGCGCAGCAGTTTTCGTGCACTCGATCAATCACAAGACTCCAAGCCAGTCGAAGTGGCACTGCTGGAAAACGTCACAGAACTGAACTGGCGCTATCTGGACAAATCACGTGAATGGCAAGCCAATTGGCCGCCAGCATCTGCGAGCAGCTCAACATCAAGCACCACAACACCTGCACCACCACTAGCTGTGGAAATCACGCTGCGCACTGACGACATGGGCGAACTGCGCTTCTTATTCAATCTTGGCCTTGATCAACGCCCACCAAGTTTTCAGGCTGGCCTTAACCCTAGCGGGAACGGTGGCACCGACAATGGCGGCGACGGCGGCAAGAAAGACGACGAAGAAAATAATCAGCCGGTGACTGATTAATCATCATGCGAACTCAATCATCTACCTTGAGCTTTAAGCCTCGGCAACAAGCTGGGATCGCATTGATCACCGCCTTACTCGTGGTGGCTTTGGCCAGCATCGCTGCCGCTGCAATTCTGTCTTCGGCCAGCATCGCGATCCATCGCTCTGGCAGCCTGCAAGATTCAGAAAAAGCCTGGTGGTATGCCGACGGCGTGGAATCTTGGGTTAAAACAATTATCGACCGCACTGTCAAACCCAATTCGGCAGTTTCTCTGGCCGATGAATGGGCCAAGCCAGTGGACTATCTGCCGATTGATGAAGGCGTTATTCGCGGTGGTATTGAAGACCTGCAAGGTCGACTTAATCTGAATAATTTTGGCCAGACCTATAACAGCCCGGCCTACAACGCCAACGTTCTGATTCTGGAAAGACTGCTGCTCCTGCTCGAAGCGGATCCAGCGCAAGCCAAAGTAATTGCCGCTGCAATTCACGACTGGATTGATAAAGACACCCAACCCAGCGGCTTTGATGGCGCCGAAGACGCCGATTACCTCTCGCTAGAACTGCCCTACCGCACGGCCGGACAGCCGCTGGAAAGCGTTAGCGAAGTGCTCGCCATCAAGGGCATGACCAAAGACATCTTCTACAAGCTGACGCATTGCGCCCAGATCAAGACCGGCTTCCAGAGCTGTATCACCGCACTACCCCAAATCACGCCGATCAACGTCAATACCGCACCAGAACCCATCCTGCGGGCGCTACTCAAAGAACCCTCATCGCCAGCACTGGGCTCTTTTCTCGAAACGCGAACCACCAAGCCCTACATTAGTGACGGCGATGCCTTCCAAGCGGCACCCAAAGGCTTCATTGCCGCTGCCGATGGCATCACGACCGATATGGTCAGCGTGAAAAGTAACTATTTCCTAATGCATACAGAAACTTTCATAGGCAGCGGCCGTGTCGCCCTGTATAGTTTCTTCTATCGTCCGGCATCGGGCGCCACCATCGTGCTGGGTCGCAGCACGGACATCGAATAACAGTTAGTCAATTGCGCGAAACACTCTACATTCGACTGCACTCGGCAGCCCCCGAAGCGGTTACCGCGTTCTGCATTGCCAAGCCAGATGCCGTGGTGTCTTTTGCCGTTAATCACGCGCCGCTCGCTGACGTCCTGTCGCACGCCGCTGGCCGCAAACTGGTTGTTCTTGTCTCTAGTAGCGATGTGCGACTGACCAGCGTCAATGTGCCCGCACGCCAAACCGCCAAAGTTCTGCAAGCCGCGCCCTACGCGCTTGAAGATCAGCTGGCTGAAGATGTCGACACCCTGCACTTTGCGCTCGGCCCTCATCAGCTAGACGGCAGTTATCCAGTCGCCGTGATTGCAAAAGCCAAAATTGAAGAATGGCTGGCACCTTTTCGTGCCGCCGGTTTAATGCCTGATGTTTTAGTTCCAGAAACACTGTGCCTGCCTGAGGCCGAAACCGGTCGTTGGAGCGCGCTTGCTGAACCCGGTCACATCACCGTGCGCTCAGCCGGCTTTAACGGCTTTGGCTGTGTTGATGAAGATCTGCCTTTGTTTCTTGAAATGGCAGATCCTGAAAAACAAGCCCAGTTACGCATCCTGATTTCACGCAGCTTTCAAGGCGATTTCACGCAACTCGGTTGGCCTGTTGAATTGTTTCCAGGCTTTGCAGAACCGATGGAAGCGTTGCTGCAAAATTATCGTCCAGACAGCAGCATCAATCTTCTACAAGGCGTTTATTCGCCACGCGAAGATTTCAAGCGTCTGTGGCAGCCGTGGCGTGTCGCAGCGATTCTGGCTGCAATCTGGATTGCTCTCACCGGCCTTAATCACGGCGTGCAGGCTTTCAAACTCAAGCGTCAGTTGAATGCGCAGAATCAAGAAAACGTTCAGCGCTTCCAGCAGATGTTTCCGAGTGAAACTCGCATTGTTGATCTCTCAGCTCAAGCCGAACAGCAATTCACGCGACTCAAAGGTGGCGGTGCAAGCGGCAGCTTGCTGCCCTTGATCGGAACACTGTCGAGCGCACTCACTGCAACGCCCGGATTGTTGCTGCAATCACTGCAGTTCCGCGATGGCGCATTGTTCGTTGCGCTCTCAGGCACGGATCTGCAACAACTCGAAACGCTGCGTGCGTGGTTCACACAACATCACGGCACCACGCTCGAAGTGCAATCTGCCAACGCGGGTAGCGATGGTGTGCAAATTCGCATCAAGTTGACGCCCGCATGAACGCCGTCATGACACAGTTGCAAGAATGGTTTCGCACCCTCGCTCCACGCGAGCGCTTGCTGGTTAGCGTCGGCGGCGTTGTTGTCGCGATCACCATTCTTTATCTGGGTATCTGGGAGCCTCTCAGCAAAGCACACGATAAACGCGAAACCGACCTCGCCGCATCGCAAGCGCTCGCACAACGCTTAGAAGTGATCGCCGCAACCGTACAGAAAGCACAGGCCAATGGCGGCGGCCCCGTTATCAATAACGGCGCATCGTTGTTGTCGACCGTTGATCAAGCGAGCAAGTCCGGTACCTTGGGCAAACCCTTGTCGCGCATTCAACCGGAAGGCGATAGCGAAGTGAAAGTTTGGGTTGATGCTGTCAACTTTGAAGCACTCGTGCGCTGGATCAGCGAGCTCGAAAGCCGTAATGGCATCAGCATCAAAACCGCAGACGTTGAGAAAAGCACTTTGCCCGGCACAGTCAACGCACGATTGTCTTTGGTGCGGCCATGAAGCGGCATTGGTACATCACGATTACGGTTGTGGTTTTCATCGCAAGCCTGATCGCACAAGCACCGGCAGCAACGCTCTACGCTTGGTTCAAACCTAAAGCGCCCTCGCCGGTTGAATTGATCGGCGTGCAAGGCACGATCAAACAGGGCCGCGCATCTGGCATTAACGTTAATAACAATGCCGCTTTAAACAATCTGAACTGGACACTACAGCCTTGGCGCTTATTGCTGGGGCAGCTGGCATTTCATCTGGAAAGCCACGGCGATACCGCAATCGACAGCCATATCGCGCTATCTGCATTTGGCGCAACGCGCATTAACGATACGCAGGGACAGATGAGCATCAAGTCTCTGCTCTCTGCCATCGGCCAGCCGTATCTGCCTCTGGATGGACAAGCCGGATTGCAACTTAAAGCCTTGCGATTGAAAAAAAATCAGATCAAATCAGCAGATGGTCGCATCGAAATTCGCAGCCTCGCATGGACGCTGGCACAAGAGCCCATCGTGCTTGGTGACTTTGCTGCCACGGTCACCACAGAAAATGACGTCGTACTGGTCAAGCTTGAGCCGCAATCAGGTCCACTCGAATTGACCGGCAGCGCCAAGCTGATGCCAGATCAGAGTTACGAAGCGCAGTTTCAACTTCGTCCCAAACCTGATGCGCCGCCGATGCTGATCAATATGCTGAGTTCCATCGGCCCTGCAGATGTGCAGGGTTGGCATCACATCCGCAAGCAGGGCAAGTTGCAATGACGTGGTCGGCGCACGTTGTCGTTGCCTGCGTCGTTGAACGTGACGGAAAGTTTTTGATCGTAGAAGAAGATGTCGCAGGCGCGCGTTGCTTCAATCAACCTGCGGGTCATTGGGAAGCCGGCGAAACACTGATTGAAGCCGCACGTCGCGAAGCACTCGAAGAAACTGGCTGGGATGTCGAGCCTACTGACTTCCTCGGCATCTACGAATTCAAACCAGCAGAATTGGAATACACCTTTCTGCGTATCGCCTTCGTTGCCAAGGCAATCAAGCATCATCCAGAGCGCGCTTTAGATGACGGCATTGCGGCAGCGCACTGGCTGACACGCGATGAAGTTCTAACGCGCAGCAGTCAGCACCGCGGCCCCGCTGTGATGCGTTGCATTGACGACTACCTCAAAGGTCAACGCTATCCACTCGATGTGATCGCGCACCTTACTGAATTGAGATGAGTGCGCCGCATGTAGTCGTCGGCATGTCCGGCGGCGTTGATTCTTCAGTCTCTGCCTGGCTGCTGAAACAGCAAGGCTATCGCGTCTCCGGTTTGTTCATGGTCAATTGGACCGAGGACGAAGAAGGTTACTGCACTTCAGCTGATGATTTTCAGGATGCACGTGCGGTCTGTGATGAGCTGGACATTCCACTGCATAAAGCCGATTTCTCCAAGGAATATCGCGAGCGTGTGTTCAGTCAGTTTCTTGCTGATTACGCCGCGGGGAAAACACCCAACCCCGATGTGCTGTGCAATCGCGAAGTAAAGTTTCAACCTTTCCGCGAGCATGCGCTGCGCTTGGGTGCAGACTTTATTGCGACAGGCCACTACGCGCAGATTGAACACGGTGCAGATGGCGCACGCTTGTTGCAAGCAGTCGACGGCAATAAGGATCAGACCTATTTTCTCGCTGCAGTAAATCGTAGCCAGTTTGATCGCGTGCTGTTTCCGATTGGTGGATACACCAAGCCACAAGTTCGCGATTTCGCAAAAGCAGCGGGCCTTCCGAATCATCGCAAGAAGGATTCAACTGGCATCTGCTTTATTGGCGAGCGTGAATTTCGCGAGTTCCTGCAAAATTATTTAAAGCCACATCCGGGCCCGATTCTTGATGATCAAGGTCAGCGCATCGGCGAACATCAAGGTCTGATGTATTACACGCTGGGCCAGAGGAAAGGACTCAACATTGGTGGCGTGCGTGGCGCAATCGAAGCACCTTGGTATGTGGTCGCCAAGGAAACTGATCGCAATACATTATTGGTTTCGCAAGACGCCAATCACACGCGCTTGATGAGCCAAACAGTGACCACTGAACCATTTCAGTGGATCCGCAAACCCAATCCGCTACCCACGAATTTGCTTGCACGTATTCGCCATCGCCAAGCTTTGCAGGCTTGCAATGCAAACGTGCGCGATGATGGCCGCGTCGAAGTTCACTTTGCACAAGCACAACGCGCCGCAACGGCAGGACAATACTTGGTGCTCTATGACGGTGCAGAGTGTTTGGGTGGCGGCGAGATCGAAAGCGCTAGTTAAGTTTGTTTAACCTACCCGTTTAGCTAGGTAAGCCTACCCGACGCCGGCATAAAACTTTTAACAAAACTCCGCCAGAATGACCCTTAATGAGGTCGTTTCCAGTATAATTTTAAGTGCTTAATTTACGCACTCAGAATCTTTAAGGCGCGTGGTTTTCTAGCGCACTTTGCTGAACTGCACTGCCTAGCCATACTCACGGAGTACAAGCCATGACGGACAGCTTCAAGGCCAAGACCAATCTCACGGTTGGTTCAAAGACCTACACCTATTTCGCTCTCAAGGCTCTGGAGCCGAAGTACTCGCTCTCTCGTCTTCCCTACTCCATCAAGGTTTTGCTCGAAAACCTTCTGCGCCACGAAGATGGCGTCAACACCACCAAAGAAGATGTTGAAACCCTGGCCGGCGCAGATTTCAAGAAGCTGCCGAAGAAAGACATCAACTTCACTCCTGCCCGCGTCATCCTGCAGGACTTCACTGGCGTTCCTTGCGTCGTTGATCTCGCGGCAATGCGCGATGCAATCAAGACGCTCGGCGGCGACGCTGCCAAAGTAAATCCGCTTTGCCCTGTAGAACTCGTCATCGATCACTCGGTGATGATCGATCACTACGGCTCCAAAGACGCACTGGACCTCAACGCCAAAGTTGAATTCCAGCGCAACGAAGAACGCTACACGTTCCTGCGCTGGGGCCAGGAAGCGCTGAAGAACTTCAAGGCTGTTCCACCTGACACGGGCATCGTCCATCAGGTCAACATCGAATATCTCGCACGCGTTGTCTTCGAAAACGACAGCGGCATGCTCTACCCCGACAGCTGCTTCGGCACCGACAGCCACACCACGATGGTGAACGGCATCGGCGTTTTGGGTTGGGGCGTCGGCGGTATCGAAGCCGAAGCCGCAATGCTCGGCCAGCCGTCTTCCATGCTGATTCCAGAAGTGATCGGCGTGAAAGTCAGCGGCAAGCTAGCTGAAGGCGCAACCGCCACCGATCTCGTACTCACCGTCACCGAAATGCTGCGTAAGCGCGGCGTGGTTGAGAAGTTCGTCGAATTCTTCGGCCCCGGCCTCGCCAACCTCTCGGCATCGGATCGCAACACCATCGCCAACATGGGCCCGGAATACGGCGCCACCTGCGGCATCTTCCCGATCGACAGCGAAACGCTGAACTATCTGCGCCTCACCGGCCGCAGCGAACAGCAGATCGCCGTTGTTGAAGCCTACGCAAAGGCTCAGGGCATGTGGTGGACGCCAGATGCACCGGAAGCTGAATACACCGACGTTATGACCCTCGATCTTGGCAGCATCAAGCCGTCACTTGCAGGTCCTAAGCGTCCACAGGATCGCGTGCTGCTCACCGACGTCAAAGCCAACTATCGCAAGGCTTTCGAAAGCGAACAGAAACTGCGTCCGTCGAAAGGCCCTGCTACGGTTACCGACAAGGGCAACACTTTTGAACTGAAGGATGGCGCTGTGATGATCGCTGCGATCACCTCTTGCACCAATACTTCCAACCCGAGCGTGCTGATTGGTGCCGGTCTGCTCGCCCGCAAGGCACGCGCACTGGGCCTGAAGAGCAAGCCTTGGGTCAAGACCTCGCTGGCGCCTGGCTCGCTCGCCGTCACCGAGTATCTGCAGAAGGCTGGTCTGATCGAAGATCTGGAATCGTTGGGTTTTTACGTCACTGCCTACGGCTGCACCACCTGCATCGGCAACTCCGGCCCGCTCAACGAGCCGCTGGGCAAAGCCATCAGCGACAACACGCTAAGCGTTTCGGCTGTGTTGTCAGGCAACCGCAACTTCGAAGGCCGCGTCCATCAAGACGTGCGCATGAACTACCTCGCTTCGCCGCCGCTGGTTGTGGCGTACGCGATTGCAGGTTCGACTGATCTGGATCTGACCACCGAACCGCTCGGCAAGAGCAGCGATGGCAAAGACGTATTCCTCAAGGACATCTGGCCAACCAATTCCGAAATTCAGGAACTCGTCGCCAAGGCTGTCACCGCTGAAGGCTTCAAGAAGAGCTACGCCGACGTTCTCAAGGGCGACGCTCGCTGGCAGTCGATAAAGATCAGCAAATCGGAAACCTATCCTTGGGATAGTAAGTCGACCTACATCGCCAACCCGCCTTACTTCCAAGGCATGACGATGACCCCTCCGGGCATCCAGCCAATCAAAGGCGCGCGTGCGCTAGCGGTGCTGGGCGACTCGATCACTACCGACCACATCTCACCTGCTGGCGACATCAAGAAGGACGGCCCTGCTGGCAAGTTCCTTGAAGAGCACGGCGTGAATAAAGTCGACTTCAACAGCTTCGGCTCACGCCGCGGCAACCACGAGATCATGATGCGCGGCACGTTTGCCAACACGCGCATCAAGAACACGATGACGCCTGGCGTTGAAGGCGGCGTGTCGCGCCACTTCAACGGCGTGGCTGGTCCGGTTGAACCGATCTATGACGTCGCGATGAAGTACCAGAAGGAAGGCACTCCGCTGGTCGTTCTCGCTGGCAAGGAATACGGCACCGGCTCGTCACGTGACTGGGCGGCCAAAGGCACCATCCTGCTCGGCGTTAAAGCCGTAATCAGCGAATCGTTCGAGCGTATTCACCGCGCCAACCTTGTTGGCATGGGCGTTCTACCTTTGAACTTTGTTGATGGTCAGTCTGCGGTTTCGCTCGGCTTGGACGGCAGCGAAGTGTTCGATTTCGACGGCCTCAACAATGGCGCCACCGAAGTCAGCGTGACTGCGAAGAAAGCCGACGGCAAGTCGATCTCCTTCAAAGCCAAAGTTCGCATCAACACGCCGATGGAATGGCAGTACTACAACCACGGCGGTGTGTTGCAATATATGCTGCGCCAAATGGCTAAGGCTTAGTTGGCATTAGGTTTGCTGTAACCAAGGGGCGGCATAATGCCGCCCCTTCGCTATATGAGAGATGAGACGAGAGTCATGACGAAAAGAGTTGTGTTCAATCAAAAAGGCGGCGTTGGAAAAACCACCATCGTCTGCAACCTTGCTGCGATTGCGGCATCACGCGGTCTGCGCACGTTGGTGATCGATCTCGACACCCAAGGCAATGCCACGCAGTATTTGATGGGCAGCTCAACTGCTCAGCCAGATCGTACGGTCGCTGACTTTTTTGAATCGACACTCTCGTTCTCGCTGCAGTCACAACCGTTCGTTGCCTACGCAACCAACACCCCATTTGAAAATCTCGACGTCGTCGCTGCTGATCCACGTCTGGAAGAACTCATCGTCAAACTCGAAGCCAAGCAGAAGATCTACAAGCTTCGCGATGCACTGAAGAAACTCAAAGGCTACGACGCCGTCTTCATCGACACGCCGCCTGCCCTGAATTTCTACAGTCGATCTGCGTTGATCGCTGCGAATCGCTGCCTGATTCCTTTTGACTGCGATGAGTTTGCTCGCCAAGCTTTGTACACGCTGCTCGACAACATCCAGGAAATCCGCGCTGACCATAACGACGACCTTGAGATTGAAGGCATCGTCGTCAACCAGTTCCAGCAGCGCTCCAAACTGCCAACACGCATGGTTGAAGAATTGAAATCGGAAGGTCGTCCGGTGCTGGACGCAACGCTGGGCAGTTCAGTGATCGTCAAAGAATCACATGAGCAACACAAACCGTTGATCTATCTCGATGCCAGCCATCGCGTTACCAAAGAGTACGTCGCACTATACGACTCACTGGAAAAATAGAGGTCCTCGCGAGCTTCGCTTCGGACCCTGTCCATAAAAAAAGCCCCGCAATGCGGGGCTTTTTGTTTGTGCGTTTAAAGGTCACGTTAACCCATCGATCGATCAGCAACCGGCGCATCAAACTGGATATTTAGTTGGGCCTGTTGATCCGTCGTATCGTGGTGGATCGCGCCAACACATAAAAACATCATGGGCAGTGCGAACAACAATGTCAGCATGCTCTCAGCGATACGCCGACGCTGAAACAAATGCCAACAAGAGAGGCCAACAGCCAACAGAAGAAGAAGCCAAATAACAATGCCCATCGGATAGCCGAAGAATACGGATGACTTACCGTCAATCCCTCCGGCGTCTTGTAGAACAGTCAACGTTAGAGGCAGTGCATAGGTAGCAGCAAGCAAGATAACTGGCGACACCTTGTTAAGATTTTTCAACACCGCCTTAGCTTTCATAAGATCCAATTTAGCAATAAACATCAATACGTGTGGCGGCGGAGTTTAGATGCTGAAAGCTTCTATTTGCATTGGATAAAATGCTTCATTCAAAAACCAAAGAGCCCCGCAAGACGGGACTTTTACGGACGCTGCGTAGTCCGTCTTAACGACCTCCGCATCTTCCAAAACCTTGCCGACCTCGCGATTAAGCTGATCTTGATCTAGCCATTCAGGCATTCATTCAGTATATAATGATAATCATTACTATTATCATTTCAAGGACGACTTGATGCTTCACCGTCAGCTATTAGTGCGGGGCACCCTCACTGCAATCCTAGTTCTGTCAGCCGCCACGGCGGCTCATGCACAAGACAGTGCCGATACTGAAACGCTCCCACAGAAAGAAGATCTCAGCGTAAACGAGCTGCCGACAGTTAAGGTCACCGCCACAAAGGAAAAAAGCAGCACGCTAGACTATTTAAAGAAAGACAGCAGCAGCGGCGCGCTAGGCGACAAGACCGTACTGGATACGCCTTTCTCAGTGACCATCGTCGATAGCCACGAGATCGCTGAACGCGGCGCCAAGTCTGTTGCACAGATATTCGCCAACGACCCTTCTGTTTATAGCCCAAGCAACTCGTCGACAACCGACTGGTGGGGAACGCAGATTCGCGGTTTAGGCGTGCGCAGCATGTACGTTGATGACATTCCGATGCTGCTGTATTGGGGCGGCGATTTCCCAATTGAAGCATCAGAAAGCGTCACCGCGCTTAAAGGCCTGACCGGCTTTATGTACGGTTTTGCTGAACCTGGCGGAGCTCTGAGCTATCGATTGAAGCGCCCGACCGCAGAGCCTGAAACCACGGCGACCGTAGGCTGGCGTAACCCTCGACTATTCACTGCTCACGTTGATAGCAGTCATCAGTTCGGCGAAAGTTTCTCCGTGCGCGCTAACGTCGCCACTGAACAGGGCACGGCTTATAACGCCTCCGAGATCAATCGTAATGTCGCTTCAGTGGCAATCGACAAGCAATTTGGTTCTGCATTCAAATGGGAGACAACTTTTCTCTACGAATACAGCAAGAACACTGGCGAGCCCATTCAGTTTTATATCGATGGTTACGATTACGCAGGCAGCGGCGGCAAACTGCCAGAAGTGACTTACAACTACGATAACTTCAACGTTGAGAATAGTTACTACAGAACAAAGACAATGCTGGCGTCCACCAGCTTGCAGTGGCGCATCAATGATCAATGGAATCTGAAGCAACAAATTGGATTCAGCCGCAAGTCTCATCAGTCCAACAAATCCTTCGCCAACCTGATGAATCTTGCGGGTGACTACGAAGGCCAGATGTACAACTTCGCTGGCCAACTCGACAACTTGTTCACACAGACCATGCTGCAAGGCAATGTTACGACTGGCATCTTCAAGCATGAGCTGGTCGGTGGATTTGGCGTACAGCGCTCCACGGATCGCTGGGCTAGTGAGTTCTACTGGGCAAACGACTTCAACGGCAACCTCTACGTCGAACAACTCTTCCGTTCAACTCGCACGCCAAACTTTACCCTCACCCCAATCAGTGCAGACACGCGACAGCACTATGCTTTCGCGAGCGACACCGTGCATATGGGCGAGCATTGGCAAGCCATTGCAGGTGTGCGCTTCACCAAATTCCAAATCAGAGATTTAGATGGCGATCCTGCCACTGATTCCGCATATAAGATTAATTCAGCAACTCCTACTCTGGCATTGATTTATAAGCCGGCCGCCAACACCAGTATCTACGCCAGCTACGTAGAGGGCCTGGAGCCTGGCACTCGCGTTGCCTTTGACGCCACCCCGCCCTACGCAAACGCAGGTGATCTACTGGAAGCCACCATCTCCAAGCAGATTGAAACGGGTATCAAATATGACTCAGGCAAGCTGGCCTACACGCTTGCGCTGTTTCAGATTGAGCGCGCCAACCAAATTGATGAACTGCGTGGGGCTGATCGCTATCTGACACAGGAAGGTCAGCTGACCTATCGTGGCGTCGAGTTGATCAGCAACTACCAAGTCACACGCAACCTCAACCTCGGCATGGGCGCGATCTATCTTGATGCAACGATCGACAATGTTTCCACCGCCAATGCGGCGATTGAGGGCAATACACCTGCCAATGCGCCAAAATGGCAAGTCGTCGGCAGTGCCAACTACACAGTGCCCGGCATCAATGGCCTCAAAGTGCACGGCAACTGGCGTTACTTCGGTGCGACTTATGTCAATGATGACAACACAGGAAAAGTACCCGGTCGCGCCATCATCAACACGGGCCTGACTTATGACTTTGAACTGCAGGGCCAATGGCTGACGCTGACCAGCAACGTCAATAACCTGCTCAACAAGAAGTACTGGGCGAATGGTGGCTGGGGCGCTGGCAATGTTGGCGAAGCCCGCAACTACGCGTTAACACTGGCCGCAAAGTTCTGAAATTGAATCAAGCCGCGACCTGTAGCAGGTCGCGGCTGCTCTTTCACTACCCGTCTGACGATGCAGTGCACTGGAAATTCCCTTCTTCAGGACGTCCGTCAGGCAGTCGCAAGTGATAGAATATGCGCCGCGCTGCGCGGCCCCTTACGGCCTTCTGTTTTTTGGATCGCGGGCCAGCGTTGCGGCCGTAGCCATTTCCATCTAACTATTGGATCGCCAACTCATGCTGCAAGCCTATCGCCAACACACTGCCGAGCGCGCCGCCCTCGGAATTCCCCCGCTCGCGCTGACCGCTCAGCAAACCGCCGAGCTGATCGAACTGATCAAGAACCCGCCCGCTGGCGAAGAGGCTTTCCTCGTTGACCTGCTGACCCATCGCGTTCCGCCTGGCGTGGATGACGCCGCCAAGGTCAAGGCTTCGTTCCTTACCGTTGTTGCTGATGGCGAACTGCCCTGCAAACTGATTTCCCGCGCCAAGGCCACCGAACTGCTCGGCACCATGGTTGGCGGTTACAACGTCAAGCCGCTGATCGACCTGCTCGGCGACGCCGAAGTCGGCGCAGTCGCTGCTGACGCACTGAAGAAAACGCTGTTGATGTTCGACTTCTTCCACGACGTCGGCGAACTCGCCAAGAAGGGCAACGCCAACGCCAAGACCGTGATCCAGTCCTGGGCTGATGCTGAGTGGTTCACCAGCCGCCCTGAAGTCGCCAAGAAGATCACCGTGACCGTGTTCAAGGTCCCCGGCGAAACCAATACCGATGACCTGTCTCCAGCCCCAGATGCCTGGAGCCGCCCGGACATCCCCATGCACTACCTCGCCATGCTGAAGAACACGCGCTCCGACGCGGCCTTCAAGCCTGAAGAAGACGGCAAGCGCGGTCCGATGCAGTTCATTGATGACTTGAAGAAGAAGGGCCATCTTGTTGCTTATGTTGGCGATGTTGTCGGCACCGGTTCTTCGCGCAAGTCCGCAACCAACAGCGTGATCTGGGCCACCGGTGAAGATATCCCGTTCGTTCCGAACAAGCGCTTCGGCGGCGTGACCCTCGGCGGCAAGATCGCTCCAATCTTCTTCAACACGCAAGAAGACTCCGGCTCACTACCAATCGAAGTTGACGTTTCCAAGTTCGAAATGGGCGACGTGATCGACATCTTCCCTTATGAGGGCAAGATCGAGAAGAACGGCGTGCTGGCCACGAACTTCGAATTGAAGAGCCAAGTGCTCCTCGATGAAGTTCAAGCTGGCGGCCGTATCAACCTCATCATCGGTCGCTCACTGACCGGCAAGGCTCGCGAATTCCTCGGCCTGCCCGTTTCGACCCTGTTCCGTCTGCCGACAGTGCCAACCTCCACCAAGGCCGGCTTCACGCTGGCACAGAAGATGGTCGGCCGCGCGTGCAACCTGCCAGAAGGCACCGGCATGCGTCCGGGCACCTACTGCGAACCGAAGATGACCACCATCGGCTCCCAGGACACCACGGGCCCAATGACCCGCGATGAACTGAAAGACCTCGCCTGCCTCGGCTTCTCTGCCGACCTGGTGATGCAGTCCTTCTGCCACACCGCCGCTTATCCGAAGTCAGTTGACGTCAAGACCCATCGCGATCTGCCTGCATTCATCTCGAACCGCGGCGGCGTTGCACTGCGTCCGGGCGACGGCGTGATCCACTCCTGGCTCAACCGCCTGCTGTTGCCAGACACCGTCGGCACCGGCGGCGACTCGCACACCCGTTTCCCGATCGGCATTTCTTTCCCTGCCGGTTCAGGCCTCGTCGCTTTCGGCGCTGCCACTGGCGTGATGCCGCTGGACATGCCGGAATCCGTGCTGGTTCGCTTCAAGGGCGAGATGCAGCCGGGCGTTACGCTGCGTGACCTCGTTCATGCGATCCCGCTCTACGCAATCAAGGCTGGCCTGCTGACCGTTGCCAAGGCTGGCAAGATCAACATCTTCTCCGGTCGCGTGCTGGAAATCGAAGGTCTGCCAAACCTCAAGGTTGAACAGGCATTCGAACTGTCCGACGCTTCTGCTGAACGCTCCGCCGCTGGTTGCACGATCAAGCTCAACGAAGCACCGATCATCGAGTACATGAACTCGAACGTCGTGCTGATGAAGAACATGATCGCCAACGGTTATCAGGATGCACGCACGCTGGAACGCCGTATCCAGAAGATGGAAGAGTGGCTTGCCAAACCAAATCTGCTCGAAGCAGACAAGGACGCTGAGTACGCTGCCGTCATCGAGATCGACCTCGCTGACATCAAGGAACCAATCGTTTGCTGCCCGAACGATCCGGATGACGCCAAGTTCCTCTCCGAAGTTGCTGGCACCAAGATCGACGAAGCCTTCATCGGTTCGTGCATGACAAACATCGGCCACTTCCGCGCTGCGGGCAAACTGCTCGAAGGCAAGAAGGACATCC
>JAZKEM010000034.1:0-11866 GCA_040387055.1 Pseudomonadota bacterium | reverse complement strand
CAACGCTATCAGCGCTCGACTGCAAATTAATTCTGGCTGAAGCGCTGCGCGCATACCCCGGCGCATTTCCCGGACAAGATCCAGCCACGGTCGCAGAAGCATTGTTCGGCCTGTTTGAAGAACTCTCCGCCAACACGCCGGATCTGGCAGAAGACGAAGCACGCTTTCTTGCGCGCATTGAGCGCGGCTATGGCGCGAAGTTGGCGCAGGCATCTGCAGAAGCAAAAAATATTCATCTGCTGTGGGCCGCGTATCTGCGCGACACCGCAGGCCGCAGCCCCGCCGTGGCGTACACGCGGCAATTACAAGAAGCGCTCAACACACTCAAACCGAACGATCGCGTGGTCCTGATTGGCTTCGATGATTTCAGTGCCAGCGAAAAAACTTTATTGAAAGATGCACTGAGTGGCGGGCAAGTTTGCGTCTGGCTACAAGGCCCACTCATTGGCCGCGGCCGCGCATCGGTTGCGCAAGTTGCAAAAGATTTAGGCGACGATGCGGTCAGCGTAGATCTTGGCAATGACGATTGTGCGCGCGCATTCGACGACAGTGGCAGACCATTGCTTGAGCGCATCTCATCAACGACTTCCACACGCATTCAACTCGCTGCCGCCACGCAAGCCGAGCATGAAGCGCGCATGGTTGATCTGGCTGTGCGCCACACATTACTGGAGCGCCCCTGCGACATTACGGTCGTCACACAAGATCGTGCGCTTGCTCGTCGGCTTCGTGCACTGCTGGAACGCGCAGGCGTTCCGCTGCGCGATGAAGCTGGCTGGGCACTCTCCACCAGCTCTGCCGCAGCGAGTCTTGGACATTGGCTGGATTGCTGTGATCGCGACTTTCCGTTTCGCGCGCTGCTTGATCTGCTTAAGTCGGGTTTCTATGACACCGCAGCCCCCGAAGCGATCGACCAGTTAGAACTCGCAATTTACGCAGGGAAAATCGCTGGTGGCATTGAACGTCTGCGCAAACTTGCAGACGTTCCAAAGGAACTCTTAAGTCCATTGGAATCCGCTGCACGTTTGCTGCCACCCGTGCACGGCCCCGCGCGCAACGGCGCTGACTGGAGTCAGATGCTGATTCAAAGCCTGCAAGCATTGCCGCTTTGGCGCACATGGCAGAGTGATGCAGCAGGCGCCGTATTGATTCGCCAACTGGAAGAGCTGCACGCCGTACTGCAGCGCCAAAAACCACGTTTAAGCTGGAACGAATTCCGCTCTATGCTCGAACGCGCGCTCGAAAGTGCCAGCTTTATTCCAGACACTGTTGATAGCCCTGTGCGCCTGCTCACACACGAACAAGCACAAGGCCTGCGTTGCGATGTATTGATTTTCGCTGGCGCCAGCGCCGCACAATTTCCTGGCAAGCCCAGCGCGCAACCCGTGTTCAATCACAGCGTTCGCGCCGAGTTAGGCTTGCCGCATTGGAGCGCCCAACTTGAGCAACAACTCGGGCGATTCCGCAGCCTGATCCACGCCGCGCCGAAAGTGCTGATCACTTACGCTGCAGATCAGGAAGACGAGTCTGCAGAAGTATGCCCTTGGGCCGAAGCATTGCTGGTCACAGGATTGGCAACCGTTGCCGCCGCATTGCCACAGCTTGCGGCAAGCAAAGCGATTGAAGTGTCGACAGCAACAACACTGCCAACGCCTCACACTGCACCACGTCCTGCGTTGCCACTGTCACTGCTGACCAAGTCTTTGAGCGCGAGTGCGCATCAGACTTTGATTGATTGCCCGTACAAATTTTTCGCCAGCAGTGGCTTGGGACTTAAAAAGGCGCGAGAGCCTGATGAGCCGGTGAGCCGTCGTGATTTCGGCGAGCGCGTGCACAACATCCTGCAAGCCTTCCATCAGCAAAGACCCGGGATGCCACCGGCATTCTCCGGAAAAATCACCGCCGATCGACGCGATGAAATTGAGCACTCACTGCGCGTCATCACTTATGCGGTGTTGGCAGACGACCTGCGCAATCGCGCTTTGGCGCAAGTCTGGCTGGTGGAAATCAATACACTGATTCCAGAACTCGCCAACTGGATGATTGCACGCAACACGCAGTGGCCACGGGTTGAATCAGAAGCCGATAAGCATCTGAAACTTGATGCTGAGCTAACGATGAAAGGGCGCATTGATCGCCTAGAGAATAATGACAATGGCGTTCACACGGCTTATAGCGTTGTGGACTACAAGACCGGCGCTTTCCCTAAAAAGGAAGATGTACTCAACGGCGAATCTGTACAAACCACGCACTACGCATTGCTGACAGAACCCTGCGCCAGCGTTGAGTACTTAGTGCTGGAACGCGACAAGAAGTCACCCAAACCGATTGAAGGTGAAGACCTCAGCATCGCTGGCGCTGGCGTGTTGGATCGTCTTCAATATGTGTTCGCTGCATTGCGCAAAGCTGCGCCCCTGCCCGCACATGGCGATGCACTAACCTGCTCGCGTTGTGATTTTCGTGGGCTCTGCCGCGTTGATACCTGGGCGGAGGAGCGCGCATGAATCAAGCACTCAATCCCGCGCGCAGCGTCAGCGTTTCGGCCTCTGCAGGCAGCGGAAAAACTTGGCTGCTAACAGCACGCATCACGCGTCTCTTACTCGAAGGCCATGAACCCAATGGCATTCTCGCGCTGACCTTCACACGTAAGGCCGCAGCAGAAATGCGTCACCGTGTTGAGGAGCGTTTACGCCAGCTCGCGCTGGCAGACGATGCCGCACTCGACGCTTTACTCGCCGAACTTGATCTCCAAGCCAACGACGCGATCCGCCAACGCGCACGCAGCCTCTACGAGCAACTGCTGTTCCATCCCTGGCCGCTGCGCGCTACTACTCTCCACGCCTTCTGTCAGGATCTGGTAGCGCGCTTTCCGCAGGAAGTTGGCATTGCGCCGGGCTTTGAAGTCAGCGAGAACGAGCAGGCACTGCTGGAAGCAGCTTGGAGTGGATTACAGAAAAAGCTTTTAGCCGCACCACAAAGTGCGCCCGGTCTCGCACTCAAGAAACTGATCGACGAAGGTGAAACCGAATGGAGCCTGCGCAATATCGTCGTGCAGTTTCTCTCTCGCCGTGCGGAATGGTGGAGCTATACCGACGGTCAAGACGACGCGCTGGAATTTTCGATCAGTCATCTGCGTGAGCAATTGGAAATCGTCAGCGAAGATCCATACACAGCGCTGCAAGTCCCATCGTTCGAACAATCACTCGGTGATTTCAGCCGTGGGCTCGGTGCCGTTGGCAAGATTGGCCAATACGTTCGTGCTGATGAATTACTGCCGGCATTGGAACAGTCGGGCGAGCAACGCTATCAAACGCTGATTGGTGGTTTATTCACGCAGAAGCTGACCCCCTACGGATTCAAGCCTTCACAAGTCGCGCTGAAAACACTGGGCTCGTCTGCAGATCGCTTTATCCAGGCACATGGCGAAGTTGTCACGGTCATGCAGCGCATCATTGACCAGCTTGCACGCCTGTACACCCTGCGCCGTACAGAATCCGCACTGATTCTCGGCACGGCCGCGTTGTCAGAACTCAAAGACGAATTCCGCGTACGCAATCGCATCGGTTTCACTGATCTGGAGTGGTACGCCAGCAAATTGCTGCGCGATCCGGATGCGGGCAACTGGGTACAGTTCAAACTCGACCAGCGCATTGATCATCTGCTGTTAGATGAATTTCAGGACACCAGTCCAACGCAGTGGCAGCTGTTGCTGCCCTTGCTGGAAGAAATGGCCGCGGGCAATTCAGAGCGCGCGCGCAGCTTGTTTATCGTCGGCGATATCAAGCAGAGCATCTACGGTTTCCGCCGCGCCAATCCGGATTTATTGCCGCAGGCCGCCGCGTGGATGCAGGAGCATTTAGACGCGCATCAAGAGACGCTCTCACTCTCGCGCCGCTCTTCGCCCGCGATCATCAACTGGGTCAATGCGCTATTTTCACCGGGACTGATTCCAAACTTCCCCGTTCATGGCACCGCGCGCAGCGGCTGGGGACGCGTTGAACTCGCGCCACTGATCGCGCCTGATATCAAAGATGGCGACGAGCCTGAACCCTTCCGCAATCCGCTCACCACGCCAAGACCTGATCCAGAAAATACGCGCGCACTGCGTGAAGGCCATTTGATTGCCGAACGTATCCGCAAGCTAGTCGACGCACGCTGGGAAATCGAAGGTCGCGCACTCTCGTATGGCGATGTGCTGATTCTCACGCGCAAGCGTACACACCTGCGCGCACTGGAACAGGCGTTGACTGAGGCAGAGATTCCCTTCATCGGCGCCGCACGCGGCACGCTGCTGAAAACAGCCGAGGCAGCTGACCTTGCTGCGCTGTTGCGCTTCCTGCTCTCGCCGGTGCGTGATTTGGAACTGGCGCATGTTCTGCGCTCGCCAATGTTCTCGGCCAGCAATGATGATTTGATTGAACTGGTCAGTACTGCACGCAAGAACGAACAGCGCTGGCGTGCTGCGCTTCAGCAAGCCACAACGAGCGTTGCGCTGCAGCGCGCTCAGACACTGCTTGAACACTGGCTGAAATTATCGCGCCAACTGCCCGTGCACGATTTACTGGATCGCATCTACAACGAAGGTGATCTGGCTGCACGCTATGAAGCCGCACTGCCTGCTGCGCAAGGTGTGCGCGTGCGCGGCAATCTCAATGCACTGCTTCAGATGGCACTGGAAACCGACAGCGGTCGTTACCCTTCGCTGTCGCGCTTCCTGCAGGAATTGACGCAGCTTGAACGCAGCAGTGAAGCGCCGGACGAAACACCGCCGCATGCTGCAAGCAATCAGGTTCGCATTCTGACCGTGCATGGTGCAAAAGGCTTGGAAGCACCGGCGGTATTCATGGCGCAAACGGGCAATGGCAATAGCAGCAATAAAGATGCTGGCTGGGTAGTCGAGTGGCCGTCGAGCGAAGCGCGGCCGACCTGCTTTGTACTGGCAGCCAACAAAGATGATCGTGATTCCTTCTCACAATCGCTGATCGACGCTCGCAAGCAACGCGAAACTGCTGAAGATATGAATCTGCTCTATGTCGCCGTGACGCGTGCGCGTCAGTTCCTGCATCTCTCTGGATTTTCGCCAAGCAAACCCGACAAAGAAACCAGCTGGCATGAACACGCGACGAACGCCTTTATGCAGTTAGGCGCGAATATCGGCGATGACGACAGCTACATATTTGTTGACGGCATGCCTGCCATCGCCACTGATGGCGCAACAGACACTGCGCAGGTCATCGACGACCCGCGTCTGCGCCAGCCGATCAAACTTTCAATCAGCAAGGCGCAGCGTCCGAGCGCCAGCGGTGAAGAGCACGACAGCGCCGCGATCCTGCGTGGTCACGCTGTTCATTACTTGCTGCTACAACTCAGTGAGTCTGATGCAGATGTGAACACTGCTCTGCGCGGCCGACTGGAAGCCGCAATCGGCAGCACTGTGCGCGACGCCGATTTTGCAAGCTGGCTCGCTGAAGCTCAGGCCGTTATCGCCGCGCCTGCGCTGCAGCCTTTCTTCAACAGCAGCAAAATTCAACGCGCCTGGAACGAAGTGCCGATCAGTCACGGCGAGCTGCATGGCGTGATTGACCGCCTTGTCGATGATGGCGAAACACTCTGGTTACTCGACTACAAAACCGCCCGCGGTGGTGACGATGAGGCTCTGCTTGCGCGCTATCGCGAGCAGTTGTTGGCCTATCGCGAAGGCTTATCACGCCTATGGCCGGGTCGTCCGGTGCGGATGGGACTGCTACTCACCCACGCCATGCGCTGGCTAGAGTTGAACTGATCGCTACCCACAAAGCCTAAAAATCTTGTCTACAACCCGAGTTAGGGTACCGGCCGCGAATATGCCAAAATCGCCCGCAATCCTGAGCCCTTGAACCCCCGTGCGGGAACAGTGTCTCAACCCAGCTTCCTACTACAGTGCTCTCCATGTCCTCATTTAAGTTTTTGTCTGTCGCCGCCCTACTGCTGCCTACGCTTGCCGCCTGCGCGCCTCCATATGACCCCTCAGCCGCCGAAGCTGCGCCAGCCGCAACGACAGAGGCCGCTGCTGCCACACCCGCAGTCGCTGTTGAGCCTGCCAGCACGCCCGAACTGGAAGCGCTGCGCACCAAGCTCGCTGCAAAGCTCGCCGTGCCGATTCAAGCAATCCGCCCTTCACCGATGCCGGGCATCTATGAAATTCAGGCCGGACTCAGCTTTGGCTATGTCAGTGGAGATGGCGAGTACCTGATTGAAGGCGACATGGTCCATCTCAGCGCCGGCGAAAACATTACCGAAAAGCGTCGCAAAGTTGTGCGCCTTGCAGCGGTCGAGAAGCTGGGCGTCGAGAACATGATCATCTTCGCGCCACCAGCTGATCAGATTAAACACACCCTCACCGTCTTTACCGACATCGACTGCGGCTACTGCCGCATGCTCCACAGCCAGATGGCCGAGTACAACGCCAAAGGCATCGCGATTCGCTATGTGTTCTTTCCACGCAGCGGCCCAAATACGAAAGCTTTCTTCGAAGCTGAAAATGTTTGGTGCTCGGCTGATAAAAAGGCTGCATTGACCAAGTCCAAACTGGGCGAGGCGATTCCAGAAGTTGCGAAGTGCAAGAATCCAATCCTGGATCAGTACACCACTGGCGGCGCTATTGGTGTACGCGGCACGCCATCACTGATTCTCGAAGATGGTGAAATGATTCCCGGCTATCAGGCGCCGGATCAGCTTTCGCAGATTCTTGATGGCAAGGCAGCGAAGCTTGCTGGGCCGACGGATGCGGCGCCTGCGCCTAAGAGCTAGGTTTTGGCTTTTGCCGACTTGTGTAAACGAACGGCGCCGGAAGGCGCCGTTTTTGTTTGTGGCGATTTGAGCTATTGCCTGCTCTGATTGAGATGGCGTATTTCGCGCTGAGGCGCGAGTTACTTTCTT
Source organism: Pseudomonadota bacterium (assembly GCA_040387055.1). GTDB lineage: Bacteria > Pseudomonadota > Gammaproteobacteria > Nevskiales > Nevskiaceae > Stenotrophobium. The sequence goes on along the minus strand of JAZKEM010000034.1, from coordinate 4,948 downwards.
TGCTTGTGCAAAGAAAGTAACCAAAGAAAACACCCCCCAGCGTACGCGCCCGCACGATGAAGCTGTGCGGGTTCCCTGCGCTTCTCGCCTTAGCCGGGGTGCGTGACAGGACGTCCGTGTCCAGACACGCACGCTTCGGCATCCTGCCTACGCCCGTGTCTTCGCACGGCATTTACCGGCCAAGACTGCGATGCTCGGCGCTGCCGAAGGGGCCCAAAGTCAAAAGCAGAACAATCCTGTCATCCCGAGCGTAGCGAGGGATCTGGCTTTTGATCTTTGCAGGTTGAGTAACAGCAAGATTCCTCACTGCGTTCGGAATGACAGCACGGCGCAGAGCGCCGCAAACAATCGCGCCCAAGGGGCGCTCCTACGGTTTGTTGCTTTTGATTTACCGGGTTCCCTTGTGACAAGCCGAGCATCGCAGCACTGATCGGTTATTGCCGACGCTTCGCGTCGGGCGAGGCAGGAGCCGAGCGTGCGTGCCAGGCCACGGATGGCCTGTCACGCACCCCGATCAGCGCGAGAAGCGCAGGGAACCGGAACGCTTTTTGTTCCGGCGTAGTCGCTAGGGTACGTTTTCTTTGGTGACTTTCTTTGCCGTACAGCAAAGAAAGTTACCCGCGCTTCAGCGCGGAATGCGCCACTTCAATCAGAACAGGCAGTAGCCAAGAGGCACAAACTATCCCCGAGGGTGAAACTTCTGATGCATATCCCTAAGCCTCTGCCGCGTCACATGCGTATAAATCTGCGTAGTCGACAAATCCGCATGCCCGAGCAAAGACTGCACCGCACGCAAATCCGCCCCATGCTCTAGCAAATGCGTAGCAAAAGCATGACGCAAAGTGTGCGGCGACAAGGAAATGTGCACGCCACCCGTCGCAGCATGACGCTTGATCAAATGCCAAAAGTTGTGACGCGTCATCGGCTCGCCACGTGCCGTGATGAACAGCCAATCTGACGCTGCGCCATCAGCCAAAGTCGGTCGCGCGTTTTGAAGATAGCGCTTGATCCACTCCATCGCCTCTTCGCCCATCGGGATCAATCGTTCGCGGCCACCTTTACCGACGACCTGCACCACACCGTGCTGAATATTGACGCGGGTCAGTTCCAACTTCACCAGTTCGGAGACGCGCAGGCCCGAGGCATACATCAGCTCCAACATCGCGCGGTCACGTAAACCCAGATCGGTGTTTACATCCGGGCCATCAAATATTTTGATGACTTCGCCTTCACTCAAGGTTTTGGGCAAACGTCGTGGCAGCTTGGGGGATTCCAGCTGCGCAGTGGGATCGTCCGAGCGCTGCCGATCCATAACCAGATGCCGATAAAACTGCCGCAACGCTGACAGCAAACGCGCTTGCGAGCGTGGCGTAAATTTCTGTGCGTCACGGCTGCGGGCGGCGAAATAACCTTGAATATCGCCTTCCACCGCTTTGACCAGCTCTACGCCCTGCAACGCCAACCAACGCGCGAGCAGAGCCAGATCTGAGCGATAACTGAGCTGCGTATTGGCCGATAACCCGCGCTCCAGCCAGAGCCGGTCCAGAAAGCGCGCAATCGCGGCGTCATCCTCTGGCATCAATTCTTCGGCAAAAATCGGCGTGTTCTCTGGGCTCATGCACTTATAATAACGGCCAATGTTCTCCCGTCTCTTCAATTTCTTTTACGCCCCATTGGCGGCGCTGGTCTTCGTAGCGGTTGTGCTGCCTTTCTGCGTGCTGATCATCATCACGCCGACGCTGACACTCCGCCGGATTATTGGTCGCTTTTGTGTGCGCTTCTGCCTGCTGTGCATTGGCGTGCCGATGCGCGTGCGCGGCATGGAGAATCTGCCCGCCGGGCACTGCATCGCGGTGGCCAACCACGCCAGCTATATGGACGGCCTGATTCTCACCGCCGCGCTGCCCATTCGTTTCACTTTTGTGGTGCAAGACGGCGCTGCTTCCTGGCCTCTTGTGGGCCCGACCCTGCGCCGCATGGGTGTGACCTTCGTCAATCGCAGCAACCCTCGCGAAGGCGCACTGCAGACCCGCACCCTGATCCGTCGCGTACAGGATGGCGACTCGCTGGCGATTTTTGCCGAAGGCACCTTCAAAGAAGAACCCGGTTTGATGGCATTCAAGAACGGCACGTTCATGATTGCAGTACGCGCGGGTGTGCCAGTTGTTCCAATGGCAATCCGCGGCTCACGCCGACTCTGGGGCTCAGGCAATAAATTGCCGCGCTGGAGTTTTGTCGATGTTGAAGCCAGCGCTGCCATTGCTCCGATTGGTCAAGACAAAGCCGCCGAGACGCATCTCCGTAATGCGGTACGCGCACAGGTTCTAGCCATGTGCGGCGAACATGATCGCCTGCACTCTTCGTCAAAAGACGAGGACGAATAATATGCTCGCCAAATATCGTCGCCGCTGGCGCAATTGGTCAGGGCTGGTTGAAGCCGTCCCCAACTTTCGCTCGTATCCGGTTTCACTGGAAGAAATTCAGGCTGAAGTGCTGCGTGCTGCCGATGATGGCGAACGCCTACGCGTAGGCGGCAGCGGCCAATCGTTTACGCCGCTCTGCTGGACTGACGAAAACCTGATGTCGCTGGATTACTTCACCGGCATTGAGTCGATGGATATGCAACACCGTCGTGTCTGGGTTCGCTCCGGTACACGCTTGGTGGATCTTGCGAATCAACTCTCCGAACGTGGTCTTGCCCAAGTCATGCTCGGCGCCAGTGGCCAACAGACGCTGGCGGGCGCCATCAGCACCGGCACACATGGCAGTGGCGTTGATTTCGGCAATATGTCGACACAGATCACGGCACTGAGAATGGTGTGTGCCGACGGTTCCGTCAGAACCATTAGCGCTGAAAGTAATAAGCCTCTGTTTGATGCCGCGCGACTCTCGCTGGGCGCGCTGGGCGTGATCACGCATGTGGAACTGCAGTGTGTTGATGCTTACCGCCTGCACTATCGCAGCAGCCGCGACCAACTGGGCCCGACACTGCGCAAGCTAGACAAACTCAAGCGCTCGCACCGTCACTTTGAGTTTGCTTGGTACCCGAATAACGACAATGTCCAACTGCGCTTCATGGACACCACAGTCGAAGCACTATCGCCGCTCAGCGCTCAGCGCGTGGCACGTAATTTGGTTCTGGAAAATGGCGCGATGTGGGCGCTATCAACACTGACGCGCCGCATGCCTGGCAGCATGGAAGCCGCACAGCGCATGACTACTTGGGCCGCATCGAATGACGATGTCATAGGCGAACCCAATCTGCGTTATGACACCAAGCGCATCGTGCGTTTTGTCGAGTCTGCCTACGCAATTCCTGCCAAGTTTCTGCCAGAAGCCTTGAAGCAGATGGAAAGCATCATCCGCGCACTGCGTTTCAAAACGCATCTGCCGGTTGAGGTTCGCTTTGTTAAAGCGGACGACATTTGGTTGTCACCCTGCTTTGAACGCGACAGCGCCATCATCTCGGTGAGTGCCCCGGTTGATGTGCCGCATCAGGATTACTTCAATGCGATGGCGGAAATTTTCGAGCGCTACGAAGGCCGCCCGCACTGGGGCAAGTTGCACGACAAAACCGCTGACGATCTGCTGGCGCTATATCCGCGTTTCGCCGATTTTCAAAAGCTGCGCAAAGAACTGGACCCGCGCGGCGTGTTCCTCAATCCTCATCTCTGCGCGCTGTTCGGCGTAGACCAACTGTAAGCGCAGAACATGGCAACGCAGCAAGAATTGCTCTCGCCGATACAGCGCTATCAGCGCGATCTGGCTGGCGATAATTTCCAGCGCGATGAGTCACAAGCGCAAGCCGTTGCTGCCTTGCAACGCGTTTATGAAGAGCTGCTCGCCGCACCACCGAAACGACGCTTTGGCAGTTCCAAGCTGCGCTGGCCGCCGGTTGCAGGCCTCTATATGTGGGGCGGCGTCGGTCGCGGTAAAACCTATTTAATGGATACGTTTTACGAAGCACTGCCCTTCGATCGCAAGATGCGCACGCACTTCCATCGTTTCATGCTGGAAGTGCATGCGCGCCGCCAGCATTACGCCAACGAGACCGATCCCATCGGCAAAGTTGCCCTGGAGTTCGCGGCTAAAGTGCGCGTGCTTTGCTTCGATGAGTTTTATGTTTCGGACATTGCCGACGCGATGATTCTCGGCCGACTCACCGAAGTGCTGTTTGAACATGGCGTGACGCTGATCGCCACTTCGAACGTTGTGCCAGATAATCTCTACAAAGATGGCCTGCAACGCGCGAACTTCTTGCCTGCGATTGAGCGCCTGAAGAAAAGTGTCAAGGTGATTAATGTTGATGGCGGCGTTGATCATCGCCTGCGCGCGCTGACGCGGGCCGAGGTCTACCACTTTCCCTGCGATCAGGTTTCCGAACAGAACCTGCAGCGCGACTTCAGCGCCATCGCTGGCTGCAGTGGCGAAGAGAATGTTGAGATGCCGATTCACGACCGCATCATCGTTGCGCGTCGCTTGGCCGATGGGGTGGCTTGGTTCGATTTCACTGCGGTCTGCGACGGCCCACGCAGCGCGGCGGATTACATCGAGATCGGCCGTACGCATCACACGGTACTGCTCTCACATGTGCCTCAGCTGACTGTCTTTACCGAAGATGCCGCTCGTCGTTTCATCAACTTGGTGGACGAGTTTTATGATCGTGGCGTGAAGTTGATCATTACTGCGGATGTTCCGCAGGAAAAACTCTATGCAGGCTTAAAGCTGCGCTTTGAATTCCAACGTACGTTGTCGCGCTTGCAAGAAATGCAGTCGCAGGAATATTTGGCGAAGCCGCATCTTTCGTAACGCGGGACTCCGCGTTTTACCCGCTTGCCTTACACGTTGATGAGACAGTGCGCCGCCTTGCGGCGTGGCTACTGCCTGCTCTGATTGAGATGGCGTGTTTCGCGCTGTGGCGCGAGTTACCTTTCTTTGCTGGTGCAAA
>JAZKEM010000033.1:0-13195 GCA_040387055.1 Pseudomonadota bacterium | reverse complement strand
AGTGAAATTATTGTGGGATGGCGTACAAGGCTTGATGACAGCAGGAGCTTGAGATGGTAGTGAAACTAAGCGGCGAAAAAATTGAACAGCTTATTCAAATGGGATTTGGCGCCAAGGAAAAGATGTTCACCATCGAAAACCTCGTGCCGGGCTCCTTGCGCTTGGTGATCCCGTATCAAACACGGATGTTGCGCCCGGGCAATGTGCTGTCAGGCCCGTCCTTGTTCACAGCCGCTGACCTTGCGATGTATGCCTTGGTGATGAGCCATATCGGCCCTGAACTGATGGCCGTCACCGCCAATATGAATCTCAATTTTCTAAACAAGGCGACGCCGGGCAACATCATTGCCGATGGTCGCTTGCTCAAGCTCGGCCGCAAGCTTGCGGTGATGGAGGTGTCGCTGTATTCGTCGGCTGCGCCAGAGACGATGGTGGCGCATGCGACCGGCAGCTATTCACTACCAAGTAAACGCTTACCGTAGGGTGCGCTATGCGCACCATTTCCCCAGTAAGCGGGGCGCACAGCGCAGCCTACTAGTCGGTTAGCGGACGGCCTTTGGTTTCAATAATCCAAGGCATGAAGATCAGTCCGAGTAGCGGCACAAAGCCAACCCAGAACAACACCTCTAACACCGTATCGGTGCCGCGCGACGCCGCAGCGCCGACGAGGAAAGGTCCGATCGAAGCCAGTACGCGGCCAATGTTGTAGCAAAAGCCAGAACCCGTGCCGCGCAAACGTGTCGGGAACAACTCCGGCAAGTAATACGTAAAGCTACCGAACACACCGAACACGGACAGGCCAATCGCGAAGTACATGTACAAACGCGTTTCTGATGGCAGATCCAAACCGAAAGTGCAGAGAATCGAGACAGCCGACAGCGCGAAGTAAATCGCGAACATCGGTTTGCGGCCAAGCAACTTGGACGCGGGAATTGTCAGCAGAGTGCCAATCAAACCACCGGCATTAAAGCAAACGGTGGCGATGTATTTCCAATGTTCAGTCAATGCCAGCGTGGCGGATTTATCGAGGCCAAGTGTCAGCGCTTCTGCTCGCGCAAGCTGCGTAGCAACCACTGGGATAAACGCATTGCAGCTCCACCAAGCAAGCAGCGCCACCAGCGCCATCAAGAATCCGCTGAGCGTAAGCGCGCGATATTCCGGGCTGAACAGTTCGCTGATTTTGGGTGGCGTGCTGACTGCGGCCACCTTTTTCCAACGCTCAGGTTCGTGAATGAACATGCGAATCGCAAATGCTGCAGCAGCAGGAATCAAACCGCAGAGGAAAACATAGCGCCAGGAAATTTCCGGAACGTCTTTGAACCAGACGCCTGCAATTTGAAAATTAACAAATGTGGCGAGAAACAAACCGAACGGTGCGGAGGTGTAGAGCAATGCACCGGCTTCTACACGGCGCTTCTCCGGCATCACTTCGCTAACCATCGACGCGCCAGCCGCCCATTCGCCGCCAATGCCGAGTGAAGCAATGAAGCGGAACGCCATCAGCGCCCAGATGTTTGGCGCGAATGCACAGGCCGCAGTACCCAAGGCGTAAACCAGCATCGTCAGCAACAGCGTGCGTGTGCGGCCGATGCGGTCTGCAACCCAACCAAACACTACGCCGCCGATCGCCCAACCAATCAATAACAAAGAAGTGAGCAAGCCAGTCCAGAACAAAGTGGCTTGCTTGGCTTCTGGCGAACCGATGGTCAGCCCAAGCAACGTTGGCACGCAGTTGGGCGCAACGTAGTTGAACAGCACGCCATCAAAAATATCGAAACCCCAACCCAACCACGCCGCGAATAAAACTGCCCATTGATATCGCGTGAGGCTCAGCATGGATGGCGCTCCTTAGCTCTGCACGGCGACGAGGTCGTCGTCTTTGGTTTCGCGTGACAGCAGTAACGCGCCCAATGTTAGTAACGCTGCGACAGTGAGGTAGTACCCAACAAACTGCAGGCCGTGATTCTTGGCTAGCCACGTTGCAATGTACGGCGCGAACGAAGCGCCGAAAATTCCGGCGAGATTAAATGTGAGCGACGAGCCGGTGTAACGGACGGACGTTGGAAAAAGTTCTGACAAGATGGTGCCGAGTGGTCCGTAGGTCAGGCCCATCAAACTCAAGCCGAGCACTAAGGCGAGCACAACACCCACTGTTCCTGCTTGCATCATCGGCGCCATCACAAAACCAAAGACGGCGATGGCGATGCTCACAATAATCAATGTGCGACGACGACCGCGCTTGTCAGCGTAGACCGCTGACAGCGGAATCATCAAACCAAAGAACAATACGGCGAAGAGCTGAATCTTCAAGAAGTCTGCGCGAGAGTATCCAAGCTCTGATGTGCCCCAGCTGAGTGCGAACACTGTCATCAGATAGAACAGCACGAAGGTGGCGAGTGCGATCAACGTACCGAGAAACAGTGCGCGACCATGTTCGCGAAACACAGTAAACATCGGCACCTCTACACGCTCATGATTTTTAAGTGCCTGCGCAAACACTGGCGTCTCGGTGATTTTGAGTCGCACATACAAACCCACCAAAACCAAAACAGCGCTGGCGAGAAACGGAATGCGCCAGCCGTAGCTGAAGAATTGTTCGTTGGTCAGTACATCGCTCAAGATCAAAAAAATGCCGCCAGACATGATGAAGCCGATCGGCGCGCCGAGCTGCGGGAACATGCCGTACCAAGCACGCTTTCCCGGAGGTGCATTTTCAGTGGCGAGCAAAACAGCGCCGCCCCATTCACCACCCAAGCCCAAGCCCTGACCAAAACGGCACAGCGCGAGCAGCAGCGGCGCCCACATGCCGATCGATGCGTAGGTCGGCAACAAGCCAATGAGGACGGTGGAAAGCCCCATCATCAGCAACGCAGCAACCAGCGTTGCCTTACGACCAACGCGATCACCGTAATGACCGAAAACAGCCGAGCCAATCGGGCGTGCAATGAATGCAATCGCAAACGTTGCGAGTGATTGCAATGTTGCAGTTGCTGGATCACTCGCCGGGAAGAAAAGTGTTGGGAACACCAACACCGCAGCCGTGGCGTAGATGTAGAAATCGAAGAATTCGATGGTGGTGCCGATCAGGCTTGCGAACAGTACGGTGCGCGGTGAATTTACTGGCGGCGTGCTGGAAGATGCGGCGTCACTCATCAATATCGATTCCCTTGGATTGCAGCGGCGTGCTTAGAGCGCAGGCGGTGCTGTGTTGCGATGATGCTCAAGAATGCGGCGGTATTGGTCTGGATCTTTCACATGCACAACATCGCCTTCACGCGGGAAGGTCCAGTCGTACAAGCGCGATAACCAGAAACGCAGCGCTGCGGCACGCAGCACCAACGACCAAGCCTCGCGTTCGCTCTTTTCAGGTTCACGACGTGCACGATATGCGCTCGTCATCGCCGTCCAGCGTGCAGCATTGGGATGACCGTTGGTTTCAAAGCACCAGTCGTTCAGCGTGACGGCCAAATCATAGATCAGCGCGTCATTGCAGGCGTAGTAGAAGTCGATGACGCCGGTAAGGCGATCATCTACAAATAAAACGTTATCGCGGAACAGATCCGCGTGAATCACGCCCTGCGGCAACGCGGCAAGATTGAGCTTGGACTGCGCTTTGAGTTCATCTTCAATCAAGGCACGGGTATCTTTGTCGACACGTGACAACAGCGCCTTGGCAGTCTGTTCACGCCATGCCGGGCCACGCGAATTTTCGCAGCGGCCTGCGTATGAAAGTGCATTGACATGCAGATCACCTAGCGCACTACCAACGGCAGCACTCTGTGCAAGATTCGGGAACAACACGCCCTGGCCGGTGAGGCGATGGACCAGCGCAGCCGGTTTGCCATTGAGGGAGACGAGGTTCTTGCCCTCGTGGGTGCGTGCTGGCATCGCGCTGGTGAAGCCGCGCGAGGCGAGGTGATCCATCAGGCCGAGGAAGAACGGCAGATCGTCGTAATTGAGACGCTCGAACAGCGTCAGCACCCAGCGACCATCGCCGGTATCGACAAAATAGTTGGTGTTCTCGATACCTTCGCCAATGCCTTGATAGCCGATCAGTTCACCGACCGGATACTGCTGCAGAAAATCGCGAAGCTCGTTGTACGAGACCTTGGTGAAAACGGACATGAGGGATCAGGGAAAAGGGCCTGCCCCTATCGTCTCATATGCAGCCGCGTCCGCCTACGTGGGGCAGGCGCGGCATGCATGAAATTATTGCTGCTGCAGACCGCTCATATCGCTTTCTGGTACCCAACCACCACCCAGACCATCGGCGGTGACATACCACCAGTTGCCATCAGAATTATTGACCGTGGAGCTTAGGCGAACCTTCTTGTCAGCAGGAACGACAACGTCGCCCACACTACTCAACTGGGGACGATCACGCAGAGCCACCGCGCGCGGCACGACAGCCGTTGCCTTTGTGACCTGAGGAGCAGCAGCGGCCACTACGGCAGGTGCTGCCGCTGACGCAGGGGCAGAAGCTTCTACCGAGCCACATTCAGTCGCGGCCTGAGCAGAAAACGATAAAACCGACAGTGCCACTGAAATTAATAAGACCTTCTTCATAATCACTCCTTACTGCTTTAAATGTTGCTCTGACGACAAACGATCAACATTGAATTCTGACTTTGAGCGTAATCAACGCAAAGGGAAACCACTATGCGCTAGACCACATAGCAGGCTATCTCTGCGTAATAGTGCGATTTTTAAGCCGCGCCGAGAGACTGGTGCTCTCGGCGCGTTGATGAGGCATTCACAACGCTAAGCTGTGTTAGCGCTGCGGACTACCCATCGCGCTCTCCAGCAGCCAGCCACCGCCAATCCCAGGGGCGGTTACAAACCACCAGGTACCGTCGGCATTAATTGTGCTGGCCTCCAAACGCACTCGCGTTTCGGCGTCGATGATGTCGCCAGTGCTGGCCACGACGGGTCGCGTACGCAGTGGAACTGGGTGGATCACTACAGCGGTGGACTTGGTGGTATTCCAAACCGATACCGTTGGCGTGACGGATCTGTATTCATCAGGCGGCGGGGCCGACACCGGCGCGGGAAGAACTTCTAGCTGAGTGTCTGCTACTGGTGCAGGCGCCACAGCTGGTGCAGCGACAGGCACTGGCGCTGCGGCTGGCACGGCTACCGGTACTGGCTCAGAGACGGGGACTGGGACTGGCGTAGGTGCAGCAGGTGCCAATCTCGGCGCAACCGCAGCGGTATCGCTCAAACCAGGCAACTCCGCTTTTTGTTGCACGGCTCCAGGTGCAGCCGCTGCAGCAGCTGCGGCGGCCGCTGCCGCGTCTGCACGCAATTCTTCTGGTGGCTCTTCAAGCGCAGCCTCAGCCGACGTTTCCTGCCACTGCGCTTTTGCTTGCGCGGCAGACTCAAAGCTCGTGATCAGCGAGCCGCTTGCAAACAATATTGAGAGCAACAATTCCTTTTTCATGTCTCTTCCTCTGCCGACTATTTGAGTTTGGGATTTTTGATGCAGCGCGGTCGGCTTGCTGCAAATAGTAAACCCGATGCTCGAATGGCACTACATCGCTTTACACAAAATCAGCTCGCCTCCGCCTCGCGCACAAAAGTGCGCTCCTTGGACACCATCGCCACAAAGATAAATAGCACGGCGCCTATCACCATCAGTGCGGCAAAGAATAAGAAGTAGATGGGTCCGACCAGCGTGTAGGTCGAGACCTCGCCCTTACTCAAATCATAGTTGCCGTTGCTGGATATCGGCTTGCGATTAACCTTATCCATCAGACGCACGCGGTTCGCAGATGAATCGATCTCTGCGATCAGGAACGTGCCTGCCAGCGGACCCTTCGTGCCATCAGCAGCCGTCACCTCAACACCGTTTTCGCCATTGAAGTCGATCTTCTGTCCAGTGACATAGCCATCCACTTTCGACAGCGTGACCCACGTCTGTTCGCCGGTGCTGACACTTTCGGTGGTCAGCGGTTCAACCATGAATGTATTGACTGCCGCCGTGAACGCATTGCCAACGCTGGTCGACAACAGGAACAGCGACATCACAAAACTCTTCATATATAGCGGCGCTTGTTTGTAGCTGTATTCCAGCGCAGTGATCGACACCAGCACTTCGGCCGCGGTGAGTACCACGTAAGCGCCAATCTGCCACCACATGCTGATGATGTGACCTTCTTGGATGCGATGTTCGATCCACGCCACGATCAAGAAGGAGCTTGCAACTGTGAATAGGCCCATGCCGATTTTGCGCAGCGGCGTCACCGCAAAGAATTTACCCATCAACGGATAAATGCCGAAGGTGAAGATGGGCACCAGAATCAAAATGAAGATGCCGTTCACCACCTGCACCTGCGCGGGCAACATCTCCCAGGCAGCGGCGCGTTCAAAGCCGGGCACGCCACTCAAAAATCCGAGCAGATGTTTGTCCATCAGCGCCGACTGCGCTTGGATCGTCCAGCTATTGCCATTGCTCTGATCCCACAGCGACCAGAAGAAGGCGACAAAGATGTACAGAATCAGCAAACGGCCGATGAGCTTCAATGAATCGCCGGTAAAGCAGCGCTGCAACCAAGCGTGTAGATCCGCTGGCAATTTAGAACCGATGCTCGGACGCAGGCAGACAAAAACCAATCCGGCCAACATCGACAAGATCGTTGCTGTTGCCACCAACACATTGGTCTTGACCAACACCAAGCCAGTGATCGCCAACATCGCGGCGAAGATCAGCATGAACACCGTCAGTGCCGCACCAGCGCCGGTGCGCATCGCCGCAGGCACTACTGCAAATTTGCGGCCGCCCAACCAGAACACGATGGTGGCTAAAGCCATCATCACTGCAGGCACGCCGAATGCGATCTTGGGGCCCAGCTCAGGATTGCCCAACAACTCAGGGCAGAGGTAAATCGAGATCGATGAGCCCGCGTTAATCGAAATGTAAAAATAGCTATAAGCGCGCTCAATCAAATGCGCGTTCTGCTCAGTGAACTGATCACCAACATTGGTCGACACACAAGGCTTGATACCGCCGGTGCCGAAGGCCATCAGGAACAGGCCGACGATCATCATGGTTTCGCCAGAACCCAGTGCCAGAATCGAGCAACCTGCAACGTAGATAATCGAGAACGAAATGATTGTGCGGAACTTGGCGAGGAAAACGTCAGAAACAATCGCGCCAAGCAGAGGGAAAAAATACGCAGCGGATTTGAACATCGCCTGCCAGCTCGCTGCCTTGGCATCGCCAAAGTGCAGGAACTCGATCATGTACTGCACCAAGATCGCGTTCACGCCATAGAAACAAAAGCGCTCCGCAAACTCATTGCTGATGATGTACGGAATGCCTTTAGGCATTTTCTCGCTGCGTGTGGCAGTCGTCATTTGTTACGCGCTCCCCGATGCTGGTGTTGTTGCTTGAAGCCTAGGTTACCGGTTTGTTCAGCCGTCTAAAAATTTCTGCGTCTGTCAGGTGAGTAATTTCCACAAGCTTCGTTGTCGCCGTCTCACCCCGAACGATGCTGATGCTGGAGCGCGATACGTTCAAAGCCTCTGCCAGCACGTCAATCACCATCTGATTCGCCTTGCCTTTTTCCGGCGCGGTGGTCACCGACAGCTTGAGTGTGTCACCCATCCAGCCGGTGATGGCATTGCGCGAAGACTTGGGTGCCACTTTCAAATTGAGACGTACCGCTGTCGTCACTACACGCCTGCCGCGTTTTGTATCAGCTGCGCGTAGAAACGAATCATGCTGACATAAGACTGCACGGCAATGCGTTCGTTCGCGCCATGCACGCGCGCCAGATCTTCTGGCCGAAAGAGATTTGGCGAGAAGTTGTAGCGACTCTCGAATACATCCGTGTAGTGGCGATTATCCGTTGCGCCGGTAACGATGCCAGTACTGACCAACGCCTCCGGAAATACTTGGTTTACTGTTTTTTCGATTACAGCAAAGCTTGCGCTCCGCGCATCTGAAACTGGCGAGGCCTCGCTGACCATATGCCCGTCTACCTCAATCTCGATGTGCTCGTCATCGATGACATCACGCAAATGATCTTCAACATCTTTGACCGTATCGCCCGGCAACAAACGGAAATTAATCACGGCATAAGCTTCTGTAGGCAAAACATTGTCTTTGATGCCCGCACGCAACATGGTCGGCGCTGTGGTGGTTCGCACTAAAGCGCTGCTCACTGGCGCGGCTGACATGGCGCGTATCAACAAGGGCTCGAACAGCCAACGATTCGCCATCAGCACACGACGCGCCAAGGGCATTTCTGGCGCAAGTCGATTCAGCATTTCATTCACGGGCGGCGTTAAGTGTCCGGGCATACGCTTTGCCTGCACACGCGCAACAGCACGGGAGAGATCGCCCACTGCAGTGTCCGAAGGTGGCATTGATGAATGACCACCCTTTGCGCGCGCGGTTAAGCGAAAAGAGACGTAGCCTTTTTCAGCAACCATGATCGACGCAACAGGCTTATCAACGCCCGCAATAACGCCTTGCGTGATTGCGCCGCCTTCATCGAGTGAGAACTCTGCTTTGACGCCACGTGACTTCAATAACGCAGCCATTTTGACGGCGCCCTGATCGCCACCAATTTCTTCGTCGTGACCAAAGGCCAGATAAATCGTGCGGCTTGGCTTGAAGCCTTGCGACAACAAAGTTTCAACGCCTTCGAGCAAGGCGACCATATTGCCTTTGTCGTCCAAGGCGCCACGCCCCCAGATGAATCCATCGGCAATCTCGCCGGAGAACGGCGCATGAGTCCATTGTTTTTCCGTGCCCGGCTCTACCGGGACAACATCCATATGCGCCAGCAACAAGATCGGTTTGGCCTTGAGATCTTTGCCAGGCCAGGAGTAAAGCAAGCTGCCGCCATCGAGACGTTCACGCGTTAATGCGGCGTGCGTTTTTGGGAAATTATTTTGCAGATAACTGGCAAGCGCATCGAACTGCTTGATGTCGATATCACTGCGGTTTTCAAAAGAGATGGTTGGGATGCGAATCGCGCCAGCCAAACGTTGCGCACTGGCGGTCGCATCAACATCCAATAGCTTTGTCGTTGTGACCTGCGCTGCAGGCGCGGGCAGATGCGCAGTGTTCCACGCCAGAATCGTGGCAATCACAACCAGTCCAGCCACAGCAATCTTGATCAAAAGTTTCATGCGCGCTCCCAATGCTATGGCTGCACTGTAACCGGATTGCGTGCATTTGCTCACGCCCAACAAAAACGCCGGCACTAGGCCGGCGTTTCTGATCTCACGTATGACTTACGGAGCAATAGGCAATACAACCGTCATCGCTTTAATCGACAACTGACCACCGCCGACAGCAGGCACTGTGGCGCCGCAAGGCTTGCTGGTGCCAGTGCCCAGATCAACCTGGCGCAACGTGCGGACATTGCCTTCATGCACGAAGTAACCAACACCATTTGGGCCATCGACCTCAAACGTCTGCTGCGTTACATCGGTAGAAACATCGACACCCAAAGCGCCGACTGTGAAGAGTTGCCCGCCATTTGGGGACTGAGGCGAGCCATTCACGCTACCCAAAGTTGCCAGCACGTTCTGCGTCGCATCGATGACATAGGCCGTGGTGACACCAGCCGCAGCTGCCTTGTAGGCCATGCCGCGAAGCGCAAAGCTTTGGCCCACATTGACGTCGGTCGGAGCATAGGCCAGCGCGGTATCGGTAAACGGAACCGCGCCGGTATCTGGGTGAACGCGTTTGTTGACGCTTCCATTTGCGTTGATTGGACGAATGCGGTCAGGCACAGGGTTGAAGTTAAAACCACCAACGCTGGTGTATTCCGGATAAGACATAGCACCAACTTGCGTCGCCACGCCAGCCGTGGTCACGGTATAGAGTTTTGAATCGGTGCTAAACAGGTAGATCGTGCCAGTTGCAGGACGCACATCCATACCCGCAACTCCTGCACCACCAAGACCAGTAATAGTCACGCTGCTCAGTGAAGTTGTAGGGTCGGTGCTCTTGAAAGTGATCAATTTGCCGGCTTCAGTAGCCGCTAGCAGCGTTGTTTCTGGCGTGCACGAGCCCAGCCCATCTGTTCCCGCCGTAATATCTGCATCATCACAGCCCGCTACTGCTGCCGCAGCCAGCACGGTCAAGCTAAAAGCCCAAATCGCATTCTTGCGCATGATCATCTCCATTTGTGTTCGATTTCACAGGTAAAAGATCCAGCTGGGCACGCCCAATCGGAAGTCCTTATGATTTCTTTACGCAGGATAGGGATTTATGGATGCACGTCTGTCGGATATCGCACGTTCGTTGCTCGTGCGCTCCATTTAGAGGTGACTTTTCTGCGCGAACGCCTCCGCTCTTGCGCATCCATGCGCCCGCGGAGGTACCGTACATCCTGTACATAAAAAAAACCGGCACTAGGCCGGTTTTTTGTAAAGCTGCTTCGCTTTTAAGCAAAGTGACAAACGTAATGCAGCGTTTCCAGCGTTTCGATATCAAAGGACGAATTGCCCGGTGCATCAAACGACTGGCCGCCTTTGTACTCTTTGAATTCCGTCTCGCCAGCCAGCTTCACGAGGCAGCGACCTTCGATCAGTTCCATGATTTCTGGAGCGCCGGTGCCGAAGGTGAGCTTGGACGGCAGAATGACGCCGACGCTTTTACGCGTGCCGTCTGCCAGTAATACGGTGTGGCTGACGCACTTGCCGTCGAAATAGACGTTGGCTTTTTTAACAACGCTAACTTGGTCGAACTGGGACATTTAGACCTCGACCATCATGAAGTCGGATTTACCGGCGCCGCAATCGGGGCAGGTCCAGGTATCTGGCACGTCTTCCCAGCGGGTGCCTGCAGGGATGCCTTCATCGGGCACGCCAACGGCTTCGTCGTAAACATAATCGCAAATCAGGCAACGCCACTTTTTCATGACAGCTTCTCGTACACGGGACAATAAAAAGCGGCGCGGCCAACAGGCTGCGCCGCCGGTTAATGTGCCTATTATGCCGCAAGCTCTCGATATTGGGCGATCACTTTGCGCCGCAAAGAGGGTTTGATATTGGCTTTGGCCATATCGCCACCGTAGTGGGCGACCACGCGCGGGTTCATCACCGCAAACCAGATCGGGGTCATATAGGCCAGCAGCACCATCGAGGCGTAGCCGGAAGGGAGCTGGGGGCTTTCATCAAAATGGCGCAGGGCTTGGTAGGGGCGCGTGGGGTTGGCGTGGTGATCTGAGTGGCGTTGCAGTTGGTACAGCATCAAATTGGTGACAGTGTGATTGCTGTTCCAGGAATGCTTGGGCTGGCAGCGCTCGTAATGCCCATTTTTCATGCGCTGACGGCAAAGCCCGTAGTGCTCCACATAGTTCACTGCTTCCAACAAGCTGGAGCCGTAAAAGGCCTGTAGCAAAATAAACGGCAGGACTTTCCAGCCAAACAAGGCCGTCAACGCACCGTATAAAACGACGCTGATCGCCCAAGCCTGAAGATTGTGGTTACTCCAGTGCCAAACGGATTTACGGTGACGCGTCAGTCGCTCGCGCTCCAAGCGCCAAGCTGAAATATGACTGCCGATGACGACACGCGGATAAAACTCCCAGAAGCTTTCACCGAAACGGGAAGTCGCCGGATCTTCCGGCGTCGCCACACGCACATGATGGCCGCGTGGATGTTCGACGAAGAACTGACCGTAAGCGGTTTGCGCCAAAGAGATCTTGGCCAGCCAACGCTCGAAAGAATCCGTTTTATGGCCCAGCTCATGCGCGGTGTTAATGCCTATGCCGCCGACCATGCCCACGCTCATCGCCAATCCCAGCCATGAATACCAAGCCAGATCGTGGGTGGCGACAACCCAAACGCCATAAGTAAACGAAACGTATTGCAGTGGCACAGCAAGGTAGACCGCCCAGCGGTAGTAGCGATCTTTTTCGAGCGTGGGTACAGCCTCGTCAGGCGGGTTGCTGGTGTCCGCGCCGATCAACCAATCTAGAAATGGGATCAGGCCATAAACAAAAGCGATCGGCATCCACCAGAACAGCGCGTTGCCGGTCATATTCACCAGCAGGCCACCGAATAGCGGCAGCAGCGTCATTGGAATTCCCAGCAGCCATAAATAGCGCTTGCTGTCAGTCCACTGCGCAGGCAATAGCGTTGCAGTTGTCATCCCCCACCTCCCTGTGTCGTGGTCATCGGGCATGGCGATGACTGGACTGCGCTCCAAGCTATGCCTCGGATTTAGCAAGGTCAACACCCTTAAGTGCCTACCCACGCTCACTTTTACCTACCCGGGCAGACAAGGAACCCACATTTGCGACAAGATGCGGAACAGATTGGACGCTCAAAGCATCCGTCTATCCGCATAAAGGAATATAATTTCCCGCTTGCCACACCTTATATGTGTACCTGCCGCCATGCGCCTACATCCCTCGTTTAAAGTTCTGGAATCTCTGCTGCCGAAACGCATCCTGGTGCTGGACGGCGCCATGGGCACGATGATCCAGCGCCACAAGCTTGAGGAAGAGCATTTTCGCGGCAAACGCTTTGCGGATTGGCCTAGCGACATCAAGGGCAATAACGATCTGTTGGTGCTGACCCAGCCCGATATCATTTTCCAGATCCACCGCCAGTATCTGGCCGCGGGCGCGGACATGATCGAGACCAACACCTTCAGCTCCACCAGCATCGGCATGCACGACTACGGTATGGAAGCGCTGGCGTATGAGCTGAATATCGAAGCCGCAAAACTGGCGCGCAAGGCCTGCGACGAATTCAGCACGCCGGAGAAGCCGCGCTTTGTCGTCGGCTCGATCGGCCCGACCAGCCGCACCGCCAGCATCTCACCAGATGTGAATGATCCGGGCTTCCGCAATGTCAGCTACGACGAACTCGTCACCGCTTACATCGAACAGTCGCGCGGCCTGATTGATGGCGGCGCCGATATTCTGTTGATCGAAACCATTTTCGACACACTCAACGCCAAGGCCGCGATCTTTGCCGTCGAAACCTTGTTCGAAGAACTCGATCTACGTTTGCCGGTCATCATCTCCGGCACGATTACCGATGCCTCCGGACGTACGCTGACAGGTCAGGTCACCGAAGCATTCTGGAACTCGATTCGTCACGCCAAGCCACTAGCCGTCGGCCTCAACTGCGCGCTCGGTGGCAAGGACATGCGCCCTTACATCGCCGAACTGTCGCGCCTCGCCGATTGCCATGTCTCCTGCTATCCGAATGCGGGTTT
>JAZKEM010000032.1:0-4672 GCA_040387055.1 Pseudomonadota bacterium | reverse complement strand
TTGCGCTGAGCAAGGCGACGTTGCCATCGATGATCGCCAAAGGCGGCGGACATGTCGTGATGGTCGGCAGTGTCGTTAGTAAATTCGGCGCGCCGCTGCGTTCCGGTTATGCCGCGGCTAAACATGCGCTGGCGGGATTTACCGAAGCGGCTCGTGCAGAGCTATGGCGTCAGGGCATCAAGTTCACATTGGTGTGCCCGGGTTTTGTGCAGACGCAGGTTTCAGTCAATGCGCTCACCGGTACGGGCAGTGCTCACGGCATCATGGATGCCACCATTCAGAAAGGCATGCCAGTTGCTGCTTGTGCTGAGAAAATTTGGCGTGCTGTTGAAGGCGATGTGGAAGAAACCATCATTGGCGCAGAAGCCAAACTGGTCCATCTCAAGCGCTTTTTTCCGGGCTTGTTCTCGTATGCAATCAAGCGCGCCAACATCACCAAATAACGAGATTAATGCTGGGCGAGAAGTTCCAACACGCGCTTCTCTGCCCAGCTACCCATCTTCAGGTTTTCGATAAAGCCGCAGTGGCCACCACGTTCCGTGGCGATAAAGGCTTTGACTGAGCCGCGTGGCGCGAGGCCTACGAAGTCTTCGAACGGAATCACCGCATCGTCTTGCGCTGTAATCACTGCAACCGGAGCGGGTGAGTCAATCAGCATTTGTGGCGTGATCGTGTAAGCGTCGAAGTAACGCTGCATGTCGCCGTATTCGGTGAAATGCTCAGCAAAGTGACGCGTGGTGTCCCACATGCTTTTGATTTTATCGAAGGCGCTGAAATCGTACTCCGGCCACGCATTTTTCTTCGCGCGCAGCGTCTTCAGCCATTTATCGAGAAAATAAAGTCGGAACAGGGCGGGGCCAGTATCAATGGCGCGCACCGTGGCGGCGGGATTGATGGATGGTGAAATGCCAATCGTCAGCTTCGGTGTGATGCCCTGAGCAGGCCCTTGCAGCGCAACGCGCAGTGCAAAGTTTCCGCCGAGTGAAAATCCAATCACATACAAAGGCTGCGTAGCGTCGAGCGCTTTCACGGCAGTAATGGCTTCCAGCACTTCGCCAAAACGTGCGGAGTGAAACATCTCGCGATTGAGTGCATGTGTACCTGCGTGATCACGCAGATTGAGGCGGAAGATGTTGTAGCCCGCCTGATACAAGGCGCAGGACATTGAGTACAGATACACCGACTCGTGCGAGCCTTCCCAGCCATGAATCAATACGACGAGCCCGCGCGGCGTAATGCCTTCAGGCTGGCGTGAATGTACGCCAGTGAGTTTGACGCCGTCACGGCATTCCAAAATCTGCCGCGTTTGCACCGCTTCCATCTGGTTGCCGCGTTTTAGCCAGAGACGACGACGCGGACCTTTGGTCGCAAGGATCGACTGAATCTGACTGTGACTCACCAACCAAGATGGCGCGAAACCATCGCCAGGTTCAGGAGTTTGATCTTGTGTGTCTTTTGGTTTCACAGGAGCTGTTCGAGTGTGCGTTCGTAGATCGTCGAGAGACGATCAAGGTCAGCTACTTTTACGTGCTCATTGAGCTTATGGATGCTGTCGTTGATTGGGCCGATCTCAACTACTTCTGCACCCCAAGGTGAAATGAAGCGCGCGTCGGACGTGCCGCCACCGGTGAACAGTTCTGGCTTAACGCCGGAGATTTCTTGCGAAGCCTTTGCGGCAGCTTCAATTAATTGGCCCTGGCGCGTCAGAAACGGTTCCCCAGAAAGTTGCCAATCCAGCTCGAAACGCAGTGCGTGCTTGTTCAGAATTGCTTCGACACGTTCGCGCAATGATGCGGCGGTCGACTCGGTGCAGAAGCGGAAGTTGAACACCACCTGACATTCGCCCGGTACGACATTGTTTGCACCAGTGCCCGCATGAATATTCGATATCTGGAATGAGGTCGGCGGAAAGTGTGCGTTACCTGCATCCCACTGCGTCGCGACTAATTCTGCGAGCGCTGGTGCGACGCGATGAATTGGATTTTCGACTTTGTGAGGGTAGGCAACATGGCCTTGCTTGCCGAGCACCTTGAGAATGCCGTTCAGCGAACCACGACGGCCGATGACGATGCGATCACCAAGCTGCTCGTTACTGGAGGCTTCGCCAACAATCGCGTAGTCGGGCTTCACGCCGCGTGCTTTCAGTTGTTCGACAACATAACGCGTGCCAAACAGGGCCACGCCTTCTTCGTCACTGGTGATCAAGAAGGCAATCGTGCCTTTGAATGTGCCGCGTGCTTTTACAAAACGCTCAACCGCGCAAACCATCGCGGCGAGGCCGCTCTTCATATCAGCTGCGCCACGGCCGTAGAGAATGCCGTCACGAATCTCAGGCGTAAACGGATCGCTGTTCCACTGGTCCAGAGGACCGGTTGGTACGACGTCGGTATGGCCAGCCAGAATCATTAGTGGTGCGCCGCTGCCGAGCGTGGCCCAAAGATTGATAACACCTTCGGAGTTGATCCACTCCAGATTGAAGCCGAGTTTGCTTAAACGTTCGCCGATCAAGTCGCAGCAGCCCGCATCGTCTGGCGTGAGCGAACGGCGCGAAATGAGTTCGCGGGTGAGATCTAGTGTCGGTGATGAGGTGGTCATAGCAACATTTAAAATTCTTTAGATGGCCATTGAGTCGGTTCAAGTGCTCATGCCAGAAAGTCAGGCATTTATTAATGCACCGATTTCTCACAACGCATGCTGGTACTTGGCTGAAGCAACTCACTGCGGATGTTCCAGTCTAGCAGTGCAACATACGCTTTTTCTCGCAGTACCTGTGCTTTCATGCGCTCTGGCACGGTGTTTTCAGGGTATGGCTCAAAAGCCTTTCCATCAGCCGTCCACCGCAGGTACTGAGGGCGAGTGATGTCTTGAACCGCGCCGTCTGGGCTGATCATATGGCGGTATTCGCTCAGTGCTACACCGACATTTTCTGCGTTCGGCGACAGCAGATTTTGCCCAGCAGAGAAATAGCAGGCATCAGACAGAGAGTGGTTATATAGCGTTGTGAATATATCGCGATGGCTGGCGTATTTTTCCAGATCCACAACGTGTGTTGGACGCAGTGATTGAGGGATGTGTAAGTAAAGGGGCACGCCGTAGGTATGTTGCATATGCGCGTCTCCGGTGAACTTAAACAAGTTGCGAGTGTAGTGATCACCGGTTGCAGCGACTAAAGTTTTTTCCGCGAGGCCATCTTTATAGAGGGTGTCCATAAAGCCGCCTAATGCATCGTTAGAGTACTGATAGGTCTGCAAAATGCTGAGGCCAGTCTTAGTGTCCTCATTCAGCTTGTTGCCAAACGCGGCAAGATTCAGCGGCTTTATCGGATAACTTTTCGGTACAACGTAAGGCGGATGGTTGGTTTGTGTATTGATGTATATGAGCAGAGGCTTGCCAGTGGCTTCAGCTTTTTTAAGCAAGATGTTTGCATACTGAAACATATAGGCGTCTGGAATGCCCCAAGCGCCGATCTCTTTAGCGGCCTCGGGATATACAGTCATGATGTCGTTCATATCGAGAACTTCATCAAACCCTTGCTTGGGTAAAACGCGATTCACGCTGCGCCAACTACGCTTACCGGACGTCAAAAAAATAACGTGATACCCAGCATTTTTATACGGGAGTACGGCAGAAGTCTGCAGTTGCGTCAGCCCATTGCGACCAAGCGCAAGTGGCGTAACGGGGGAGTTGAAAGCTAGTGCCTCAAAGGTCGCGCCTGTGCCGTTTTGAGCAGAGAGCAGATTCTTAAATAAATAATCTTTGCTGGCGTGAGCGCGTAGACGGCCGAGTAAATCATTGCTCGGGCTGTCGAACTCCATGGCATAACGCCCCCAAGATTCCATTTGTGCGAAAACCACATTCGGTGGAGCTTGGGCTAACTCAGCATGTAGCGGAGTTCTCTGATACAGGGCATTTAAAATTTCATGGTCTTCAGTTTGTGTCAGGCCATAGGCTTTTGCCGCTGCTGCCGGAGTTGGAAAACCAAGCGCACGCAATCCTGTTGCCGGATCTTTGTCGATCTGATCGTTGCTGCGATCGCTTATCGCAGTTCGTAGTGCCCACGGGCCATTGGGAACAATCTGATTGATTTGTTCAAATGGGGTTGCACTGACTTCACTCTGGCGTAGAGGAAATTTACCGAGGCTCCCGCGAGCAAATCCCGCAAATAGTAGAACGGTTGCGCAGCAGAAAATAACGCTGACAAAACGACTGCGTTGCGCGATCTGGATACCCAATCGTTTGCTGAAGAAATTCCAGATTGCGTAAACAGTCCAAGAAAGAATGGATACCGCGAGCAACAATTTTACGATTGGAAAGTCTTGCCAAACTGAAGTGAGAACGGCAAAGGTGTCGTAGTCGAATAGGCCAAAAATAATGACGTTGATGGGGGACTGGTAGTAGCCGATATAGAAGTGATTAATCAGGCCAAGAAGTACCGTTGCCAGTATTACGCCTGCACCCCAGATTGAAACCAGCTTATGGATGTATTTCTGTGGCTTGGGAAAATTTTTCATTCCCAACAAAATAAGTTCGCAAAGCAAGACCGGTATCGCGAGAAACGATGCGATTTTCAGGTCGAAGCGAAACCCGGTGATAAAAGCCTGCCGAACATGAATTGCTGGCAGATGCTCAGGACGCACATACGCGTACCAATCCCAAACGCGGAACGCCAGTA
>JAZKEM010000031.1:0-9145 GCA_040387055.1 Pseudomonadota bacterium | reverse complement strand
CACATCCTAAACCCTGGAGTAAGGTCCAGAGTCAAGAATGCCGCGCCAGAAGTAACTACTGGCGCGGCATCGTGTAACAAATAACGACGAAAGCTTATTCGTTGAGGGTGATCTGGCTGATCTTGTCTGCCTTCACATCCGCTGCCTTGAACGGGAAACGGTGCCAGCGTTTAGCTGAGTATTCCTTGGTGAAATCGTTGAAGTGCGGATTCGCTGGATCGGTCGATTGCGAGTAGGTGATGAAGCCTTCCGCGATCACGCCTTTCTTATCCCAGGTCACGGCTTGGATGTAGCTGTTGCCGTAGACGATGTCGTAGCCGGTCTTGGTGATGTTCTTCACGGCGGGAGAAACGACAGTGAATGCGCCTTCGCCACCCGTGCCGCCAAAGATTGGAATATCCGCACCATTGACGCCCGAGTGTTGAACTTCGCCGAAGGGTGCATCGAGTGCAAAGCCCGCAGTCTTAACTGCAGTCACTGCATCCGCCAATGCGAGCTCCACTGTCGGCAACAACACATTCAATCCGCTAGGAGTATTGATGGGGTCGGATGCCGAGAACGGTTGTGTCCAGATTGCAGAAGCTAATGGATTCACCGGCAAGCCACCCGGTGCCGAGGTGACACGCGTCCAGAATTCGCGCCAGAGATGCGCGCCGCGTGAATCCAGATTGGCGCGACCATCCCAAGCCGTCAGCACGGCGCAGGCTTCAGCAATGTCGACCGGGCCAGCGCTGCCCAGCGCAAAGCCGAGTGGACAGAGCGTGTTGAGCACCGCGCTGCGCGCCAACTCCACGGAATGCAGTTGGCTTGAGAGCGTGATTTCTTTCAGCTGATCGAAGGTGAATTTTTTACCTTCGCGACCATCGGTGCCTGCAATGCGACGCTCTGCTTGCAATAGGCACAGACGTGTACGCAGCGAACGTGCTGTGCGTTCAGGTCCGATGATCGTGCTGTAGCCCTCGATCTTTTGATTGGCGTTAACCAGCCAATAGCTGTCATTGCAGTTGGTGACGTAGTCATCGCGTTCGATGCTCGGCAGATTCTTGGCGCCGAAGATGCCGGGTGCAGGCGCATCCGCATCTGTGCCCCATTCGCAGGTGCTGCGTGAGCCATCAAGCAGCGGCACGCCTGGCACGAGTTGATTGAATACAGCGGACAGCGGGAAAGCATCGCAAGTCGCGCGCTGTGCATTGGTGACGTTGGGGACAACCGTGATGTCGGCGTAATACACCTTCTCACCCGGGCCGCCTGCAACAGTGTTGACCCATGGTACGCCGAGAATATCTTTCTGCAGTTGCTTGAACTCGGTCATCGACTTCGCTTGATCCCACTTTGCGAATTGATTGATCAGGCGATCGTTCTCCGCATTCGCGTCACGCATCGTAAAGCCGACCGCGTTGGTCCAAGGCAGCGCGTTGACGCTCTGGCCAGCGAGATTCAATTTGAGTCCGACCATAGGGCCGTAATGCGTGCGATAGAGCGTGCGCTCCAAAGGTTTGACGCTGCCATCGGGCTGCTTCACGTCCACCGTGAGTGGTACGGGTGTCATATCGCGGAATGCGCCGTCGTACATGTACTGCGTCGGATTCAAGGGATTGATGATCAGCTGATACAGCGAGAAACGATACGCAGTTGAAACCGTGTGGCTCCATGCAAGCTTGTCGTTAAAGCCGATCAGCACCGCAGGCACGCCGTACAAACTCGCACCCATGATGTCGAGCTTGCCGGGGATGGTGGCGTGCGCGATGTAGAGACGCTCGGTGCCGCTCCAAGGAAAGTGTGGATTGCCAAAGATCATCGGCACGCCGGTGGCAGAACCTTCTTTGCCGATGCCGTACATATTGCTGCCGAAAGGACGATCGGACTTGAAGAAGGCCAGTGCGTCTGGTGTTTGTCCAAACGCTTCCAACAGATCTGGCGTGCTCAGCACGGGGCCAGCAGGATTGGTTAGCGATGGTGGTTGTGCAGAACCGATGCCAGCCGAGAACACCGTCGAGCTGGCGATGACGGAAAGACGGAAATAGCGGCGATACATATCCGCGTCGGTAATCTCGCGCATATACGGTTCGCTGCGGCAAGCGGCATGACGACCCGGATGCTTGCCTGCGTTGATCTCGCGGATGTAGCGATTGAAGCCCGCTGCGAAACCGCTGGTTGCATCGCGCAGTTCAGGCAGCGCTTTGACGCGCAGGTTTTCAACAACCGCATCAGTCGCCATCAATTTCCAGAAGAAGTCGCTGGAGAGATTGTCAGTCGTCGTGCTGGCTGCGCGAATGCTGTAGCTGCCTTCAGGGCCGATGTACTTCGAGCGCTCACCGCGAATGGTGAGGAAGTCGTCATACATCACGCAGAGATTGTCTTCCGCAAACGCATAGCCATAGCCGTAACCCATGCTGCCGAAGTTGGCGGCCTTGATATGCGGGATGCCGAGTGTGGTTCGAGTGATCTCGACCTTGTACTTGGCGTCACCGGCGCTGCCAGTGCTTTGTGGATCGGAGCTTCTGCTGCAAGCGGCGAGCAGGGCGAACAACAGCAGGGCGCTGTGGCGATAAAGACGCATCGGAATTCCCTAGGTTAATTTTTATGATGTAACGCTGGCTCAACTATAGCCGGGAGCTTGTGAGGCCTGATCTGCGTCTACATTTTTACTACTGACAAGTTGTTATAAAAAATTAAATATAACTAATTTAGTAACGCTTAAAGAACATAATAAAAGCTTCAATCGTTTGTCGAGCTGAGCGAATTTGCGCCTATGTGCGCTGTCGCGCCCAGCTAAAACTGCCGTTGGTCAGACTAAAAATTCTTTATAAACAGGTTGATGGCAGTCATCCAATACGCAAGCGTATTGATCCATACGCAAACGTATTGTTAGAGTCGCCGCCAGTACGCAAGCGTATGGAGCCGCGACACCCATGAATCAAACCGCTACTCAAACTGAAGTCCGCCAAAGCCTCACCGCCGAGGCTTGGGCCAATGCCGCACTTGAGGCCATCGCCGCAGGTGGGCTCGACGCAGTTGCCGTTGAGCCGCTGGCTCGCAAGCTCAAAGTCACCAAGGGCAGCTTCTACTGGCACTTCAATAATCGCGGCGAATTAATTCGCGCGGCATTGGCGCTATGGGAGAAAAGCGAGACGGTCGACATTCTCGCGGGCATCCAGCCAACGCAAGATCCATACGAACGCATCGTCACTGTTTTCAAACAGGCGAATGCAAGCTACCGCGCGGGTCGCCTCTATCTCGCGATTGCCTCGGGTGAAGATCATCCAGTGATCGGCGAGTACGTGCGCCGCGTTTCTGAAAGCCGCATGAATTATCTGCGTGACTGCTATCGCGATCTTGGTTTTAGTGAACCGCGCGCACGTCACTGGGCGCGATTTGCTTACGCCACTTTCATGGGCAACTTACAAATTCGTCGCGACACGCCTGATGCAATGCCACAGGGCGACGAGTTCAATGAATATCTTCGATTAATGATTACGACACTTATTCCGAGAGAAGTTGTCGATGACAGTGTTGCTCCATCGCGCGTCGTGCAAATGCGTCGCAATGTAAAACCGTAGTTTGTTCCGGAGGTTTTCATGTCTACCGTAACTGTTGTTGCTCTTTCCATTGCCGCGTTTTGGTTAATGGCCTTTGTTGGCGCGCCCTTGATTGTCTGGACGGCTGCATTCGGCGCTTTGCTAATCGCTCTGCAATTGACTGCCTCGATCGGCGCTACGGCCTTTGCGGTCAGTGGTGCGATCTATGTGGTGATTGCCGCGGTGCTCAACATCAAGCCACTGCGTCGCGCCGTGCTGACGGGTCCGATATTCGGCGTTTTCAAAAAAGTGCTGCCGGAAATGTCCGACACGGAACGCGAAGCGCTCGAAGCTGGCGATGTCTGGTGGGAAGCAGAAATGTTTCGCGGCCGTCCCAACTGGAGCAAGTTGCTCGATTTCAAATACACCGCGCTGACGAAAGAAGAGCAGTCCTTCCTCGATAACGAGTGCGAAGAACTTTGCAAAATGTGTGACGACTGGAAAATCGAGTTCGAGCACAAAGATCTGCCGCCAGAAGTGTGGACGTACATCCGCAAGAAAAAATTCTTGTCGATGCTGATCAAGAAGGAATATGGCGGCCTGGGTTTTTCTGCCAACGCACAATCTGCGGTCGTGACCAAGCTCGCGACAAAATCCATCACCATGGCGGTGACGGTGATGGTGCCGAACTCACTGGGTCCCGGCGAATTGTTGATGCACTACGGTACTGATGCCCAGAAGAAAAAGTGGCTGCCGGGTTTGGTGGATGGCAGCGAGATTCCTTGTTTTGGTTTGACTGGCCCTGAGGTCGGTTCCGACGCAACGGCAATGCCTGATAGCGGCGTCGTTTGCATGGGCGAGCATGAAGGCAAGCAAGTGCTTGGTCTCAAGCTTACTTTCTCCAAGCGTTACATCACGCTGGCACCTATCGCGACGGTTGTGGGTCTGGCATTCAAACTGACTGATCCAGATGGTTTGCTCGGTGATAAAGAAAAGAGTGACTACGGCATTACTTGCGCGCTGGTTCCGGCCAAGCACAAAGGCATGGAGATCGGCCGCCGTCACTATCCTGGCGCCGCGTTTATGAACGGCACCATTCAAGGCCGCGATATTTTCATTCCAGTAGATTGGATTATTGGTGGTCCTGAGATGGCGGGCAAAGGCTGGCGCATGTTGGTCGAGTGCTTGTCTGCTGGCCGCGGCATTTCATTGCCAGCGTTGGCGACTGCTGCGGGTCAAACCGCGTATCGCATGACCGGCGTTTATGCACGCATGCGTCGTCAGTTCAAAGTTTCCATCGGCAAGTTTGAAGGCGTGCAAGAAGCCACCGGCCGTATTGCCGGTTATGCCTACACGCTGGAAGCGATGCGAATTCTGACGGCATCGGCAGTCGATCACTGCGCACCGTCAGTGGTGACCGCGATTGCGAAATACCACATGACTGAACTGATGCGTAAAGTCATCAACGATGGCATGGACGTGATGGCAGGTCGTGGTATTCAGCAAGGCCCGCGAAATTTCATGGCAACGGCTTACAAGACGACGCCGGTCGCGATCACTGTCGAAGGCGCGAATATTCTCACGCGTAATTTGATGATCTTTGGTCAGGGCGCGATTCGTTGCCACGAATACGTGTTTCCAGAAATGGAAGCTGCGCGTAAAAACGATCTGATCAGTTTCGACAAACTGCTGTTCGGCCACCTAGGCTTCTCAATCAATCGCGCCGTTCGTGCGTTGACGTTAGGGCTGACAGGCGCGCGCATTGCTCGTAGTCCGGTGAGCGGAAAAATGTCGCCGTACTTCCGTGATCTTGAGCGCATGTCTGCGGCGCTGGCTTTTGTTGCCGATCTCACGATGGGTGTTCTTGGCGGCAAGCTCAAATTCAAAGAGCGCTTGTCTGCACGTTTGGGTGATGTGCTGTCACAGCTCTACATCGCATCTGCTGTGCTCAAGTTCTACGAAGAGGGCAATAAGTCAGAAGCCGAACTCGCGCACGCCACTTGGGCGCTGGACACCGCGCTGTTCGAAGCGGGCAAAGCGTTTGAAGAGTTCATCGAGAACTTCCCTGTTGCGTGGGCACGTGTCGTGATGCGCGCAGTGGTTTTCCCAATCGGAAATCACTTCCGCCCAGTGAGCGATGAACTGAGCGCAAAGATTGCAGATCTTCTATTGGAGCAAACAGACGTGCGTGATCGCGTGTCTTGGCTCGTGTTCAAGAACGGCGGCAAGGAAGATGCGATTGGTCGTATGGAACACGCTTGGGACGTGGCGCAAGTCACCGAGCCTGCCTACTTGAAGTTCTACAAGCTGGCTAATCACGACGAAATCAGCGGCGAACACATTGTTGACAAGTTGGCTGATGCTGTTAAGAAGAAACTGATGACCGCAGAAGAAGCCAAGCAGGCTGCGACTTATGACGCAGTACGCTTCGATGTGATCATGACCGATGACTTCAGCAAGGAATATCTTGCTGGTAATTACGCGGATCAAGGTGAAGCTGATCAGCCAGAAATGGAAGATCGACGAGCGCGTGTTGCGTAGTGATCTGATGGTGCAAATAGAAAAGGCCGCGAAAGCGGCCTTTTCTATTTAAAAACGTTTACTTCAAGCTCTTCATCAACGACTGCATCAAGCCACGAGTAATTGCGCTCGTTGCTGTGCGTGCTGCCTGGCGTGCAGCCTGTTTCACAACAGGTGAGCCAATGAAGCTATCCCAAGCACTTGGTTCTTCTTTTGCAGCAGGCGCGGCTTTCGTTTTCCGAGTGGGTGCCGTTTCCTCGTTAACTTCTGCTTGTTCGCCAGTGGCGCGTGCCATTAGTTTTTCGCGAGCAGATTCACGATCAATCGCTACGGCGTATTTCTTCACCTGCGGTGTGCTGCAACGTTGCGCGAGTTCTGCTTCGGTCAGCGGTCCCATGCGCGTTGCCGGCGGCACAATGCGTGTGGCGAAGGGTGGTGTTGGAACGCCCTTGGCGGTGAGAACGGTGACGAGGGCTTCGCCGATGCCGAGTGTGGTCAGCGTTTCTTGAACGTCGTAGAACTCGGTTTTTGGGAAAGTACGCGAAGCGGATTTGAGTGCGGCTTCATCATCCGGCGTAAACGCGCGGAGCGCGTGCTGCACTTTATGGCCGAGCTGGCCCAGAACGGCTTGTGGCACATCACGTGGATTCTGCGTTACAAAGAAAATGCCAACGCCTTTGGAGCGGATCAGGCGCACCACTTTTTCAACTTCATCCAGTAGGGCGTCGCTGGCATCTTTGAACAGCAGATGCGCTTCGTCAAAGAAGAACACCAGCTTTGGTTTCTCGATGTCGCCGACTTCTGGCAGTTGGTTATAGAGCGTCGCCAGCATCCACAGCATGAAGGTGCTGAACAGTACGGGTTTGTCTTGAACGTCTGAGAGCTCCAGCACGCTAACAAGGCCGCGGCCGTCGCGTTCGTACTGAATCAAATCGTTGAGATCAAATTCTGGTTCGCCGAAAAACTGTGCAGCGCCCGCCATTTCCAATGTCACCATCTGGCGCAGGAGAACCGACACGCTTTGCTTGGAGATGGAGCCGTAGTCTTTGAGTTCAGCCGCGCCGTCTTCTGACAAATACTGCAACACCGCGCGCAGGTCGGAGAAATCCAACAGCAACAGGCCTTTGTCATCACAGTATTTAAACACCAGCGTCAGCACGCTGGTTTGTGTGTCATTAAGACCGAGAATTTTAGACAGCAGCAGCGGGCCGAATGAGGACACCGTTGCGCGCAGCTGTGCGCCGCGCTTACCAGAGAGGGAGAGAAACTCCACGGGCGATGCAGAGCCGCGCCAGTTGTAACCGGTTTCTTTGGCGCGCTGTGCGGTGCGATCACTCACATCGCCTGCGGCAGCAATGCCGGAGACATCGCCTTTTACGTCAGCCAAAAATACCGGAACGCCTGCGTTAGAGAGTTGTTCGGCAATCAACTGCAGCGTTTTAGTTTTGCCCGTACCGGTGGCTCCAGCAATCAAACCATGTCGATTCATCATCGATAATGGAATGCCGACCGTCGGTTCTGGATTGCACTCACTCTTATGAACGACTGCACCGAGCGTGATGCTGTTGTTGGCGGGGAAAGCGGCTTGCGCGGCGGCGATGA
Organism: Pseudomonadota bacterium; assembly: GCA_040387055.1. Classification (GTDB taxonomy): domain Bacteria; phylum Pseudomonadota; class Gammaproteobacteria; order Nevskiales; family Nevskiaceae; genus Stenotrophobium. The sequence goes on along the minus strand of JAZKEM010000031.1, from coordinate 1,505 downwards.
CTTTTGCGTCCATGGGAAACCTGTCTGTCGAGATCGATGGATTCTATGCTGGGACCAGCGAAATAAGCATGACTTGCGGCACGAGACTTTGAAAGTCAGATAATGACTCTATTGCTATGTGGACGGAGTAAGGAATGAGTCTGCTACTGGGCATTGCGGTCGGACTGGTGCTGGGCCTCACTGGCGCAGGCGGCTCGATTTTGGCTGTGCCTTTATTGATGGCCGCACTCGCTTGGCCGATGACGCAAGCCGTGCCGGTCGCGTTGCTCGCAGTTTCCGCCGCTGCGGCGCTGGGCAGTTATCTGGCCTGGCGTAAAAGTTATGTTCGATATCGTGCAGCAATCTTGATGGCTATCGCCGGTGTGCTCGCGGCGCAACTGGGTCTGCGCGCGGCAGAGGTGTTGCCGCAATCGAAACTGTCTCTGATTTTCGCGGTCGTATTAGCGCTGGTTGCCTTGCGCATGTTGATTCAGGCTTGGCGTTCACCAGAAGATTCAGCCGTGGTTCGTGCGGCAGTTGAAGGTGATGGCGAACATGCGCATGGGCCGATTTGTCGGCTACACCCTTCGACAGGGCGCATTGTCTGGACACGCATCAGTGCATTCGTCATTGCAATGATTGGCGCAGTGTCGGGATTTTTGTCAGGACTGCTCGGCGTTGGTGGCGGCTTTGTGATTGTGCCGTCGCTGCGTGTAGCGACTGAGTTGTCCATGCACTCTGCTGTTGCGACTTCGCTGATGGCGATAGCGCTCACCAGTTTTGGAACCGTCGGCGGCGCGTTGTTGCAGGGTCGTGAGTTGCCATTAATTGTGGCACTGCCTTTTGTGTTCGGCGCATTGCTCGGCATGTTGGGTGGACACGCACTGGCCCCGCGGATCGCAGGCCCGCGTTTGCAGCAAGGTTTTGCAGTATTGATGCTCGCGATTGCGGTTGGCATGGGCTTGCATGCCATGAGTGTTTAGGAGATTGCGATGATTTTTCGGCAACTGTTTGATCAGACTTCGAGTACCTACACCTATCTACTCGCTTCGCGCACAGGTGGTGAGGCGCTGCTGATCGATCCGGTGAAAGAGAACGCCGATCAATATCTGAAACTGGTTGAAGAGCTGGGACTGCGTTTGGTGATCGCGTTAGATACACACACTCACGCCGATCATGTGACCGCACTCGGCTCGCTGCGCGACGCTACCGCCTGCGCAACATTGATGGGCGAACAGAGTCGTGCGGAGTGCGTCACTGCGCGCTTTCATGACGGCGAGCGTTTGCGCGTTGATGGCTTGGTGTTGCAGGCTTTATATACGCCGGGCCACACCGATGAGTCTTACAGTCTCGCGATGGATGATCGCGTGTTCACCGGCGATGTGTTGCTGATTCGCGGCACCGGCCGCACCGATTTTCAAAACGGCAGTGCGCAGGATTCCTGGAACTCAATCGTCAACACATTGTTCCGATTGCCAGACGAAACGCTGGTCTATCCCGCTCACGATGATCGCGGCTGGACGGCT
>JAZKEM010000030.1:0-5401 GCA_040387055.1 Pseudomonadota bacterium | reverse complement strand
CGTCAAATCAACGTCGCGGAGCGCGCATGAATTTTAGTGAAATCACCAAGAGTATTGGCAGCCTGCAGCGTAATGGCTTGGGTGCGCCGATCCTGTTGATGGTGATTATGGCGATGGTGGTGGTGCCGTTGGCGCCCTTCATGCTGGATTTGCTGTTCACGTTCAACATCGCACTGTCCATCGTCATTTTGCTCGCGGTGGTTTATGTGATGCGACCGATGGAATTCAGCGCTTTCCCTACGGTATTGCTGGTGGTGACGGTGCTGAGACTGGCGCTGAACGTTGCTTCCACCCGCGTGATTCTGTTGCATGGCCATGAGGGCACTAGTGCCGCTGGTCATGTCATTGAGGCCTTTGGTGAGTTTGTTATTGGGGGTCACTACAGCGTCGGCTTCGTTGTTTTTGCGATTCTGACCATCATCAATTTCATGGTGGTGACCAAGGGCGCTGAGCGCGTATCGGAAGTCGCTGCCCGCTTCACCCTGGATGCCTTGCCCGGCAAACAGATGGCGATCGACGCAGATATGAACGCCGGTATCTTGACGCGTGAGGAGGCCACCGCTCGCCGCAACGAGGTTCGCGAGGAAGCCGACTTCTACGGCTCGATGGATGGTTCGAGCAAATTCATTCGCGGCGACGCGATGGCCGGCATCCTGATTCTGTTCATCAATATCATCGGGGGCCTGCTGATCGGCACCTTGGAGCATGGGCTGCCGATTGAAGTGGCCTTGAAGAATTACACCCTGCTGACAATTGGTGACGGCCTTGTCGCCCAGTTGCCGTCGCTGCTGCTGTCGACGTCGGTAGCGATTCTGGTGACGCGTATGTCGCGTTCGCAGGATATGGGGCAGCAACTGATCTCCCAGGTTTTCGGCCAGCCACGTGTGATGTTGATTACCGGCGGTTTGATGTTTGCGGTGGGCTTGGTTCCGGGCATGCCGAATATGGCGTTTCTGGCTTTGGGCATTGCCTGTGGTGGTATCGGTTGGTTGATGCTGCAGCGTGAAGCGCAGAGAAAATCAAACGCGAAGACCGAAGCGGCCGAGGCTGATGGTGCGCCCGCAAAACCACAAGAGCTTTCCTGGGAAGACGTAGCGCAGGAAGACGCGCTGGGTTTGGAAGTGGGCTATCGCCTGATTCCGCTGGTGGATGCCCGCAAGGGTGGCGAGCTGATGTCACGCATTAAAGGTGTGCGCAAGAAACTGACACAAGAGTTGGGCTTTCTGGTGCCGCCGGTGCATGTGCGCGACAACCTTGAGCTGCAACCGGGTGCGTACCGCATCACGCTGCACGGTGTGCCGCTTGCCAGCGGTCAGGTTTATCCGGACCGCGAACTCGCACTCAACTCCGGCCGTGTCTTTGGTGCGGTGGAAGGTATTCCCACACGCGACCCGACATACGGACTTGAAGCGCTGTGGATTGAAAAGAACACGCGTGAACACGCACAGACGCAGGGTTACACCGTCGTCGATGCGGGCACGGTGATCGCCACGCATATTTCTCAAGTCATTAAAGACAACGCGCCTGAACTGCTCGGCCATGACGAGGCGCAAGCATTGCTCAATGGTTTGGCCAAATCAGCGCCCAAGCTGGTTGAAGACCTTGTGCCTAAAACTCTGGCGCTGAGCGTGTTCGTGAAAGTGTTGCAAGGCCTGCTGGCTGAGCGAATTCCGCTCCGCAATCTTCGTGGCATCGCCGAAGCTTTGTCGGAGCACGCGCCACGTAGTCAAGATCCCGGCGCGCTGATTAGCGTCGTTCGTGTTGCGCTCGGTCGCCAGATTGTCCAAGAAATCAATGGAATGGAGCCAGAGTTGCCAGTTCTCACATTGGCGCCTCAGCTGGAACGAGTGTTGCAAGACTCCCTGCAAAGTGGAGGAGCGGTTCTCGAACCTGGATTAGCTGAGCGCATGCATAAATCTCTGACAGACAGCGTCATGCAACGTGAATCATCCGGAGAACCGTCGGTGCTGCTGGTGCCGAGTTCGCTAAGACCGCTGCTCTCCAAATTTACGCGCCAGACGATTCCTGGACTCCATGTGCTGGCCTACAACGAAGTACCCGATAGCAAAAAAATTCGGATGCTCGGTGCGGTTGCTTACTGAGTCTTGAGACAAGGAATAAGGACATGAATAGCAAAGGGGCTGTCGAATGAAGATCAAACGTTTCCTAGCCAAGAGCATGCGTGAGGCGATTCGCCTCGTCCGTGAAGAACAGGGGCCGGATGCCGTCATTCTGTCTAATCGCCGAGTCGGCTCGGAGATTGAAGTGGTTGCCGCGGTGGACTACGACGTCTCACTGATCCAACAGGTTCAGCGTCAGGCGGCGCAAGAAACGAAAGAAGCGCAAGACACGCCGGTGGTGGAAAAAGTTGAAGCTGCGAAATCAGTTTCAGTTACGCCAGCGATTCATCATGAGCCGATCAAAACCGACAATATTGAAATCACGCAGGTTCGCGAAGAGCTGAGTGATATCCGCCGCTTGATGGAACGTCAGCTGGCTGGTCTGATCTGGAAAGATCTCAAACAAAGCCAGCCAGAACGCGTCGCCGTATTAAGCGTGTTGAATGACATTGGCCTCGACAATGAACTGGCGAAACAGATTGCTGGCGAAGTGCCAGAAGATACCGACAGTGAACGCGCACGCTTTCTGCCTTTGGGTTTGCTGTCTCGAAAAATTCCGGTTTTAAAAGATGATCCTGTACTTGAAGGCGGTGTCATCGCATTGATTGGCCCAACCGGTGTTGGCAAGACCACCACGCTGGCCAAACTCGCCGCACGCTACGCTGAAAACTTCGGCACGCGTGATCTGGCTTTAGTAACCACTGATCACTATCGCATTGGTGCGCAGGAGCAACTGTTTACTTACGGTCGCCTGCTTGGCATTCCGGTTCACACCGCATCCAACAGCGCAGAACTTTCTGAGCTGATGACTCGCTTATCTGATCGCAAGATGGTGCTGATTGATACCGCAGGCATGGCGCCGCGCGATTTAAATCTGGCTGCTCAATTCTCAGAGTTGCAAGGTATCTCCAAGCCAGTCAAAACTTTTCTGGTGATGGCAGCTAATAGTCAGGCTGGCTCACTGAATGAAATTGTCAGCCGCTTCGGCACTACGCCGCTTGCAGGCTGCATCCTCACCAAGCTCGATGAGAGCACCCGCATTGGCGGCGCGCTTTCAGTTGCGATTCGCCACAACCTGCCGATTGCATTCACCACCGACGGTCAGAAAGTTCCTGAAGATCTGCAGTCGGCAAAAGCGGATCGTTTGGTGATCCGAGCGATGCAGCTGGTACGTCAATGTCCTTCAGAAGCTGAAGACACCACGCTCGCTGTGAAGTTTTCCGGAGTGACTTATGCAAACGCCTAATGTGCCGACTCACCAGGCTTCTGGCTTGCTGTTGTTGAAAGCGGCGATGAAGCCGGTTCAAGTGATTGCGGTCACCAGCGGTAAAGGCGGTGTTGGCAAAACCAGTGTTTCGGTCAACCTCGCCGTGTCGATGGCGATGTCAGGCAAGAAGGTCATGCTGCTCGACGGTGATCTCGGCTTGGCCAATGTTGATGTGATGCTGGGCCTACAACCTAAATACAATCTTGCGGATGTGATTGAAGGCAAGTGCACGCTTGAAGACACCTTGATCAAAGGGCCAGGCGATCTGCTGATTGTTCCAGCCTCTTCCGGCAAGCGTCAGATGGCGGAACTCACGCAAGCGCAGAACGCAGGCCTGATTCACGCCTTCAGTGATCTGCATCGCTCACTGGATGTTCTGATTGTCGATACTGCGGCCGGCATTGCTGACAGCGTGATTACGTTCAGTCAGGCATCGCAAGAAGTCATCGTAGTGGTTTGTGGTGATCCAGCCTCGATGACAGATGCCTATGCGCTGATCAAGGTTTTGAATCGCGATCACGGTGTTAAACGCATTCAGATTCTGGCCAATAAAGTTCACAACGCGATTGAAGCGCGCGAGATTCACGAGAATCTGCGCCGCGTCACCGAGCGTTTCCTCGATGTGACCTTGAACCTGATCGGATCGATTCCGCATGACGAGTGGCTGCAGCGTGCGGTGCGACGCCAAAAAGCGGTCGTTGATCTCTATCCCAACTCTATTTCAGCTGAAGCTTTTAAAACACTCACCAAAAAAATCAATCAATGGGGAATGCCCAAGGGCGCGCGCGGCAATCTAGAGTTCTTTGTTGAACGTCTGGTCAGTGCCGATCACAGAACACTTGTGAGTACCGCCGCATGAGCGCCCAGCCCGCAATGATGATGAGCACCAGAGCCAGCGAAACAGAATTGCTGGCGCGGTATGGCGAATTGGTCAAGCGCATTGCCCATCATCTTTCTGCACGACTGCCGACCAGTGTTGATGTCAACGATCTCATTCAGGGTGGTTTGATCGGTCTGATTGAAGCTGCTCGTCATTACAACGATGACAAGGGCGCGTCATTCGAAACTTATGCAGGCATCCGTATTCGCGGCGCCATGCTCGATGAATTGCGTAAGAGCGACTGGGCACCTCGTTCAGTTCATCGTCTTGCTCGTAGTGCTGCCAAGGCCATGCACGAGATTGAACAGGCCACCGGGCGTGAAGCACGCGATGGTGAGGTCGCAGAAAAATTATCGGTCAGCTTGTCGGAGTACCACGCGATATCGGCCGACGCTGCGCGCTGTCAGATTCTGAGCATGGACGCTCATGCACCGGATGAGGATGGCTTTGACTATCCAGATGAGTCGGGCGGCCCGATGGATCAGTTGCAGCAAGATGAATTTCAACACGATCTTGCCGAGAACATCGGCAATCTGCCTGAGCGGGAAAAGCTGGTTTTATCGCTGTACTACGAAGAGGAAATGAATCTTCGTGAAATTGGTGCCACGCTGAATATTAGCGAGTCCAGAGTTTGTCAGATCCACGGACAAGCGCTGTTGAGACTGAAGGCGCGCATGCGTGAGTGGCGGGGCGAAGTGGCTGTGCCATGAATACTGAAGAAAACAAAAATCTTATTGGATGGACTTGAGGCCCTTATGGATAGGAATATGAAAATTCTGATTGTTGATGACTTTTCGACGATGAGACGCATCGTTAAGAATCTTCTGGGCGATCTTGGTTATAGCAACACCACCGAGGCCGATGACGGCAAGACCGCATGGCCGCTGTTGCAGGCCGGCGAGTTCGACTTCGTGGTTACCGACTGGAATATGCCTGGCATGACCGGCATTGATCTGCTGAAGAACATTCGCGCCGATGCACGTCTGGCCAAGTTGCCGGTGTTGATGGTGACGGCTGAAGCCCAACGCGATCAGATTATTGAAGCGGCCAAGGCCGGTGTGAATGGTTACATCATAAAACCATTCACGGCAGTGACCTTGAAAGAGAAGATCGACAAGATATTCCAGCGCGTGG
>JAZKEM010000029.1:0-3134 GCA_040387055.1 Pseudomonadota bacterium | reverse complement strand
TGGTGGAGCTAGTCGGGATCGAACCGACGACCTCTTGCATGCCATGCAAGCGCTCTCCCAGCTGAGCTATAGCCCCGCTTTGTACGGGACGCGAATTATATAGAAGCGTTTAGATAATGCAAAGAAATAAAGCGGTAATAGCATCAATATCTGTATTAGCTGCGAGGCACGAGGAATTGCGCCATGCGTTGTAGCTCATCATCCAATGCTGGCTTGAACGCGGCCTCTCGCGGTTTGCTCTTGGCGTAGCCAAAGTCAGCGTGGAGCTGGCCATTGTCCATCGATACGTTCGCCCAGCCGACTATTTGGTCACGCCACAGCAGCGGTAGTGCGTAATAGCCAAACTGACGCTTAGCGGGCGGCGTGTAGGCCTCGAACTTATAGGTCCAGTCCCATAGCAGTGCAAAGCGGCGACGATCCCATGCTATCGGGTCAAACGGTGCGAGTAAGCGCACTTCATCTTTAACTTTGTGACGGGCAGAGCCGGGGTTCTCGTCAGCGGGCCAATACCAAGTCGTACCATCAATGCTGCATGAGGCGAGTTGTTCGCGGGCAGTGCGCATGGCTTGCTGTGACTGCGAGACCAAATGCGGTGCGCCATAGTTGATCAGTAGGCGCACGAGATAAGTCAGGCTGGCGGCGGGTAGCGGAGCGTATTTACGGATCAGCAGCTCAACGAGTTGCTCGGCGCGCTGTGTGTCATCTAGTTCGTGAATTGTGCCGAAGCTTTCAGGCAGCGCTTCATAAAGTCGGATGCCGTTATCGCGCCGCGCCACGCGCAACTGGCTGCGGTAATGCAGGCCGCCCATGATTTTTGTGCCGGCATTGCTGCTGCCGCCCCAATAATTTTTCACGCGGCCATGCGCAAAGTGCTGCTCCAATTCACGTGGATGCACCACGCCGCGTTCATGGACAAAGCTGAGAATATCGGCAGCTTGGCGTTTTGTTTTGGCATCCCATTTTCTATCGGTACGACGTGGATGCATTAAGGCCGCATGCTCGCGCGGCATGAAGCCGTAATTGACGAAGTGATCTTCTTCAATCGCCAGTTTCGCGTAGCTACGTTCGAGATCGCCAGCGCGATAGTCAAGTACGCGATGACGCAGCGTTAAATCCTGCGCGCGTGCGGGTGCTCGAATGGGATCGGCCTGCACAAAGCCAAGGCGAGCAATCGCGCTGGCTAAGGTGGTGGGTTTAAAGAGTGTGCGAGCGACTGCGTAACGACGTAGGTCATCAAGTGTGATTGATGACATTGCAACGTGCTTTAACGCGTGGAGCGCAAAGTAATCTTATCGCGGCAGCGGTCTTCAATATCGGCGCCGCAGCTACGGAACTGAAAATTCTTGTCGTAGCAGACGCGAACTTCCTTGAGAAAACGTCCTGCGCATTGCAGTGCAATGCTGTCAGCGTTCAGGCCTGGATTTACAGCAAGAAAATTGCGCTGAATTTCTTCGGCGGTGGTGTTGATGTATTCCTTGGGCTCTTGGTAAGCCGTCGGAATTGCGATGTTGCGATAAGAACGTTCGACGGTCATGAAGTACTCGTCCATCGACATCGTGCTGCACACGCCATGCTTGCGCCATTCGTGCTGAATCAATTTGGCGCTCGGCATGATTGGCAGCATGCGTTTCACCCACTTCTGATCTACCAATTCGCCACGTCCGCAGTCTTGGGGATAGCCCACTTCGTTCTGCGGCCACAGGCCATGAACGACAAAGGCGTAAGGCCGCAAGCACTGCGGGTCGCCAACATGATCGCGGCAATACTGCGGTGACCACGACAGCGACAACAACCAATAATCAAAAGGGAGTGCCGCCGCTGCCTGCGCCGCCGGCGATGCTGGCTGTTGTGCGTTTTCTGCTTGCGCGCATGCGCTTAGACAGATCAACAGTGCAACGAAGGCGGCGCGTAGCATGGCGTAGTCTCTTTTAGTGTGTAGTTTGTCCGGCGAGGAACAACCAAGTCTCCACCACGGTATCCGGATTCAACGACATTGATTCAATGCCCTGATCCAGCAGCCACTTGGCGAGTTCTGGGTGATCCGAAGGACCCTGGCCGCAGATGCCGATGTACTTGCCCTTCTTGCGGCAAGCGCTGATCGCCATGCTGAGCATTGCTTTGACCGCTTCATCGCGCTCATCAAACAGATGTGCGATCAGACCGGAGTCGCGATCCAGACCCAGCGTCAGCTGCGTCATGTCGTTGGAGCCGATCGAGAAGCCATCGAAGTGTTCGAGGAACTGTTCAGCCAACACCGCGTTGGAGGGCAGCTCGCACATCATGATCACTTGCAGGCCATTCTCGCCGCGCTTCAAGCCGTTCTCAGCAAGAATTTCGTTGACGCGCTTGGCTTCGCCGAGCGTACGCACGAAAGGAATCATGACCTTGATATTGGTCAGGCCCATTTCATCGCGCACGTATTTCATCGCCTTGCATTCCATATCGAAGCAGGGACGGAAGGTCGGCGAGATGTAACGCGATGCGCCGCGGAAACCGAGCATCGGGTTTTCTTCGTGCGGCTCGTAACGCTTGCCGCCGATGAGGTTGGCGTATTCGTTCGATTTGAAATCGGACATGCGCACAATCACTGGCTCTGGCGCGAACGCCGCAGCAATGGTGGCGATACCTTCAGCCAGACGCTTAACGAAGTAGTCGACCGGATTGCCGTAAGGCGCAATCATCTGGTCGATCATGCGGCGCACGTCGGTGCTTTGCTTATCGAGTTCCAGCAATGCCTGCGGGTGAATGCCGATCTGACGATTGATGATGAATTCCAAACGTGCGAGACCAACGCCCTTGTGCGGCAGTGATGCGAAGTCGAAAGCCTGTTCAGGCGTGCCGACGTTCATCATGATTTTGACTGGGATATCCGGCATCTTGTCGAGTGCGACTTCATCAATCGCGAAATCGATATTGCCTTCGTAAACGTGGCCGGTGTCGCCTTCAGCGCAAGACACGGTGACGTTCTGGCCATCTTTCAGAATTTCGGTGGCGTTGCCGCAACCCACAACTGCAGGGATGCCGAGTTCACGCGCGATGATCGCAGCGTGGCAGGTACGACCGCCGCGGTTGGTGACGATGGCGCTGGCGCGCTTCATGATCGGTTCCCAATCCGGGTCCGTCATGTCGGTGAC